>NZ_JBFBAA010000050.1:0-45959 GCF_040682035.1 Actinoplanes sp. NPDC051470
GGGCTGCTTGCCTGCGACTTCCTACACGTCGACACGATCGGCCTAACCCGCGTCTATGTGTTGTTCCTGATGGAGTTAGCCACCCGGCGAGTACACATCCTGGGCGTCACCACCAACCCGACCGGCCAGTGGGTGGCACAGCAGGCCCGTAACCTGATGATGAACCTCGGACACCGGGCCGCACCGTTGCGGCTCCTGATACGAGACCGGGACACCAAGTACACCGCCGCTTTCGACGAGGTATTCGCCGCCGAGGACATCGAGATCCTGCGGACACCGCCCCAGGCGCCCCGCGCGAACGCCTACGCGGAGCGCTGGGTGCGGACAGTACGCCGGGAGTGCCTGGACCGGATCCTGATCTACAACCCGCGGCACCTGAGCGCCACGCTCGACGAGTACGTCCGTCACTACAACGAGCACCGGCCGCATCAAAGCCGTGAACAACGCCCGCCCACTCAGGACGCGTGCCCCGTGCCGGTCACGGATCTGGCCACCGTGCGAGTACGCCGCCGACGCGTCCTCAACAGGCTGATCAACGAGTATTCCCAGGCTGCGTAACCGAAGCCGGATTTTCGAACGGTACACGCCCGGAAAAGCGCATGCTGCAGGGTACGGACCGGATCCAGGATCGATCCACCAGCGGCGGGACTAGCCGAAACGGCACTCACCGGGCCCCTCCAAACTTCACACGCATCGACGAAGCAGCGGCCCTTCCCTCACCGGCGGTTCTGTTGTCCGCTCGGCTCGATCGGTACTACGGCCGCCTCCGACACCCACCCGGCTGGCCGTCCACTTCCCGAGGTCATCGGTTATAGGACGCCACGCTCCGGCAACACCCAACTCCGCAGGTCACCGGGCCGGGGAGGGTCTCCCCAGTTCCCGCCGTCACTATCTGAACGTTCCGCACCCTCATACGCCGGGGAGTTCCTCACGGCTGCAATCCAGGAGCTACACCGCTTCCATGGCCTTCACCCCGATCCGGAAGGGCTCGGCTCTCCCCTGTGCCACCCTCACAGGCAGCTGAGTAACGACGCCGCAGGTTTCGCATTCACGCTACGGACCGCTCAGTCGCTCCCCCAAAAGGGCCTTCGACACTGGGCTTCGACCCCGCCCGTTTCCAGACGAAGCCGCCAGTCTGCTACCGGGCCTCCTGGCAGCTACCCGGACCGGACTTCCACCGGCAAGCGACGACGAGCTTACGAACAACGATCAACCACCTACATGGTCAACCTCCACTCTGCTGGGCGCACCGGAAAGCCTCAGTGGCCCGACCTTGGCCTCAAGCTGGCGAACGACCCGGAGCCGGCCGTCAGATATGCGCTGGCCAGTTCCTTGAACGACAGCTCCGAGCACGACGAGGTCCGGCGCCTGCTCCAGACCGACCACCGAAGGCTAATCGCGAAGCGGCTTGCACGTCAGAAACCGACAATTACCCAGGCACGAGAAAGGACTTCTCCCGACTGCCCGGCCGACGCCCACGACCTTCGCCAGGGTCGTTGCGCCGACGCCACGAGCGTCGGCCGCGGCAGGGTGCTTCGCCCTGTGAATACCGCCGGCTTCCGTCGGCCGCTACACCACCGTGCTGCCGGCTGACGTGATGCGCTCGACGAAGCGGCGCACGAACGTCGCGCGGTCGACGTCGAAGGCCACCCGGACACGGGGATCACTGCCCCAGGCCCGGCCATCACGGTCCTGGCCGGGACGGCGGTCGGCGATCGTCATACCCCGCGTTCGAGTTCCGGTCAGCTCGATGGCCATCGGAAGGGTCTCCTCCTCGGTGATGAGCTCAGGGTGCGCGACGACGCCGACGGTGAGCGGCGAGTGCATCGCGCAGCAGTACCGACCGAAGATCTGCTCGTAGAACGACATGTACAAAGGCACGCCCGCCGCGATCAGCTCAGCCGCCGGCGTCGACGCCGCACGGACGGCCGCCAGATCCGTTGCCTCGAAGATCGTGTCATTGGTGACGTCAAGCCCGATCTGGAGAAAGTCCCACGGCTCCTTGTAACACAGAGCCACCGCCTCAGGATCGTGCAGCGCATCCGCCTCGGCGACCGGCGTCTGATTGCCAGGCGCCTTCACCGCACCACCCATCCACACCACCCTCGTGAGCCTCGACGCGAGGGCAGGATCGAGAAGCAGGGCGAGCGCGAGATTGGTCATCGGGCCGAGTCCGATCCACACCAGCTCACCCGGGTGCTCTGCCGCCAGGCGCACCGTCATCGCTGCGGCGGTCTCCTCGACCAGGTTCGCGTAGCTGGGCTCGGGCAGGAAAGCGTTGCCGAAACCGTCCTCGCCATGAATCTGCGGCACATAGTCGGCCACGCCGCCGGCCAGACCCTGCCCAGCGCCCTTGGCCAGGGGCACGACCGCGCCCAACCGTTCGAGGATCGCCGCGGTGTTGCGGGTGACCTTGTCGACGTCGACGTTGCCGAAGCTGGTGGTCACCGCGACCACGTCGAGTTCGGGAGACAGCAGACCGTAGATCAGGCCCATGCCGTCGTCCACGCCGGTGTCGGTGTCAATGATGACCTTGGTGCGGAGTGCTGGTGCGGTCATAGCGGATTCTCCGGAAGTCGAGGGGCGGGTTCGATGGCGACGATGCGCGCGGGGGCGCCGTCGAGGCCGACGAGCGGCAGCGGCAGGCAAACGAGATAGGTCGTGGTGGAGAGCTGCTCGAGGCCGGTGAGGCATTCCGCGATCACCATTCCGGCTCGGAGCAGACGCCGGTGAACGTCGTGCAGGTGGGCGACACTCGGGGTTGGCGTGTCGATGCCGAGGAAGCGGACGCCGAGATCGACCAGGACGTCGGCGATGTCCGGGCCGATCTCGGGAAAGCCGGCCCAGAAGCCGCTCGAGCCGTACCGCCGTGACCATCCGGAGCGCAGGAGCAGCCGGCCGGTGTCGCGAATCTGCTCGGCCCGGGCCAGCACGTCAGCACGGCTCACATCGCGGTCGTCGGGGACGTCGAGGACTGTCGCTGGGCCGATGCAGGCGCTGAGGTCGAGCGACTCGACGGTCGCCGCATCGGCGAGAAAGTGCCGGGGTGCGTCGACGTGGGTGCCGAGCTGGCTGAAGAGCCCGACATCCCACATTTCGATGCCACCGTCCTCGATCGTCGAGAACCGCGTGAAGGTTGCGGTCGGTTCGCCGGGGAAGGCGTCCATGCCGTGGGCGATGGGCAGGGTGAGATCGTAGATCCGGGTCGACGTGTTCACAGGCGTTCCAGCCCCCATTCGGCGTTGGCGGCGAGCAGCCCGCCGTCGACGGCGACCAGGCTGCCCGTCATGAAGGATGCGTACCGGCTCGCCAGGAACGCCACCACGCCGGCGACGTCGGAGGGTTCGCCGATGCGTCCGGCCGGGTAGAGGCGGGTCATGCGGGCTTCGGCCGTTTCGGGGTCACCGCTTGCCTCCCAGGCGCGGGTGGTCAGCGGCGTACGGATCGCCCCGGGGAGCACGGCGTTGACTCGCAGGCGTCCGGCGTACGCGAGCGCCGCGGTGCGCGTGTAGTTGAGGATGGCACCCTTGGTGACGGTGTAGCCGGCCAGTGCGGGGTCGCCGGTCGCGCTCAGCACCGACGCCATCAGCACCACACCGGAGCCGTTCGGCGCGCGTTCGGCGTACCGGCTGGTCAGGTCGATCACGGCGGCCACGTTGACGTCCCACAATCGGCGATGCTCCTCGGCCGTGGTGTCCTCCAGGCGTTTCTCGAGCTGGATTGCGGCGTTGTTGACCAGCAGCCAGCGTGGCCGTCGCACGCCTGCCCCGGCGAGGCGGTCCAGCGCGGTCGCGCGTACGTCCGGATCAGTGACGTCACCTACGAGGTGCACGTCCGCACCGGGGACTCCGGGGGCGGTCAGGTCGACGGAGACCACTACGGCACCGGCTTCGGCCAGCGTCTCCGCGCACGCGGCGCCGATGCCGGACGCGGCCCCGGTCACCAGGGCCGCGGTGTCGGAAAGGTCGAGGTTCAGCATCGGTCAGCCTCCGGTGGACAGGTTCAGGGCGGCGGTGAAGGCGGCGATCGCCTCGTCGACGTCCTCGTCGGTCACTGCCGTGGACAGGCAACCGGTTCCGCGGGGCATGATGAGCACCCCGGCGTTCACCATGTGCAGCCGTACCTCGGCGAGGAGGTCGGCGTCGGCGGTGTAGTGGGCACGGTAGCTGTCGACGGGCCGGGTGGAGAACGCAATGTCGAACATCGAGCCCAGGCCATTGACGTGGACGGGTATCCCGGCGTCGCGAGCCGCGCGGCGCAGGCCGTCGCGCAACCGATCGGTCCGCGCGGCGAGGTCGTCGTACGCCGTCTCGTCGAGTGCGGCCATGGCGGCCTGACCTGCCGCGAGCGCGAGCGGAGTGGCCGTGAACGTACCGGTCTGCACGAGTTGCTGCGGGCCTGGGGAAAAGACGTCGAAGATGTCGGCCCGCCCGCCGTACGCGGCGAGCGCGAAGCCACCGCCCATGATCTTGCCGATCGCGGTGAGATCGGGCGCGTAGCCCCACATGCCTTGGGCTCCCCGGTAGCCGGCCCGCAGCGACTGCACCTCGTCGAAGACGACCAGTGCGCCTGCCTCGGAGGCCGAGGCGAAGATCTGGTCGAGGAACGGGCGGTCCGCGGTCACCAGGGAGGCATTGCCCAGGAACGGCTCCACGATCACGGCCGCGATCTGGGTGCCCCAGCGCTCGAAGGCGGTTCGGACGGACGTGGGGTCGTTGTAGACCGCGGTGACCGTTTCGGACGGCTCCATGCCACCAGCGGCCGGTCGCGACGGGATCGCGGTGCCGGTCGGCAGCGGTTCCCGGGAGGCGACGTCGCGGTGCAGCTCGTTGTGCGAGCCGTGGAATCCGCCCTCGAACTTGAGCACACGGGTGCGCCCGGTGTGCGCGCGGGCGGCGCGTACCGCAAATCCCGTTGCCTCGGAACCGGAGGTGGTGAAGCGGAGCCGTTGCATCGAAGGCAGCCGGTCACGCAACTGTTCCGCGTACAACGCTTCGCGGGGGTTGGCCGTGCCGGAGCCGGTTGATCGCGTGAGTTCCCGGGCTGCCGCGCTTGCGGTCGGGCCATGGCCGTGGCCGTGCGCCAGACTGGTGTAGTTGTTCACCAGGTCCAGGTACGGATTCCCGTCGACGTCCGTGACACGTGCACCCGCTGCCACCGCTCCGTAGAAGGGGTAGGGCTCGAACGCGAGGGTCGAGCGCGAGACGCTGCCGGCTATCACCTCACCGGCCTGGCGAAACAGTCGCCGGGATTCCGGGGTCCTCTTCTCGTACGCGACAAGTGCTCTGCGGTGCGTGGACGTCGGCGTCGACGCCGTCTGTGCGGTGGTCACGGTCACGCTCCTACTGCGGGTCGGATTCGGTACGGCGGCTCTGAGCTGCCCCTTGACGCTCGGGCGTCGCAGCCACCAGACTGGTCTTACCAGTTAGACCAGAAGCAGACAACAGCTAGCCGGGAACCTCCCGGCACTCCTTGAACCGCATCAACCCCGACCCCATCCGAGGAGAAGCCATGCGTTCTATTCGTCGTCTCGCACTGAGACCAGCCAGCACAGCCGTCGTGACCGTCCTCGCCCTCACGATCACCGCCTGCGACGGGGGCTCGGACGCCGGTTCACCGGCCCGGAAGGTCGCCCTGCTGATCCCGGGCACCACCGGTGACGGCGGTTTCTTCGACGACTCGAAGGCCGGCGTCGAGAAGGGCGCCTCCGCGGCCGGTTTCGAGCCGCAGGTGGTCGAGGCCGGGACCGAAGCGACCAAGTGGCAGCCCGCCTTCGAGGACCTGGTCACCGGGGACGCCAACCCGGTCATCACCGGCACCTTCGCGATGACCGAACTGGTCGAACAGGCGGCCGCTCAGCATCCGGACAAGCAGTTCGTGCTCTTCGACGCGGCGATCGACCCGAAGAAGTGCGGCAACTGCACGAACGTGTACTCGATCACCTACCGCTACGACCAGGCCGGCTTCCTTGCCGGCGCACTCGCCGGCCTGCTCGAGACCGCCCCCAAGGTCGGCAAAGTGGCCAGGACCGGCGTCGTCGGAGTCGTCGGCGGCCAGGAGATCGGCGTCATCGAGGATTACATCGCGGGATTCAAGGCCGGTGTTGCTGCCGTCGCCCCGAAGGTCCGGGTCCTCTCTGCCTACGCCAACTCCTTCGCCGACCCGGCCCAGGGCAAGGCAGTCGCCGAGGACATGATCGCCCAGGGCGCGGAGATTCTGTTCACCGCGGCCGGCGGCACCGACAAGGGTGTCTTCGAGGCGGCCGCCGCTCACGGCCTGTGGGCGATCGGCAACTCCGCCCAGCAGTCCGCCTCCGCGAAGGTCGGCGGAACCGACACCATCCTCAGCTCCGCCTCGACCGACGTCGAGTCGTCGATCGCCGACGCGGTGACTGCGGCCGCGAACGACAAGCTGCCGACCGGCCAGGTCGCCTCCTTCGGCGTCAAGGACGACTCGGTCCGGCTGGAGAAGACCGGCCTGTACGCCGCTGTCGTACCCGCGGACGTGCAAACGCGGATGGACAAGGTCGTCACCGATCTCGGCGCCGGAACCTACGACTCCGTGCTGCCGGGGGCCTGAGCCGTGCCCGCGGATGCGTCCGGCATGCCGGCGCTGGAACTGATCGAGGTCGACAAGTGGTTCGGCCCAGTGCATGCGAATCGCTCGGTGTCGCTGGTGCTTCGCCGCGGCAGCGTGCACGCGGTGCTGGGTGAGAACGGCGCCGGCAAGTCCACGCTGATGAACATCCTGTTCGGCGTGGAGCAGCCTGACTCCGGAAGCATCCTGCTGGGCGGTCAGCGGCGCGTCTTCCGCACGCCGAAGGACGCGATCAACGCCGGCGTCGGCATGGTGTTCCAGCACTTCGGCCTGGTCCCGGAGCTGTCGGCACTGGACAACATCGCGTTGGGCGCCGAGACCACCCGGCGCGGGAGGGTCGACCGGTCGCGGGCGGCGGACCGCATCGGCGAGCTGGCGGCGGAACTGCGCCTCGAAGTTTTCCTCAGCCGCCGTGTCGCGGACCTGACGGTTGCGCAGCAGCAACGCGTCGAGATCCTCAAGGCCCTCTACCGAGGCGCCCGGATCCTCATCCTCGATGAACCCACGGCGCTGCTCGCGCCGCCGGAGCGAGAAGGCCTGTTCGCGGCCGTCCGGCGTTTGCAGGCCATCGGCGTCTCCGTCCTGTTCATCACTCACAAACTCGAGGAAGCCGAACAGCTCGCCGACGACGTCACCGTGATGCGGCACGGCGCGGTGGTCGCCCGCCGGAAGATCGGGCGGGTCACTCGAGCGACGCTGATCGCCGACATGGTAGGCGGGCGGCCTGCGCAGCACACCCACTCCGAGCGGGTACCCGGCGACGTCGTCGCTGAGTTGCGGGGCGTCGGTATCAGCCGCGGAGCCGACGTACCGCTGACCGGTGTGGACCTTCAGATTCGCGCGGGCGAGATCGTCGGCGTCGTCGGCATCGATGGGCACGGCCAGCAACTGCTGTGCGAGGCGCTCGCCGGGATGCGACAACCGGACGACGGAACGTTGCTGCTCCGCGGCAACGAGCAGCGAACCTGGAACCGGGCTGCGGCGCTGCGGGCACGCGTCGCCTACGTGCCGGAGGACCGACTGACCGCCGGCGTGGCGCGGCACCTCAGCATTGCCGAGAACCTCGTCTTGAATCGGGTCGGAGATGCGCGCTTCTTCCCTCGCGGCCTCACCGCCCGCAAGGCGATGAAGGCGAACGCCGACGCGTTGATCGATCGCTTCGACATCCGCTGCCGCGACGGCAGCCAGCACGTCGGCAGCCTGTCCGGCGGCAACGTCCAGAAAGTGGTCCTGGCGCGTGAGCTGTCCCGCGACCCACGGCTGGTAATCGTCCGCGAACCGACGCGTGGGCTGGACGTCGCCGCGATCGCCAATGTGCACGCACAGCTGGCAGTGTCCGCATCCGGCGGCGCGGCGGTCCTGGTGCAGTCCAGCGATCTCGACGAGATCCGCACGATCGCCGACCGGATCCTGGTCATGCGTGACGGGCGGGTCGTGGCGGATTTGGTCAACGACGCCTCCGTACAGACCGCACAGCTCGGCGCACTGATGCTCGGCGCCGCCCGGACGGAGGAAGCCTGATCATGCGTGTCGCCCGATCCTCCCTCTCCCCCAGCGTCCTGCGCCTGGCCGCAGGTGTCCTGCTCGCTTTCGTACTGATCCTTCTGCTGTTCAGCGTGACCAGCGATCAGCCGTGGCGCACCCTCGGGGACCTGTTCACCGGCGCGGTGTCCAGCCCCGGACGCATAGAGCAATGGCTCTCCTACTCCAGCTTCGTGATGTTCACCGGCGCCAGCGTATGCCTGGCTTTCCGGATCGGGATGTTCGCGATCGGCGCCGAGGGCCAGGTCCTCGTCGGCGCTCTCGCGGCCGGCCTCGTCGCCCTCGCGTTGGGCCCGAGTGGTGCGGCGCTCCCCCTGGCGTTGGCCGCAGCGATCGCCGGCGGATGCGTCTGGGGACTCGTACCCGGTCTGATGAAGGCCTACCTGGGCACCGACGAGATCGTCAGCACTCTGATGCTCAACTACGTCGCAACATTCCTGTTCGCCTTTGTCGTCAAGGAGTTTCTTCTACCGCCCGGCGCCGGGTTCCCGGTCTCCAGCTTCTTCGACCCGGCCCTCTTCCTGCCATCGTTCGGGCAGGCTCCGGCCATCCCGGTGGTTCTGCTTCTCGGCATTCTGGTCTGCCTCGGCAGTGGTCTGCTTCTGAGCCGTACCGGACTCGGTTTCCGCCTGCGCGTCGTCGGTGAGAGCCAGCGGACGGCACTCGCCAACGGCTATTCCGTACGCCGCCTGATCTGCCTGGTCTTCGTGATCTCCGGTGGCATCGCCGGAGCCGCCGGGGCCGTGATCGGCTTCGGCGACACCCATCGCCTCATCATCGGGATGGCCACCGGCATCGGTTTCGACGGCGTCCTGGTCGCCTTGCTCGCCGTCAACCGTCCCGCACTGGTGCCACTCACCGCTCTGGCCTACGGATACCTGCGCACCGGCGGCGACGTCATCCAGATCACCGCCGGAGTCCCCCGCGACGTCGTGGTGGTCCTGCAGGGCCTGCTCATCATCGGTCTGGCCGCGTTGCTGCGCCAGCGCGAGCGCCGCCGACGTTCGCCGCTCGCCGACGACCCGGTGGAGCCGGTCACGGCGAAGTCCGAGCCCGGACCGGAGCTCGGCGCGAGCGCCCCCTCTCTCGTCCCGTCCACCCAGGAGGTGACCGATGTACCTCGCCGGCATACTTGAGGTCGCGACTCCACTCGTCCTCGCCGCTCTCGGTTGCCTGCTCACGGTTCGCGCCGGTGTGGACAACATCGGCCTGGAGGGCATGATGCTCGGCGGCGCGTTCGGCGCCGCCGCGGTTTCCACGACCTTCCTGGGCCCCTGGGGCGGCCTGGCAGCGGCGGTGCTCGTCGGCGCTGCCCTCGCAACGCTGCTGGCCTGGTCCCATCTGGGTCTGGGGGCGCACTTCGTCCTGGCCGGCATCGCGGTCAATCTGGTGGCCGCCGGTGGCACCGTGACGCTCCTGTATGCACTCAATCGCGGGTCCGGCGGCGGATCCAACGCGCTGGAGTCCAGGCCGTTGCCCACCGTCGGGCTGTCGTTCCTCGACGGCCTGCCCGTCCTCGGCGCGTTCGCCGATCTGTCGCCCCTGACCTGGCTGGCGATCGTCCTGGTACCGCTGTTCGTCAAGTTCTACTTCGACACCCGCCCCGGCATCTGGATCCGCGCGGTCGGCGGTAACGCATCGGCTGTCGTCGAGGCCGGCGTCTCTCCGCTGCGGGTCAAGTGGGGAGCGATGCTCGCCTCCGGTGTGCTGGCCGGTGTCGCCGGTGCTCAGCTCTCCCTGGCGACCACACACACGTTCGTCCGCGACATGACCCAGGGCCGCGGATTCATCGCGCTGGCCGCCGTCTACCTCGGGCTCAAGCATCCCGTCGGCACCGTTGTCGCGGCCACCCTGTTCGGCGCCTTCCAGGCACTCACCACCGTGCTACAGGTACGCACCGAGTTTCCCACCGATCCCATCTCGGCCCTGCCCTACGTCGCCACCGTGCTTGCGCTGGCCGTGGCCGGGCTGCGTTCGCTTCGCCGTCCCGCGGTCGCGGGCGCCTGAGCCCAGGAGCCTGACATGACATCCACAGCGACCCGCCGCATCCAGTCGCACGTACGTGCGGAACTGGACGCCACAACCTGGCCCGTGGCCACCGGAACCCTGCCTTTCCCGCCCAGTGCGGACCACGCCGACCGAGCTCGCCGCCTGCGGCAGGTGGCCCGCGCAGGCTTCGTGTTGGTGGAACTGACCGACACCTGGCTGCGGGTGGGCGATCTTCCCGGTGACGAGGTCGATCAGCTCGGCGAGGCGGCGGCCGCCGCCAAGCTCGAGATCGCGGCCGTCGCAGTGATCCGGGGCAGCGTCGTGGACCCCCGGCACGGCGACGCCAATCTCGCCTACAGTCACCGCACCATCGACGCTGCCGCCCGGCTGGGTGCGCGTGTCGTGTCGGTCGGGCTGCACGAGCCGCTCACCGCAGCCCAACGTGAGCAGTTGTGGTTCTGGACGGCCGACCATCCGGCCAACGATCCCGCGGACACCGAGCTGCGCGGCCGCGCTGTGGCCCGCCTACGCGATCTGGGCTCACATGCCGCGGCGGCCGGGCTCCTGCTCTCGCTCGAGATGTACGAGGACACCTTCCTCGGCACCGCCGAGAGTGCGGTTCGCATGGTCGAGGACATCGGCCTGCCCGAGGTCGGGCTCAACCCGGATACCGGCAACCTGGTGCGGCTGCACCGACCCGTCGAACCGCCCCGCGAGGTCCTCGAAAAGGTGCTGCCCTACACCAACTACTGGCATGTCAAGAACTACCTGCGTATGGACGACCCCGATCGTGGAGTGGTGCTGACCTCGCCGACGTCGCTCGAGCTCGGCGTCATCGACTACCGCCAGGCGCTCGGTACGGCACTCGCCTCCGGATTCTCCGGAGTCGTGACCTGCGAGCAGTACGGCGGCGACGCCCTCGGGGTCAGCGCCGTGAACCACGCGTACGTCCGCGGACTGCTGCACAGCCACCTCGATGAGGAGAGGAACAACCCGTGACATCGATCCACAACGGCCCGGATGACTTCGTCGATGACGCTCTCGACGGGCTGACCCGAGCTCACCCGCGCCAGGTCCGGCGCGTCGATGGCGGCGTGGTCCGCGCGACGCCCGTACCGCCCGGGCAGGTCGCCGTCGTCCTCGGCGGCGGCTCCGGTCACTACCCGGCATTCGCCGGGCTGGTCGGCCCGGGGCTGGCCACCGGCGCCGTCTGCGGGCAGGTCTTCACCTCCCCGTCGGCGGCACAGGCCTACCACGTCGCCCATGCCTGCGACCGCGGCGCCGGAGTGCTGTTCCTGTACGGCAACTATGCCGGTGACGTCCTGCACTTCGGCCTCGCCCAGGAACGGCTGCGCGGCGAGGGCCATGACGTGCGCACGCTGCTGGTCACCGACGACATCGCCAGCGCGCCCACCGGTCAGGAGCACCAGCGGCGCGGCGTGGCCGGTGATTTCGTCGTCGTCAAACTTGCCGGCGCCGCAGCCGAGGGCGGCGCCGGTCTGGACGAGGTGGAACGCGTCGCCCGCTGCGCCAACGAGCGCACGCGGACCCTCGGGATCGCCCTCTCCGGCTGCACGCTTCCGGGTGCGGATGCTCCTCTGTTCACCGTCCCCACCGCGACGATGTCGGTAGGACTCGGCATCCACGGCGAGCCGGGGGTCAGTGACGAGCCTCTTCCGGCCGCGCGCACCCTCGCCGAACGGCTGATCACCGACCTGGTGGCCGAGTCCCGCCCCGAGTGGGGCAGCCGGGCCGTCGTCCTGGTCAACGGGCTGGGCACCGTGTCCCACGAGGAGCTCTTCATCCTCTTCGCCGGTGTCGCCCGCGCGCTGAGCGACCGCGGTGTGGAGGTGGTCGACGCCGAGGTCGGCGAGCTCGTCACCAGCCTGGACATGGGCGGGCTCTCGGTCACCGTCTGCTGGGTCGACGATGAGCTCGAGCGGCTCTGGCGCGCACCGGCCAACAGCGCGGCGTACACCCGCGTTCCCGGCCCGGAGCCGGTCGACACCGAGGTCCCGGATGTCGGCACCTACGACCGAGGCATCCCCGCTGTCGCCGATGATCGCAGCGCCGCCGCCCGGGCCGCCGGTCCCCGCGCCGTCGCCGCTCTGGACACAGCTATCCAGGCCCTTGCCCGCGAGGAGCGTAGCCTCGGCGACCTCGACGCTGTCGCAGGCGACGGCGACCACGGCACGGGAATGCTCCGCGGCGCCCGAGGCGCGCTGGCCGCCGCGCAGGGCGCCGTCGATTCCGGCGCCGGTCTCAGCGGCGCACTCATCGCGGCCGGCCGTGCCTGGGCGGACGTCGGGGGCGGCACGTCCGGCGCCCTTTGGGGCGCCGGGCTCGAGCGTGCGGCCCGGCACCTGCACGACGCCGACGATCTCGACACCGCGGCGATCGCCGGCGCGGCTCGCTCCGCCCTCGACGCCATCACCGGACTCGGCGGCGCTAACCCGGGCGACAAGACCATCGTCGACGCCTTCGAGCCGCTCGTCCGCGCGCTCGAGGCAGCTGCCACCGCCGGCACGGGCCTCGGTGCGGCCTGGCACCTCGCCGCCTCGGCCGCGCTCGCCGGCGCGAAGGGCACCGCTGCGCTCGTACCGGTGCGCGGCCGGGCCCGGCCGCTCGCCGAGCGCAGCCGCGGCCATGCCGATCCCGGGGCCACCTCGTTCGCCCTGCTCGCCGGAGCGCTGGCCGAGCAATCCCCCACCGCCGAACCGTCCGGAGCACAACCATGACCAGTACCGGCCCCCGCCCTTTGCGGATGGTCATCGGCGCCGATGACGCCGGCTACCTCTACAAGGAAATGCTCAAGGCGGACCTGGAGGCACATCCGCGGGTCGTCTCCATCGTCGATGTCGGCGTGGACGAGGCCACACACACGCCATACCCACAGGTCGCGGTTGCGGCCGCCGAATTGGTGGCGTCCGGCGCTGCCGATCGGGCCCTGCTGGTCTGCGGCACAGGACTGGGCGTGGCCATCTCGGCGAACAAGGTGCCCGGTATCCGAGCCGTCACCGCCCATGACATCTACTCGGTCCAGCGATCCGTACTGAGCAACAACGCCCAGGTGCTGACGCTCGGCGAGCGGGTGATCGGTCCGGAGCTCGCCCGAGCGCTGGTCCAGGAGTGGTTGCGGCACGAGTTCGATCCAGCTTCGGCCTCAGCGGCAAAGGTCGCCGCGATCTCCACCTACGAGACAGGACGGGAGACCGTCGCATGAGCCTCCTCGCACGCGAGCGGCGACCGCTCGACCCGGCCGGCGAGCTCCTCGGCGTTCGCAGCCTGCCCAAGGTGTCCCTGCACGATCATCTGGAGGGGGCCCTGCGCGAGCAGACAATCCTCGAGCTCGGCGCGGAGCTGGGTCTCGAGCTGCCGGCCGGGGACCCGGAAGACCTCGCGGCCTGGTTCCTGCACCGGGCCGACGCGGGTTCTCTGGTCGCCTACCTGGAGTCCTTCTGGATGACCGACGCTGTCATGCAAACGGTCCCCGGCCTGCATCGTGTGGCCCGCGAGTACGTCCTGGACCTGGCCGCCGACGGGGTCGTGTACGGCGAGGTTCGATGGGCGCCCGAGGCAAAGCAGCGCAATGAGCTGACGCTAGACGAGGTCGTCGAAGCAGTCCAGGCCGGAATCGAGGACGGGATGGCCGGGGCCACCGCGGGCGGCCGTCCGATCGAGGTCCGGCAGCTGCTTTGCGCGATGCGCAACGGACGGCGCGCCCGGGAGATCGCGGAGCTTGCGCTGCGGCACCGTGACCGCGGGGTGGTCGGCTTCGACATCGCAGGGCCGGAGACCGGCTATCCAGCGGGCGCGCACCGTGACGCGTTCGACCTGCTGGCCCATGAGCTGTTCCCGGTGACCGTGCACGCGGGCGAGGCGGACGGTCCCGCCAGCATCGCCGGGGCGCTGGTGGACGGGCGCGCCTTGCGGCTGGGCCACGGTGTCCGCATCGCCGAGGATCTCGGGCCGCGGGACGAGCTCGGCCCGGTCGCCAGGTGGGTACGCGACCGTCGGGTAGCGCTGGAGACGAGTCCGACCTCCAACCTCCATACGGGCGCGGTGGCCGCCTGGGGCGACACCATGGCCGATCATCCGTTCGAGCGCCTGCGCCGGCTCGGCTTCACGGTGACCGTCAACACCGACAACCGGTTGATGAGCCAGACCACGCTGTCGCACGACCTCGCCCGCCTCACCCAGGCGTTCGGTTACGGCCTCGACGAGCACGAGCGGTTCCAGCTCGACGCAGCTCGTGCGGCGTTCGTCGATCACGACGTCCGTACGCGGATCCTCGAGCGCATCCGCGACGGCTTCGCGGCCGCTCGCACCCGCCGAAGGCTGTCGGCCTACATCCCCGGGCTGCGCGGGTGAGCACATGGGTGCCGCATACTGCTAGTCGCCCGGCCGGTTTTACCGGTCCGGCCGGCCGTGCCCGCCTGGGCATCGGCCCAGCGGTGCTCGGAGGAGGATTCGTGGAACTCGGCGGACGGCGCGACTCGCAGGCGAACCGGATCGCCCGGGCCCTTGTGGACCGGATCCGCGAGGGTGTCTATGCGGTCGGCGCCAAGCTGCCGAGTGAGCGCAAGCTGGCCGAGGAGTTCGCGGTCTCCCGGCCGGTCGTCCGCGAGGCCCTGTCGACGCTGACCGCAATGGACCTGGTCGATATCCAGATGGGGCGCGGCGCTTTCGTCACCGCGGCGCCCGGCGACCATGTGGTGAGCGGCGGGGTCAAGCTTCAGGACGTCGTCAATGTGCGTGAGGTCCTGGAGACTGGTGCGCTGCGTCTCGCGGTCACGCACGTCGGCGGGGAGGAGCACGCCGCGGTCGGCGCCGCGCTGGAGCGTCTCCGGGAGGCGGTCACCTTGCGGCAGGACACCGTGGAGGCCGACCGAGCGCTGCATGCCGCGATCATCGCGGCGGCCCGGAGCCCGCTGCTGGCGTCGCTGTGGGACGGCATCGACAAGCAGGTCGTCGAGACGATCCGGATCTCGCCGCACGGCCAGACGATGAGCAAGGCGATCTTCGAGCTGCATGAAAAACTTGCCCGCGACCTCGTCGCGGGCAAGCTGGAGACTGCGATCGAGGCTTCGAAGCTGTTGCACGAAGACAACCGGCGATTCCTCCGGGAACTGCTCGCCTGACCTGTCAATGGCCCGGTCGCACGCCTGCGGCCGGGCCACCGGACCGTCCTCAGGTTTCCGGGTCGAGCATGTCCAGAAGCGCGGCCGTGGTGATCAGCCGGCAGTGCCCCGGGTCATCCGGCTCGTTGAGGCGTGACGTCCAGGAGATCGAGCCCGTCGAGAAGACCTGCCCGCCGTGGGGCGTTCGGCGCCACACGACGTCACCGCGGGTCGACGCTCGAATCCCGGCCGACGGGTCGGAGCCAAGAACGAGGTATTCCGGCACCGGGCGGTAGTCGTCGGGAAGATTGTCCAGCCGCCCGAGAATGATCGTTCCTTCCGGCGAGCCCAGGTCGGGGTCATAGCGGTCGACCTCGAAGCCGCCGAGGCCGAACAGCTCGCCAGTGAGTTCACGCAGCGCCGACCCGAGCCTTGTGGGCAGGTCCGTGAGCGGGAGATCCGCCGGCTGGCGGTAGCCGACGTCAGCCGAGAATCCGATCGCCGAGTAGCCGACACCGGTCAGCAGGTTCGGCGGACGGCCCAACCGGCGCCAGAGGCCGCCCATCTCCCCTGACACCTGGTGGTGGGCTTCCCCTGGGTCGCCGGCCCAGATGTCACCGCCACTGTCGCCACGGCGCAGCTCCAGCAGCCATGGACGGTCCGCGTCGACCTCGACCTTGAGGATGAAACCGTTTCCTCCGAGGTACATCAGGTGACCGCCCCGCTCGAGGTGACGGTCGTAGGTGTCGAGCAGCTCACGCGTGCTGTACTCCGGGTGGCTGCCGGTGATCAGCACGTCGATCCCGTCGATCGCCTCCTCGCCCTGCTCGTGCAGCTGCTCGTCGGTGAGGATGGTCCAGTCGACCCCGGTCTCGGACAGCCAGCGGAGGATCGACAGGTCGGCCGAAAGCTGGTGGGTCCGCCCCAGCAGTTGACTGACCCAGTCCGGCCGCACCGTCGCCTGGGGCCGGCGCAACGACGCCAAGTGGACGCCGCTGCCGTCATGGTGCCGGCCGTAGAGGGAAAGCAGACGGTGTTCGTCGATGTACCGGTACACATGGGCCGAACATGTCAATCCACGATGGCGATAGACAGCCGGGTCCGCGTCTTCAAAAAAGCCATTGTTGGCGTACGCGCGGTAGCTGAACGTCGGAAGGACCAAAGCCACCTGCGCCCGCGCACCGGGCTCCGCCGTCACGAAGACGGGGATGGGACACCAACGCTCCACATCGTCGTAGCGCGGCTCGGCGTCCAGCGAGAGCACGACGCAGTAGACGCCGGGGCGCGCGTCGGCCGGGATCTCGATCTCGGCGAGCAGCGGCCATTCTGCGTCCGCCAGGTCGTCGCGATGGAACCAGGCGCCCCCGTACTCCTCCGGAGCGTCGACGAAGCAGGTGTGCCGCCCCCGCCACGCGGAGCCGGTCATTCCGCGCCCAGGACCGTTGATCAGACGGGAATGTGCGAACAGTCCCGCGATGTCCGGCACGTCGTCGTCGTACGGCAGAGCGCTGAAGTCCCAGCTGGTCAGCAGTTCGCCGGCTGCATTCAGGAGCCTTGGCGCCTCCACCTTGGCGTCCAGTTCACCACGGCACTCCGTAGGGGAGTCCGGGTCGTGTCGTCCCGCGATCAGAAGTTCTTCGAGCGCTCCCCCGCCCAAGGCCGCAAGATCGGCGGACCACGTCAAGGGCAGCGTCGTGTGCAAGCCGCGCAGCCGTAGCTCGACGGACTCTTTGCACACGCTCATCGCCAGCCGGTGCCAGGTTCGGACGCCGAGGCGCAATCCCGTCGGCAGGTGATCGCCGGCCTCAGTCGCCAGCCACAGCGAACTGTCCGGGTGAAGGACCACACGGACAGCGCCGGCGGTCCCCCGCAGCTCGATGAGGGTCGACGAGCTTGGCTGCGCGCTGCGTTGCCAGACGGTGAGCTCGAGGGTCACCTCGGAAAGCTGCCGGGCGGGACCACTGACACGCAGACAGGAGCCTGGGACGAGAGGGACTGACCGGGCCGGCAGCGGTCCGAGGGACGCCAGCGACGGCAGACCCCGCCAATGCTCCGGGCCGGCCACCGCATCATCGACAGCCAGAAGTGTGGCGTACAGCAGGCCGCCCTCCGCCGACGCGTGGACGGCCACACGGCCGCCGGGCTGAAGATGCCACCGAGGTACATACCCAGCGACGGCGGAACTCACGACGACCGCCCGCGCCTCATGGATCTCTCGAGACGTTGATCGTCGAGCAACATACGTCCTCCTGAGCCTGCGTCCTGGCTCGGACTCTACGACCAGCCGACAGTCCCCGGCAATACCGGCATTACCAGTTTCGACACCAGGCCCGCCCGTGGGAGGGCACCACCACCGAGGCCAGGTTCACCCTGCGTGTGTCGGCGTGGTCAGCATGGTCGGCGAGGCACTGCGCTCGCTCGTCGCCTGACTCATTTGGCCGTCCGCGGACCGCACGTACGACGCCCCGCCCCGGCCCGGCCCGCCTGCTAAAGGTCCACCGGCGCGCAGCTGAAGTACCAGAGGGCCGAGCCGCCGCGGTCCGGGTCCAGCCAGGACGTCACCGGGCGGTCGTACCGCCAGCCCAGTTCGACCGCGGTGAGCTCGTCGGGGGTCCAGCCGTGGTCCAGCAGCCAGTCGTGCGGCGGAACGGGGTGGCCGGAGCGGATCAGTCCTTCGAAGCGGCGGGTGCCGTCGTCGGACGCCGCGAGTTCGGACCGGGCGTCCGGGCTGACCGAGGCCAGCTCGATGCCGAGGCGGCTGCCCGGCGCGGACATCTCCCGGGCGCGGGTCAGCAGCGCCTCCAGCTCGGGCCGGTCGAGGTAGACGGCCAGGCCCTCGGCGATCCAGGCGGTCGGGCGGGACGGGTCGAAGCCGGCCGCGAGCAGAGCGGACGGCCAGTCGTCGGCCAGGTCGACCGGGATGGCCGTACGCTCGGTCAGCACCGGCACGCCGGCCTTGGCCGCCGCCTGCTCCTTCAGCGCCAGCCCGGCCGGCCGGTCCAGCTCGAAGATCCGGCGCCCGGGCCATGTCTGGCGGTAGGCGCGGCCGTCCAGTCCGGCACCGAGCAGCACGATCTGCTCGACCCCGGAATCGATGATCATCTGGTCGTAGTGCAGGGTCCGCAGGACGATGACGTCGCCTATCATCCGCGCCATCCCGGCCATGTCGCCCGGCATTCTCTCGAAGTCCGGCGGTGTGCCCGGTTCGGACAGTCCCAGGTGGACCATCAGGGCCTCGGCCAAGGGGTCGCGGAAGGCGGGATTCGGGGACAGCGACTCAGCGGCCCGGTGGGTGGCCACCAGCACGGCGGTCCAGCCTACGCCGTCGGGCAGGGTGGGTGCGTCAGTCATACCAGGGACGACGCGGCGGCGGGCGGTCAGTTCAAAAGCGCGCCCACACCATGCGCAGCTTCCGCGGATTTCCGGTCAGCCGGGCCGGATCCCCACCGGGCGGCGAGACGACGCGGGTCTCCACAGTGGCCGCTCCCGCGCGGTCAGATAGAACCGCTGGGCGGCGAGACTCCGCTCCAGCACCCAGAGCCGGCGTAGGCGCCCCGGTAGTGGCGGCGCCAGCTGTCGGCGTGCGGCGAAGCGACTGCTCGGCGTCGTCGGCCTCGGCGGCCCGAAAGGTTTGACATGGGCGCCCTCGCCGAGCGCCGACACAGGTCAACTCAGGCTGGAGCCGCTCGCGCTTTCACCACGTGGGAGGCCGCCGGGACCAGGCGAGCACAATGTGGACACGGTCCGGCAGGTTGAGCTTCGCCAGGATGCTGGAGACGTGTGCCTTGACCGTGTACCGGCTGATGCCGAGCCGGTGGGCGACGTCGTCGTTGGACAGCCCCTGACCCACAAGGTCACAGACTTCGCGCTCGCGCTGGGACAGGTGGCGCAGGGCCGCGCGCAGGCGCTGGCCCTCCGCGGTCGGCATCGCCGGACCGAACGTTTCGAACACGCGCGCGGTGGCCTCGGGTGCCAGGACGGCGTGGCCGGAGGCGACGATCCGGATGCCGTCGCGCAGCCGGTCGCCGGGTGCGTCTTTGAGCAGGAAGCCGCTGGCTCCGGCCGAAACCGCGGCATAGACGTAGCTGTCCAGGTCGTAGGTGGTCAGGATCAGTACCCGGGGCGGGTGGCCGGAGACTGTGGAGGGACCGGCCACGATGCGGCGGGTCGCTTCGATGCCGTCCATCACCGGCATCCGGATGTCCATCAGCACCACGTCCGGCGTGAGGCGGCTGGCTGCCGTCACCGCGTCGGCGCCGTTGGCTGCCGTACCCGCGATCTCGAGGTCCGGGGCTGCTCCGACCAGCCGGGTGAGCGCGTCGCGCAGCAGCTGCTCGTCGTCGGCCACCAACACGCGCACGGGACGGTCGGCGGTCAAGTCTCGCCCCGCATCGGGAACGTAGCGATGACCTCGAAGCTGCCGTCAGCACGTGACGCGGTCGACAGAGTCCCGCCCACCAGTGCGACACGTTCACGCATGCCGACCAAACCCAGTCCGCTGCCACCGGGGGCCCTACCCGACCGGACCGGAGGTGCGTTGTTCACCCGTAACGTATCCACGTCGTCCAGCCCGGGAAGCACGACGAGCGGATCATGAAGGACCGAGTCGGGGGCCATCCGCAGCACCCCGAGCAGGCGGCGGAGCTCGGCCAGCGACTGACGGCCGGTTGCCGCCAGCCGCCGCAGTGCCTCGCGCAGCTCCGCGTCGTCGCCGGTCTCCGAGGTCGCGTCGGCGTCGAGCACCATCGCGGTGACCGCGTGGTTGAGGATGTCGTGCAGTTCCCTCGCCAGCAGGACACGTTCCCGTTCGGCCGCACGCTGCTCAGCCCGGGCACGTTGCTCCTCCAGTCGCCGGGAATATCGGATCTGGTGGGCGCTGAGCCGGCCGACTCCCCAGAATGCGCCGAACAGGACGGTGAGCGCGATGCTCCCCGCCGCGGCGTACCCGGGATCGTCGCCGTGACGCTGGACACCGTGACCAAGAACGGCGATCAGGCTGAAGGTGAGGACCAGACCGGCCTGCTGCTGCCGGCGACCGGCCCACGCGCCCAACCCGCATGCGGCGGCGAGGAAGCCGACCAGCAACTCCATGTCCTTGACCACCAGCACCGCTTCCAGAACGGTGACGACGATCAGGACGGTCAACGGGAACCGGCGACACAACAGCAGGGCCAGCGACTGCCCGAGGACCACACCAAGCAGCAGCCCGGCCGGCCCGCCCGGCCGCCTCCCCAGCACGGTCACCAGGGCGGCGAGCAGAGGCAGGCCGACGAGAAGGACACTGCTCATCCACTCCAGTCGGAGTCGATTCGCCGCCGCTTCGGCTTGCTCCTGGTCCAGAGATACGCCACCACGGGCACCGCGAGGATCCACGGCAGCAGGCCAACCGTCCAGCTCAGCGCCGCTGACGGTCCGGGACGCGAACCCACCGGCAGCGCCAGGACCCCGGTCGAGGTGCCCTCCGGACCGGCCACGGTGAACTCGAACCGCCACGTTCCCTCCTCGGGCAGGGCAACCGCGTCCAAGCCCCACACGCTGTAGTCGCGGGGACGGCGGGGAAGCTTCATCTCGTCCTCGCCGGCGAGCCGGGCCGCGATACCCAGCAGGGTCGACTCGCCCCGAGGCGAAACCACGCGCAGCACGCCGGTCCTGCCCTCGATACCGCCGACCGGCTCGAAGGTGAAGTCTAGCGATCGGTCGGCGCGCAGCGGCCAGTCGGTGAACGAGGTGGTGAGCGTCGACGAGCCCATCGCCACCGATTCGCTGTGGACCAGTTCCGGCGGCGGCACTGCTGAGGCCGGCGAGGCGGCGGCCAGCAGAGCGAGCGCGCCCACGGCGGTGATGAAGGCGGCGCGTACGGTCCGGCGGCTCATCGAGCCACCTCCAGCTGTGGGGTGCGCAGCAGGGCGGCGTTCTGCCAGCCGAACCAGCACAGTCCCGCGCTCGCCGCCACCACCAGGACAACAGGCAGGATGGACATATCCCCGGCGGATTCCCCGAACAGCATGTCCTGCAACGCGACCGCAGGTCCGGCCACCGCGCCGACGGCCAGCATCGCCCGGCGTGGTGCGATCTTCCGGCGCCGTGCCAGCCACACGCCCCCAGCGGCGAGCGCGATGATCAGGGGGAAGAGGAATGGCATTGCGGCGCCCACGATGGACAGCTCGACGGCGTTGTCGCGCAGACGCAAGTCGATCGCATCGGCGTAGATCTGCGTCGCGTACGGCGGGAAGACCATGGTCGCACCGAGGAGCAGCAGGAACGCCGCACCGGGGCCGATCATCCACCATCGGCCGAGATCGGCCCCGGCGACGATGCCGACGGTCCACGCCGCCGCCCCGCCCATGCCGAGCAGGCTCACCGGGATGCCGAAGATCTGACCATCGAAGCTGATCGACGCGCTGGCGAGGAATAGAGCACCGGCACCGGCCAGGCCCCATCGCCCGGCCCGGTGCGCGCGCAGCGCCAGGAGCGCCAGCACGACGCCCCCGGACTCGGTCTGCATCGCGAGCTGCAGCCCGATGTGCGAGGGCGTCAGTGCGAGGATGTCGAAGCCGTAGACCGTGTGCCACCACAGATCCGTCGCGCCGTACAACAGGTGCCCAGCCGCACCCAGCCCGCTGACCAGGAAGGCGATCGGCGCTTGGAACGGCCCGACGCGGACGATCCGGTCGCTGTCCGAGGCCCCCCGACGGGTCGTGGTGAGGACCACGGCCAGCGAGGTGAGGCCGATCAGGCCAGACCCGGCGTAGAACATCAGGTGCGGCGCCGTGAAGAACGTGTCCGGGCCGACGTCGACATGCCATTGCCCGTCCCAGGCGACTCCTAGCCACAGCAGCGTCATGCCCAGCAGAAGCGACCAGGCGCCTCTTGTCACGGTCACTCTTGTTCTCCTTCGTACTCGACCGGCACCTCGATGTCGATGACATCGGGCCCGGTGGTGGTTTCCACTCGGATGTCCAGCTGCCATGTACCGGGCATGGAGAACAGCTCTCCACGTACGCGGAAGCGATCCGCACCGACCCGCTGGGCCGGAATCTCGGGTGTCACGTGGCCCATGGCGGGCATGACGCCGGAGACCGCGACGGCCCGCACGTCCCTGGCCGGCGAGCCGTCAAGCCGGCGCAGCCCTATCTCGACGTCGATGACGCCGGTCGTCCCCCGGCCGATCCGCGCGGTGGCCAGGAACCGCTGCCCGCCGGCGGTGATGCTGACCGGCTCGGGGCCGGAGGACTTCGCCACGGTCACCCCGGCCAGTGCCGACAAGGCCGATAGCGCAACCAGCCACCCGGCGACGATGCGTGGCCTCATGCCGTCCCCGCCCGCACGTCGACCACGTGCGGGAGCGTGGTGATCCGCAGCTCCCGCGCGTACTGCACCCACACGAAGTAGCGTCCCGGCTCCGGGAAGGTGAAGGCGAAGCGCAACGTCGGGTCGTAGGCCGGGACCGTGTCGTCCGGCGGGGCCACGTCGGTGTCCATCGACCCCAGCTCATGCGCATGCCCCAGGAAGCCGCCCCGGCTGTCGCGGACGATCAGATGCCCCGCCATCCCCAGCCACGGCTGCACCCGGCCGGGCCCGGAATCGATCCGAATGCTCACCGGTCGCGTTGCGAACACCTCACGCGGCGTAGTTGGCAACACGACCCTTCCCACCGATGAGGTGACCGGTCCCGGCCCAGCAACCTCGAACCGGCCGGAGACCAGCTGGCTGCCGGCGCTGTCACGCTCGAACTCGACGTTCACCACGTACGGCCCGGGTTCGGGGGTGGCTAGTCGCACCTCCAGCTTCCCCGGGGCCATCCGCCTAGGGTGCACATGCCGGAATATGGCGCCATCGGCCGAAGTCACCACCACGTGCGCCAGCGCCTGATGGTGAGGAACCAGGTCGTCCAGCGGCCGTCCAGTCGATCCGTCGACCAGCACGATCCGCAGCGTGAAGTCCTTGCCCGCCGCCGGACGCGCCGGCATCGAGTAGATCCACGCCTGGGCATAGGGGCGACCGGCCGGACCGGTCCCGGCGGGGACCGTCTCAGCGCCGGGCAACGCCGGCGACACCATCGCCAGCGTGCCCGCGACCACCAACGCCACCCCGGCGCCGCCACCGAGGACCACGGCGATCGCGCGTGATCCCGCGGCGGCCACACCGAACGCCCCGAACAGCAGCAGCGCGGCCGCCCCGAAGGCGCCACTCACCCACAGGTCCGAGGGCGCCCGCGGCACTTGCACCCGGAACGGCAGCTGGGAGAACTCCCCGCCAGCACGTAGCTCCAGCCAGTGCGGCCCCTGGTCGCGTACCGCCAGCATCAGCGGGTACGTCCGTGCCACGTCCCGCTCGAATAGGAAACTCCCGGCCGTCGCCCCCGCGGAGGTGCCTGACCGCACCGTCACCTCGATCGGCAGCGCTCGCACCGGGGTGTGCGGGATGAGGTCCACTCGCAGCGGACCGGGCACCTCGCCGACACGCCGGACCGCCAGGGTCACCTCCATCCCGGCGATCGTCTGCGCCAGCACGGTGTCCCCACCCGGCACCGGCCCGTGCGCGGCGGCCGGTGCCCCGCCCACCGCCACCGCCGCGACCGCCATCAGCAAGGTCACCAGCACTCTGATCGACATGCCGGAAAACCTAAAAGGACACACGCTCGCGCGCGTAGTTCCCGGGAACGAGTAGCACTAGTTCCCGGGAATTAATGTCGTGGAACGCTGATGCGAGTGCGGGAGCGTGCGATGGATCAAGGATCTGGCCGACGGTTCTTGACCCAGCCAGAGGCCTGGCTCGTTGTCGCAGGTGGGATCGTTCGCAGCTCGATCGGTGGCCGAACCGGTTCTCTCCTCGCAGACTGGTCGCCATGGCTGCCGTTCGACGATGCGGCCGTCTCAGCGCCGCGTCTGTCGGTTCCTGGATCTCGACCAGCAGAATCCCGTCGCCGATCGCGTGCGGCAGGCCGGCCGGGCAGAGGATCGCGTCGCCGGCGCGACCGGGATCCGGCTGGTCGCGGCGAGCATCTCGTCGTTCTTCTGCCCATCAACCCACCCGGCCAGCTCATCAAGATCGACATCACGAGCAAAACCTAGATGGACGCACGCGCCGGGGCGCACGTTAAGAGTGGGGGTGGGACGGTTGGACGGGTTTCCTTGCCAGCTCGGCGAGAAAACCGCCGACGAACGTGTCGCCGAGACCAACGGTGGTGGGGTTCTCGACGTCGAGCACGAAGCCGGGAATGACAGTGCCCTTCATCCGAGACGCGAACGCGACGGACTCGGGCCGCCGCGGCCGCCGACGCAGCCGCTCGACGTCCTTGTCGGTGAAGTCGTCGCCGTGGCAGTAGCGGGTGGCGGCCATGACCGTGCCGGTGTCGAGGGCGGCGGCGTAATCGCCCGCGCCGGTCGCCAGGGCCCAGTACTTGGTGTGCAGCACCAAGGTGGGCACCGGGATCAGTTCGCGCACCTCAGCGAGTGCCGACGCCACGTCCTCGGCGTCCAACAGGTCGACCGTCCGGTTCAGGTAGGACTGCAACTCGTCCTCGTTCAGCCCGTACACGTCGATGTGGTCGAGCAACGCCTCCCGGACCCGGCGGCTGAAGGCGGGCTCGTGGTAGGCCGCGTCCTCGAAGTAGGTCACCGCGGACGGCGGTAGCTGCCGCATGTGCGCGGTGAGGGACGCGAGCCGATCATCGAGCTCGGCGGCGTCACGCATGGCGTTGAATCCGGAGATGAGGAATAGGTCGGCCGCGCTCAGCCGCTCTCCGAGATCAGCGGTGAGCACCATGTCACTGTTCGCCGGGTCGTTCACGTAGATCAGGCGGTTGGGGAACGGTGGGTTGATGTCGATGTCGTTCGCCCGGATCCGCAGGCCCTGGTCGTACTGGACGATCAGGTGCGGATAGTAGGTGTCCTCGACGCCGCTGTTGATGTATTCGCTGTCGTCCGGCAGCAGCCTGCGGAACGTGTCGTTGACGCTGACCAGGTGCAGGGTCGACGGCACGCCCAGCCGACTCATCAGGATCCCGGCCCGCACCGACGTCCCGCCCAGCGTCTGCCGATGCGGGAACCGATTGGCGAAGGTCTGCAGCGCCGGGGCGGAGGCGACGAAGTGCTCGCCGCCCCGGTCCCGGGCGACGGATCCCAGGATCGACACGACCAGGTCCCGCTCGCCGGCCACCTCAACCGGCGACGTCAGGTCCGCGGCGACGATGCCGTACTCGATGATCAGCTGCTGCAGAACGGGAGCGGTCAGCTTCAGCTCGTAGTCGACACAGCCGCCCAGGCCCAAAACGACTCGAGACGCGCCTGTCATGTCGGAACGAGGCATGTCAGAACAGAGAACCCTTGCCCTCGGCGCCGAACAGCTCGATCTTCTGCGCCGCCACGACCTTCATGGCGTCGAGGCAGGCGGGCTGGATGGCGTTGGGCTCGCGCACCTTCGAGTCGCTGCCCAGAACCTCGCGCATCTTGTCGTGGTAGGCGACCTTGATGTCGGTGGAGATGTTGATCTTGTTGATGCCGGTGCGGGCGGCCTCGCGGATCTCGTCGTCCGGATTGCCAGAGCCGCCGTGCAGGACCAGCGGGATGCCCACCCGGCTCTTGATCTCCTTGAGCAGGTCGAGCTTCAGCTCCGGCTTGAGGTGCGCCGGGTAGAAGCCGTGGAACGTGCCGATCGCGATCGCGAGGGAGTCCACGCCGGTCCGCTCGACGAACGTGACCGCGTCGTCCGGGTCGGTGTAAATGATCTCGGCGGCGCCGGCCTCGGCGTAGCTGTCGTTGCCGCCGATCGTGCCGAGCTCACCCTCGACCGACACGCCGAGCACGTGTGCGGAGTCGGTGACCTTCTTGGTGAGCGCGAGGTTTTCCTGGAACGGCTTCAGCGAGCCGTCGATCATCACGGAGGTGAAGCCGTACTGGAACGCCTGCAGCATCTGGTCGTAGTCGGCGCCGTGGTCCCAGTGGATCGCGACCGGGACGCTCGAGTTGTGTGCCCGCTCGGCGATCGCCTTGATCAGTTCGGGTCCGATGTGCCGGACCTCGTCCGGGTGGATAGCAACGATGAGCGGCGCGTTCGTCTCCTCGCTGATCTCCACGATTCCCTTGAACATCGCCCAGTCGCTGATATTGAAAGCGGGCACGGCGAAGCTGTGCTCATTGGCGACATCCAGGATCGCCTTGCCGGTCGTCAGCATTTCGGTGTTTCTCCTTAGCGAGGGGGCGGTGGTTCAGGCCTTCACGGCGCCGGCAGTGAGCCCGCCGATGAACCGCTTCTGGAACAGCAGGAAGAGGACGAGGACGGGAATGGAACCGAGGATGCTCATCGCCATCATTTGGTTCCACTCGTACGAGTGCTGGCCCATGAGCATCTGAATGCCGATCGGCACCGTGCGCATGTCATCGGTACGAGTGAGGGTGAGAGCGAAGAGGTATTCGTTCCACGAGATCATGAACGTATAGACCCCGACCGCGATCAGACCTGGTACGGAGATCGGCACGAGGATCCGCCATAGTGCGGTCCAGCCGGTGCCGCCGTCCACCTTGACGGACTCGTCCAGCTCGCGCGGCAGGGTGTTCAGATACGCGGTGATCATGATGATCGCGTACGGGAGCGTGAACACCATGTGCGTGAGGATCAGGCCGGGATAGGTGTTGTACAGCCCGAGCGCAACGACGAGCCCGAAGTACGGAATGACGAGGGTGATCGGCGGCACAGCCTGCACACTGACGATCACCGCGTTGATGGTCTTCTGGAACGGGAAGGTGAAGCGGCTGAACGCGTACCCGGCCACCAGTGCCACCAACAGGGTCAGGAGCGTCACCGCGATCGCGACGATGTAGCTGTTCAGGAAATACCGCAGCTGGGCGCCGTTGCCGAGGATCGCGGTGTAGGCGTCCAGCGAGAACGTCGAGGTGATCAGTTTCGGCGGGTTCTGGAAAACCTCCCCGTTGCTCTTGAACGAGGTGGACAGCATCCACAGCACCGGCAGGCCGGCGAACAGGCCTCCGACGATCAGCCCGGTGATGACCCCGGCCTTCGCGAAGGCGCGCTTGGTCTTGATGGCGACGGCCATGGCGATCACCTCACCCTTTGCTGGCGTACGTAGAAGAAGGCCAGCACCATCGTCAGCAGCAGGACGATCACGGCCGCGGCGGACGCGGTGGAGAACTCGTACTCACTGAAGGCCTGCTTGTAGGTGTAGGTGCTGAGCATTTCGGTGGCGTTCAGCGGGCCACCGCCGGTCGTCATCCAGATCAGCGCGAACTGCTGGGACGTCCAGATCAAGTCGAGCACCGCCATGCTGATGATCACCGGCCGTAGCTGGGGCAGCGTCACGTGCCGGAACCGCTGGAACCAGTTCGTCCCGTCCACCGCGGCCGCCTCGTACAGGTCTTTGGGAATGCCCTGAAGGCCGGCCAGCAGGCTGATCATAAAGAACGGATAACCCGACCAGATGTTGATGAAGGTGACCGCCCAGAGCGCCTTGCCCGGGTCACCGAGCCAGTTCACTCCCTCGTTGATCAATCCGATCGAGTGCATGACGTAGTTGATGACGCCGGAGGGGTCGAGCAGCAGCCGCCAGATGACCGCGATGACCGCGATCGTGAACAGCCAAGGAAGGATGTAGACGAGCCGGAAGATGACCTTGGTGACCCCGCCCAGCAGCTCGGTGTTCAGCATCATCGCGAAGGCCAGGCCGAGGACCAGGTGGGCGACCATGCTGACGGTGATGAAGACGGCGGTGTTCTTCATCGCGACCAGGAAGTCCGGGTCGGTGAGCACCTTGGTGTAGTTGGCGAACCCGGCGAACACCGAGTTCTCCTGGACTATCACGTTGTCCCGGAACGAGTAGCTGATCACCATGACGATGGGGACCACCATCAGGACCACGATCAGCACGATCGTCGGGGACAGATAGCCGTACGGGACCAGGCGCCGGGCCAGCGTCTTCCGCGCCGGCGCCGCCTGCTCGGCCGGCGGGGCAGCCTTCGAGGCGAGCAAAGTCATCACTGTCTCCTAGGTCGGGCGCCGCACCGGGCTGCGGACCGGCGCGGCGCCTGGGCTGGCTAACCGATCACCGACGACCAGGACTCCTGCGACTTGGCGAGGGCCTCGTCGACGCTCGTCTTGCCGGTCAGCACGAGTTGCAGCTGCTCGTCGAAGCTGCGCATCAGGTCCTCGGACTTGGGCAGGCCGACGAACTCGTTGGCCGGGACGCTCTCCTTGTAGATGTCGAAGGCCTGCTTGAACAGCGGGTCGCTGTTGCTGAAGTCGGGCTCGGCGTTCTTGTTACCGGTGAAGCCGTTGGCCAGGGTGGCGAGCTTCGCGTTGGTGTGCTGGCTCATCAGGTAGGAGACGAACTTCCACGCCTCGGCCTTGTGCTTGGTCGAGTTGGAGATGCCGACACCCCAGGACGCGTACGGGATGCCGCGCTTGCCGGTGTAGCTGTCCTCGGCCGGGATGGCCGCGATCTCGAACTTGAGGTCCGGCTTGTTCTTCTTGATCAGGGTGACGTGGGCGAGCGAGTCGATCATCATGCCGACCTGGCCCTGCGTGAACTTCTCGACCTTGTCCTGCTCCTTCATGGTGAGGGAGCCGGGGGCGATCACGTTCGCGTCGTTCAGGCTCTTCACGTACTCGACCGTGCTCTTGACCGCAGCGGTCTGCAGGGCCGGCTTGCCGTCGGCCAGCATGCTGCCGCCGGAAGCCCACAGCCAGGACATGACGTCGTTCTGGATGCCGTTGGGCACGGCAGTGTCGAGCGGGAGCGCCCAGCCCTTCACGTTGCCGCCGCTCGCGCTGATCTTCTTGGCCGCGTCGAGGAACTCGGTGCGGTTCTTCGGCGTCGTGGCCACGCCGGCCTTGGTCAGCAGGTCCTTGTTGACGAACAGCGGATAGACGAAGTTGACCACCGGGATCATGTACGTCTTGCTTTCGAGCTGAATCTGGCTGGCCAGCTGACTGGAGTCATAGTTCGCGTCGGTCATCAGCTTGGACATGTCCGCGATCGCGCCCTGCTTGGCGAAGTCGTTGACCCAGGCACCGTCGAGACCCACCACGTCGGGCAGGGTCTTCGAGGCGGCCCCCGTGATCAGCTGCTGCTTGGTCGAAGCGTACGGCGCGCTGATCAGTTTGATCTTGATGTTCGGGTTTTGCGTGGTGAAGTCGGCGACGATCTTGTCCAACTCCCCGGCCGGAAGCTCGGCCCCCCACCACTGGGCGAACTCCAGCGTTACGTCGCCGCCCGCGGCGGAGTCATCGGAGTCGCCCCCGCCGCAGGCCACCACGAACGCGACCATGGCGGCCGCCGTCACTGCCCCTACCACTCGCTTCAACCGGGTCGAACGAACCGCCATGGCGGGCTCCTTCTATATCGAAGTCTTCCTGTTCTCTGCCGTGTTGGCGTCACGTTAGCAGCGTGTTACAGATGAAGACAAGAGAAGAACAGCAAGGAGCTGCGTAGTACTGCATACGGTTGCGCGTGGATATCTCGATACACGGTCTTCACCCAGTCGATACTGCTGCTCAGCTAGGAATGCCCGATCTTGCAGGTCTTCGCGGCTCTGAGCAGCGGCCCGCAGGGTGGAAACGCATTTGTGGCATACTGCCGCACTGACAAGGGGGAATCAGTGAGCGTGGACAGCAACGAACGGCAGCGCCACCTGCCAGCCGGGCGCAAGGCCCAGCTGGCCGCCTACGTTGCCGAAACCGGCCAGGTCACCGTCGGTGAGCTGGCCGAACGCTTCGGCGTCTCGATCGACACCGTCCGCCGAGACCTGGACCAGCTGGCCGCCGAGGGCAGCCTCGTGCGCACCTACGGCGGCGCCGTCAGCCTCTCCACCGTCTCCCGCACCGACCGCGCCGTCGACCAGCGGCTCAGCGTCCAGGAGCAGGAGAAGGAGAAGATCGCGGCGCTGGCCGCGGCCCTGGTCCAGGACGGCTCCACCATCATGATCAACGGCGGCACGACCACCCTCGCCCTGGCCCGCAACCTGGGCCAGCACCGCGACCTGACGGTGGCCACCAACAACCTGCTGGTGCCAGGCGCGCTGCCGCCCACCGCGGTCCGCGACATCTACGTCTTCGGCGGCGCGGTCCGCGCCCTCACCCTGGCCACCATCGGCCCGGTCAGCTTCCGCGCCAACACCGGCGCCGACCTCGACATCAGCTGCGATCTGGCCCTGATCGGCGTCGGCGCGGTCTCGGCCGACGCCGGCTACACGACGAGCAACCTGGCCGAGGCCGCGATGATGCAGGAAATGATCTCGCGGGCCGCCCGGGTGGCGATCCTCGCCGACACCTCCAAGTTCGGCCGGCGCCTGTTCGCCCAGGTCTCCGAACTGGCTGCCGCCGATTACCTGATCACCGACAGCGCGCCGCCGCCCGACCTGCGCGAGGCCCTCGACGCAAACGGCGTGGAGCTGCTCACCCCCACGGCAGGCGGGACCGCTCCTGCCAGTAGGCGGCAGCCGGCATAGGCCCAGCCCGCTTCTCCAGCCTGGCGAGAAGATCGTTGACCGCTCCCTGCGGCATCGGGACACCGATCGGCTCGCGGAACAGATTGGCGATGACGAAGTCGCTGTCCGAAGCCCGTTCGACCGTGGCCGCTCGAAGACGTAAGCCCGCACCACCAGCGAGTCGACCGGCACCGGCCTGCTGTGGATCGACTTGGCCCAGGCCCCGTCGACGTTCTGCCGAGGCACCACATGCAGATGCGAGCGGCCAATCAGACAACCCAGCGACGATGAGTCGACCAGGAAGTGGATGTCCTCGCGACGCTGACCCACAACTCACTGCGTCGAAGGCAGGCCCGCGCCATCAGCAACACGATCGGCCAGCACAACGTTGATACGCCTCGCTCCACGGACCGGCTTCTCACCGGGGCCGACCAGCACCTCCGCACCGCCTGAGGTTTCCGAGTTCCCGCGGCACGTGCTTGAGCCACGTCACGAACAGTCCCATGAAGGCCCAGGCGGTCCTCCAGTCTCGCCGAGTGCGTCGGCACCACGCCAGATACAGGGCGATGGCTCCGGCACAAGCCTTGGAGGTCAGCTCGGCATTGTCCTCGCCGAATTTCACCTGACGCAGGTAATCGTCGCCTCCCGGACCACCGCGACACGATGTCGCTCGCGATGAGTGAGCTGCGTTGATTGGAGGCCGGGGTTTATGCCCGGTACGTAGCTCCCGGTCAGTGTCCGAGACCGGTCCCCGCCCTGACGTGCGTGGTGAGTAATTGCGGGTGCGAAGCTCAGGGAAAGCCCAAGGGTTCCCGTGCTCGTCACGACCGGCGTCCGCCCGCACTACCGGCGCAACACCCCCCGCGCCGTGCAGAGCACCGGCCACGTCCGCGTCAGTGCCCACCACCGTACGGACGGCACCTACGTCCGCTCGCACCACCGCAGCGTCGACCCGGTGCTCGCCTCGCCCACCTCCACCGAGTCACCCGAACGTGGCCTGCATCTATGCGCGGGGCGATGAGCGCCGCGAGGTTCCGTCGGAGGGGCAGGTGACTCCGTGCTGAGCCGCCAGCTCGCCGTGGTCGCGGTGATTTGTCGACGGAGCCGGTCGATGCAGCCGACGCGCATCGTTCCGCTTGCCTCACCGGTTCTGTCAGGATGGTGCCATGGGCGGGCCCGGGGGTCCTGGTGGTAAGGGTTGGCGGTTCGGCTTGGCGCCCGGTCGCCGGCGGATTCCTGCGCTCGCAGCCGTCGAAGTCTGAACTTATCGCCGACCTCGACCGGATCCGGTGCCGGCAGGAACGACGCCCGGCATGGGTACCACGGGCGGGCGCTGACGGGCAGCCGATCCAGGCCGACGAACGCCCGGACAGTGACGACCAAGCGAAAGCGCGGACACTTGACCTGATGCCTGGCGGCACCGGGGCCCTCGAGTCCGATGTATCCGGCGCCGACGATGATCGCGGTGCGGGCCTGGCGGGCGTTCAGGGAGTCGAGCAGGGCAAAGGTGTCGCCCATGGTGTGCAGGACGTGGACGCCGTCGTCGAGGCCGGCGATCGGTGGCCGGGCCGGGACTGCGTCGGTGCCGATGACCAGCCGGTCGTATCCGAGGGTGATCGTGCCGCCGCCGGGGGTGGTGGCGGTGACGGTGTGGGCGCCGGGGTCGATGGTGGTGGCGCGGTAGCCGGTGCGCCCAGCAGACGGGCCCGCCGTTGTTACGAAGGCCGGTTGAATACGCCGTCCAGCATGCGCGCCACCAGCTCGCCGCGGCTACGCACGCCGACCTTCGCGAAGATCGACTTCAAGTGGTCCTGCACGGTTGCGGTGGTGATGTGCAGGAGGCCGGCAATCGCCCGCGATGGCCTGCCGCTGATGACCTGTTCGAGGATGTCCCGTTCTCGGGGCGTCAGCCCGTACGCGAGTTGCAGGACCTCAATCACCTCGGATGCCGGCGCCGGCTGGATCAGCACGGCGATGGTCGCCGGGTGCCGGTCGCCCGTCAGAGGGGACGCCTGCACCGAGAGCCACCGTCCCGACGTCCCTCGGATTCGGGCGTAGGCTCCCAGCGGCGAGTTCTTCCCCCGAGCCGCGACATCGAGGACGGCTATCGGCGGCGCCCCTGTGATGTCGGTAGCGAGTTCCTCGAGCCACTCTTGCCCGGCCGGATTCGCGGTGAGCAACCGGAAGTCGTGGTCGAGGATGAGCACACCCGCTTCGGCGGGTCCGCCGACAGCAACGCTGGCCGGGCGATGAGCGGCCCTTCGCAGCGCCGCCGCAACCGTGACGGAGAACCGCCGGAACAGGTCGACGTCGTCCGGGCTGAAGTCGGGTCGCGACCCACTGCGATACAGCGACATGCCACCCCAGCATCGGTCGTCGATCACAAACGCTGCGCGAAGTTCATGGCTGGCGTCGATGAGCGGCAGCAATGCCCGGTATCGGTGACTCAACGTCGGATCCCCGCCGGTCGCTTCGCTGAGAATGCCAACGCGGTCCTTGGCCCGGGCGAGCTCGGCGAACTTCAGTACGTCATCGACCAGATACTCGTTGTACGCGGCGTCCGCGGCGGCGTCCGACGAAATGCCTTCGATCACATGGTCGGTCACGAGCAGGGTCGAGGGGTCGATCAGGCCGAAACAGAAGGCGTCAGCGGTCAGACGACGCGACAGGTGAGAGCCGATCCGGCGGCCCAGCTCCCGGGAGTCGAGGCCCAGACGGCACAGGGCCTCGATACTGTGCGCGGTTTCGCGGTTAGGGTCCGGCGCTGTCACCGGTCCGACGATATCCCAGGAATGTGGACGATATCCCAGGAATGTGGGAGGGCTCTCCGGACCGTCGTCTCCTAGCCTGGTCCCGCGGCCCGCACCAGCATGGCCGTACCGACAGACCCGGAGTCAGGAGCAAGGCATGTCCAGTGTCGCAGTGGTCGCCGAGATGGTCGGTGCGCCGGTCTCCCTGACGGCGATCGACGTCGACGTGCCGGCCCCCGGGCCCGGCGAGGTCACCATCGACGTGCGCGCCGCGGGTGTGAACCTGGCCGATTTCATGGTCTGCCTGGGTGCGATCGCGAACGCCAAGCGCTTTCCGGCTCATCCCCTCGGGTACGAGGTCGCCGGGGTGATCTCGGCAATCGGGCCGGACACCGCGATCGCCTCGGGTGGGGGCGCGGTGGGCGATCCGGTGCTGGCGTTTCGAGTGAGAGGTGGGTACACCGACCGGCTCAACGCGCGGGCCGACGATGTCTACCGGAAGCCGGACACGCTGACTTTCCCGGAGGCGGCGAACCTGCTGCTGTGCGGGACATCGGCATCGAAGATGCTCCGCGTCACCGGCGTCACGGCCGGCGACACGGTCCTGCTGCACGCCGCCTCGGGTGGCACCGGAGTCAGCATTTTGCAGCAGGCCCGAATGGTGGGTGCGCGGGTCATCGGTACCTGCGGGAAAGACAACTTCGAGGTGGTTCGGCGTTTCGGTGGAGAACCGGTGGAGTACGGGGAGGGCCTCGCAGAGCGCGTACGGGACCTGGCCCCGGACGGTATACAGGTCGCCCTGGATTGTGCCGGCACAGACGAGGCCTTGGACGTCTCCTTCGCCCTGGTGCAAAATCGGCGGCGGATCATGACATGTTGCGCGTATCCGCGGGCGTTCGACGAGGATATGGAGTTCTCCATCGGCACGTGGCCCGCGGCGGCGGAGCGCGCGGCGCGCGCCGACATCATCGAGCTGGCCGCCGCCGGCAAGCTCGTTGTGCCAGTCGCCGCAACGCATCCATTGTCGGATGCCGCGGACGTGCTCAACTTCCTCAGCCAGCGCCACCCGGGCGGCGGAAAGCACGCACTCGTTCCCTGAGCCTGCCCGATCGGTCGACGGGGTGGGCGAGTCAGGCGGCGGCGCGGTCGCCGGTACGGCGGCGGCGCGGGTCGGCCTGCTCGATTGCGGGTGGTACGTAGGCAAGGAGTCGTCACTATTCAAGCCGGCAATCCGAGTGCGCCCTGCTATGTCGCGCGACCGGCGGCGTGCCGAAGTGGACGGCCGAAGTCGGCCGGGCTTGGCCAAGGAAGCCTGCGGGGCGCTGCCGTTCACCGCGGCGTCGACCGGAAGACGCCTTCAGGAACCGCCACGGAAACGATGCGTTTCTATGGCGACGGCTCTCCTTCGATGGCGAAGGTTCTTTGACATCGTTCACCGGAGGTCGTCGCCCGTGAAGGCGCTTTCTGCCACGCGAGCGGTCGGCGGCGTGGCCCCCGACTTGATGGCCGTGACGGAAAGTATCTGTTGAGGCATCCAACGTAGTTGCGTTGATGCGGATGTCGGCGGAGACATTTGACAACGCACAGTAGCCGGACAAAGTGTTGATATCCACCATCGCCTGGAGGTGCAGTCACGATGCCGCGGCAGAGGGTTTCGGCGGCTTTTATGTGATCGCGGCCGGTGCAGGTACCGGCAAGACGGCGCTGTTGACGGCTGGGGTACGGCAAGCTCATCGCCTCGGATTCACGGTTCTGGCCGACGCCGCGTCTCATCGGGACATGACTCCACCATTCGGCGTCGCTGCACGACTTCTGGGCATGAATGACAGCGGCAACGTCCCAGCCAGCATGGACGATTTGCATCAGCGACTCGATAAGCTCGTCGCCAACGGACCGGTCCTCGTGGCCGTCGATGACTGCCAATGGCTGGAGCGCGAGTCCCTCGAATGGCTGTGCGCGCTGTCGACCCGTGGCGGACTACACCGGCCCCTTGCTGTGATGCTCACCGTCAGCGTCGGCGAGCCGAGCCGTGACCCCGAGCTGATCGAGGAATTGCGTACGCTCGCTGTTCTGGGCGGGACCGGCGATCTCCACCTGATCAATCAACTCACCGGCCTCACCCCGGTGGTCGTGGCCGACACCGTCCGTGCGCTTACCGAGACCGGGTTGGTCACCGTGGAAGGCAGCACCGTTCGGCTGGCCCACGAACTCTGCCGGCTCCAGCTCAGCCGCGGGATTACGCACACCGCACTGCTGGCGACCAACGCGCAAGCGGCGCAGGCAATGGCCCGCGACGATGCTCCGGCCGCACAAGTGGCGCGATACCTGCTCGCGTCGCCCGTTGTCGCAGAGGACTGGGCGGCGGTATCCCTGAAGCAGGCCGCCGACGACGCCGTCCGCGACGGAAACCTCACCGCCGCAGCCAATTATCTGACCCGCCTCAACGCCGAGCCGCTGCCTGCCGCCTTGCGGGCGGACGCGCTGCTGAGCTTGGCCGAGATCGAAGCCCGTACCTCGGGTCAGCCTGCGAACGACCACATCGCCGCTGCCCTCGCAATGCCGCTCGACGACGCCAACCGCCGCCGCGCGTTGGCCGCCCTCGCCGACGTGCGCTACCTCACGGGTGCGGACGACCAGGCGCCGTCCGTCGACGGCCCTGACGCACTCGTCGCGGAGCTCTATCTACAGCACGCGGTGACTGCAGGCGAGGGCGTTCGGCTGCTGGAGCGGGCCGGTGAACACGTCGGGACCATATCTGGGCAGGCCGCCCGGCAGCTCTCCTCGTTAGCCCAGTGTGCAGCCCAATCTGGTCAAGGTCCCGAGCGAGCCAAGACGTGGGGCGAGCGGGCACTCGCCAGTGCTGGAACCGGACTCGAGGACACGGTGGCACGCCTGCGAGCGATCGAGGTGCTCGTCGAGACAGAAGAGGTCGACACAGCCCGGCAAGCCGCCGAGAACGTGGTCGACCTCGCGCGAACGGGTGGCCCGAGGCTATATGCCGCAGCCTTGGCCGTACGGTTGGTCCTACGCCACCGGCTCGGTAAGCTCCCGGCCGCGATTGCCGACGCTCGGTCCGCACTCGACGCTTCCGCGTTGACCCAGCGCGTCCATGTGCGCCACGTCGCACTACTCGGTCCTCTCGGGCCGCGGCCCATGCGGGTTGCAGTTCCGTCAGGAGCAGGCCCAGGTGGTTGCGGCTGAGGCCGGTGAAGGCACAATGGGCGAAGGCCGCGCGGATGGTTTTGATCGACACAATCAAGACATCTGCGCGGCCGTCTATGTCCCGGTCAACCCGCCATGCCGATCGCTCTACTGTGCACAAGGTCGTTACACCACGCCGGCGGACGCGACCCCGTGTCGGTTGGTCGGGTGCTGCGTTGACCGGGCGTGACTTATGTTGATATCGCGGGTTGGCGTGCCGCCTTGGACAAGCTGTTGACTGTGGTGGGTCCGCGTTTCGGCAGGCCAGAGTCGCGTGAGCGGGTGGGCCGGCATAGGGGTGGTCTGGTAGCCGGGCTGGAACGTAAGAACGGTTGGACGTTGGCGGAGTAGACCGGCGATGTGAGCCCGGACGGGATGCAGCGGCTGTTGTGTGAGGTCTCGGGAGTTGCTTGACGGAATGGTCTCTGGAGATCGTTGACAGTCGCAGGACATGGTGGCGGTTTGGGGCTCAGGCCCGCGGTGCGTGGATTTTCGCTCTCCAGCGGGTGACCGGGTGTTGGCTGGTGCGTGGGTGGATGCCGAGTTCGGCGCTGTCGAGGGTGACCCGGAAGTGGGTGTCCTCGACGTGGATGGTGACGATGTCGCCGGCGTAGGTCCGTCCGATCCGCAGGATCTGCCGGGCGACCATGACCTTCCCGTCCGCAGGGACCTTGCGCTGGACGCTGACGGGTCCGGAAGCCGGTGCGGGTAGCGGGGTGGTGGTCAGCCGGGCGCCGAGCAGGCTGGTTCGCTGGTCGGCAGGGATCGGCGCGGGCAGTGTTTTGACCAGGCGGCCGTCGTGGATGACGTGCATGAGGTGGCCGTCGAGGCGCAGCGTGACCTTGCGGCGGTGCAGGTCCGCGCCGATCCGTAGCCGGGTTCCGGCGATGCCGGTGAAGCCGTCGTTGCCGACGATCCGGTCGATCTCAACCACGGCCCCGCCAGGCAGCGTCGTGGCCGCGGTGAGAGCCGGGGCGCTTGCGGGCGGGGGCCCGGCGGGATGGGCGCCCCGCATGGCCAGTTCGTGCAGGTCGTCAGCGTTCAGGTTCGACGGCACGGTCTTGACCAACTCGCCGTCGATGAGGATGTGGACGCTGTTCTCGTCGGCCCAGACGTGGGCGGGCTGACCTCCGCGGGCGGCACCCATCCTGACGCGTTGACGCGCGGCAAGACGCTGAGTAAGCCACCGGCCGCGATGACGGTGTCGAACTCGACCGCCGGCGCTGAGGCGGGGAGCAGGATCGACGGGCGGTCCGTGGCGGGCGGCGAGACCTCGAACGTGCGGGCAGCCGGCTTCTGCGGTGGTGGGGACACAACGACGGCCGGGTTGGGTCCGGCGTCGAGGTTGGGCCTGAACAGGCTGGCCGGAGTGGCCATGTCCAGCGCCTGGTGCGGCCGTTCGTGGTTGTAGGCGTGCACCCAGCCGCTGATCGCCGCCTGCGCGGCGGGCAGGTCCGTGAACGGGCCGGCGACATCGAGCAGTTCACGGCGCAGCGTCCGGTGCCACCGTTCGATCTTGCCGGTCGTGGTCGGCGAGTAGGGGCGGCTCAGCTTGCCGGTGATGCCGTTCTCCCGGCATACCCGCTCGAACAACACCTCCGCTGGGCGGCCCTTGGTGAACCGGCCGGTGAACTGTTTGCCGTTGTCGGTGAGGACCTCGGCCGGCACCCCGTGCACGCGCATCGCGGCCAGGAACGCGTCGGCGACGGCCCGGCCGGACGGCACCGCCAGCACGGTGGCGATCACGACGAACCGGGAGTGGTCGTCGATGCCGGTCAGCATCTTGCACTCGCGGCCGTCAGCCAGGTAGATCCCGCCGACCAGGTCCAGCTGCCACAGATGCATCGGTGCCTCGCGTTGCCACCGCTTGTACTTACGCCGATGCTGCTGCTCCTGCGCCATGACCAGGCCGTTGCGTTCCAGGATCCGATGCACCGTGCCCCTCGACGGCGCCGCCGCGCCGGCCCGGCCCAGCTCGAACGCGACCCTGCGGGCACCCCACCGCGGATGGATCCGACGCATCTCACACACCACGGCCTCGACCTCAGCCGCAATCCGGGTCGGGCTCGCCTTCGGCCGCCGAGATACCTCCCGCAGCCCGTCCACGCCGCCCGCGTCGTACTTGGCCCTCCACGAGTACACGGCTTGCCGCGACACCCCGTACCCCAGCGCCACCTCACTCACCCGCGAACCGCCGAGTACCTCGAGCACCGCCCGATACCGCTGTTCGACCAGCTGATCCCGCTGACCTTCTTCCACACCGGACACAGCCGAAGATGATCAACCGGAGCGCGACGGAACGTCAACCAAGTCCTGAGAACAAAACGTCATCCATGTCCTGAGCCGTTACAGCTGGAGACGGACCCCGCCCACCCCCCGCCACCTTTTCACCGAACCCGGGATGGACCACCGGTTCCGGCCGTGACGGGTGAGCCGGTCGGCCCGCTGGACGAGCCTTTCGGTCAACTTGTAGTCTGACTGCAAGTTGACGGAGAGGACCGCTTCATGACTGACGAACAACGCCGTATCGAGGTCGCCGTGCTGGTGTGCCCGGAGTACGCACCGGTCGACGTCGTCGGCTTTCACGCGGTGATGGCGAGCATGCCCGGGGTGAACGTCCACTTCGTCTGGAAGAACCTGGACGAGTTCCTGGGCTACGGCGGTTTCCCGACGCGCGCGACCACCACCTTCGCCGACTGCCCGGCGAACTTGGACGTGCTGCTGGTGGGGGCGACACCGATGGAGCTTCTGGAGGACGCGGAGACCCTCGCGTTCCTTGCTGACCGGGGTGCCCGGGCCGGCTGGATCGCCGGGGTGTGCGAGGGCAGCCTGGTCCTCGGTGCGGCCGGCTTGCTCCGCGGGTACCGAGCCACCACCAACTTCCACTTCTACGACGAGCTGGACTGGTTCGGTGCGGAGACGGTCCGGACGCCCAATGTGGTGGAGGACCGAAACCGGATCTCCGCGGGCCCGGCCACCGGGTGCATCGAGATCGGCCTGCGGCTGGTCCAGCTCTTCTTCGGTGATGAGGTGGCGCGCCAGACGGAGCTGAACGCCGAGTACGCGCCGAAACCCCTTTTCGGCGTGGGCACGCCCGAGTTGGCCGGGCCGGACCTCACCCGGCGTGCGCTCGCCGAGTCGCACGGGTGGACGCAGGGGTTCACGGCAGCCGCGCGGCGGGCCGCCGACCGGCTGGAGGCTTCCGCCGCCGGGTGATTCCCGGTTCCCCCGGCCGGCTCCCGTCGTGAACAGGAGCCGGCCGTGCGGCGGCCCGGCCTCGTGGACCGGCCGCGGCGTCGCCTCGGGCACACCGTCACCGGCGGGCCGGCAGCGGAAATGCGGTGCCGGTGAGGCGCTCGGAGACGTCCCACAGTCGTCTCGCGGTGTCGTCGTCGAACGCTTCGCCGGACACCTTTTCGATGGTGGCCGTCCGCGTACGCCGCCCAGGCTGGGACCCGAGAGACTGGCGGCGGGCGCCTCACCCACGGTGGCCAGCAGGGTTGGCTGGGCCCCGCCCTCGGCGCTCTGCGGCAGGAGCCGCGTACCCAGCACGAGCCTGCGGTCGAGGATCCGCCGGCTGGTGGTCATCGTGAATCCGATGGCGGCCCAGCCGGGTTCCGCCGCGGTGGCCCGGACCGATGAGCCGGCCCTGGTCAGGCGGCGTTGCAGCTCGCGGGTGAACAACATGCTGGCCAGCTTGGTCTGGCCGTAGACGCCGAACGGGCGGTAGGGCCACCGTTCCCCATGCAGATCATCAATGACGGTGTGCGCGTTGCGGTAGTTCCGCTAGGTCACCGCGTCCGGCGATCCGGCCGACGAGCAGGTTCGTCAAGGCGAAGTGCCCGAGATGGTTGACGCCGAACTGTCCTTCGGAGCCGTCGGCGGTCAGGTGGCGGGTGGCGGTCATGAAGCCGGCGTTGTTGATCACGTAATCGATCGGGCCGTCGAGCTTATCGGCGAACTCACGTACCGAGTCCCGCGAACCGAGGTCGAGCGGGCGGGACTCGGCGCGGGCACCGATCTCGGCGGCGGCCGCGCGGCCGCGGGTCTGGTCGCGTACCGCGATGATGACCCGTGCACCCTTGGCAGCCAGAGTTGGCCGCGGGGGCCTTGCCGATGCCGCTGCTGCCGCCGGTGATGATCACGGTGCGGCCCGCCTGATCTGGGATGTGCATGGTCGTCCCGGCCGGCGACCGCCGTCACACCCTACGCCCGGGCCTGGCCACCGTGGCCCTCGACGACGTCGAGCCGTGCCAGGTGATCGTAGCCGTCCGGGTCGCCGACCCGAACCCGCTCGTCCCCGAATTCGTGCGGTCGGCCCACGACCTCGTGCCACCCGAAGCGGCGTAGGAAGTAGGCGCGCTCGTCCTCGGAGGTTGCGCGCGACAGCGCCTCGCGATACTCCGTCGCCATGCGGCTGCCCTCATTGTCCACGCTGGTCGGACGAGCGCCGAGCAGGTACCGGCCGGTGGCGCTCGCGCCCTCGTAGGCAGTGGCCACGTCCATCTCGCTCTGCACGATCACCACCTTGGGGAACGACGTACGGCGTGCGCACTTTCACCACGCCCCGATCGTCCGGCACCCGCGACGAGACCCGGCCCGACCAACGTCTTGATTGTGTCGCAGCCGTCGCGCCCGGCCCAGGTCTGCTGGAAAGTCCCGGACGATCTCGCGGCCCGTCGGAAGCGGCGCGCGGACTCGGACCTCACCAGTCTTCCATCGGCCCGATGGCGGCCGTGCCGTCAGCAGTTCCGGCAGCGAGATGCCTCTTGTGCCGAGCCCCTCACATCGTTCACTTGACCTTCACGCTGACGTGAATGTTTAGGTTGATCGCATAACGACTCCGATGACCTCGGACGCGGAGCCATCGCGGGTCTCAAGCCGACCCGCTCAAGCGCAACGCGGTCCGCCGGCCTTGACGGGATCCAGATCCACGGAGCGAACGGCGACCCCGTTCAACAGTTTCTCCGCCAGTGCGGCAACCGCCGCCCCAGGATGCACGACGGCATCAACGAACAGGATTTCGCCAGCCTACGAGATCTTCTCGCGCGAGGGGCGCGATCACATTCGGACTCTTCGTCACGGCAATGACCGCGGGGCGGCTTGGCGGTGTTCTGCTGATCGACCGGTTCGGGCGCGTACCTGTGCTACGGGTCTCCTTCCTGCTTGCCGCCGCCGGACTGTTCGTGATCATCTTCGTACCCGACCCTGGTGTCGCGACCATCGGCGCGATCGCGTGGGGGCTGGGCGCGGCGTTGGGCTTCCCGATCGGCATGTCGGCCGCCGCAGACGACCCGAAGACCGCTGCCGCGCGGGTGAGTGCCGTCGCCACGATCGGCTATTTAGCGTTCCTCGCTGGTCCCCCGGCGATCGGCTTCCTGGGCGAACATGTCGGCCTGCTGAATGCCCTCGTGCTTGTGCTCGTGCTCTGTGTCGTAGGCGCGTTGGTCGCCAACGCTGCGCGCGAAACCGAGAAGGGTCATGCTTCCACCGACGCTCACGCGAATCGGATCGACGCACCGCGCTGACCCCGCCCGCAGACCGCGGGGTTCATCAACTGCGCTCGCTGCGGCCGGTAGTAGCCCTCGGGCCGGCCTGACGTGCAGCAGTCGCGGACTGCTGCACGTCAGGCCCGGATGCGTCAGGTTCGCTGAGGCATCCCGGCGCTTCCGTGGACAGCATCAGCCGCTCACGCTCGACGTCATGGTGAACGGGCTGCTCGAGGACTGTTACGAGACCTCGACGCGGTCGAGGTAGCACTGGACCTGGTCGAGGCAAAGGATCAGGTGGTCTATCCGGTCTTTGAGGCAGTCACGCTCGGCGGTCAACAATGCCGAAATGACCGGGTCAGGCCGTGCCGGAAGTTCAGCCCCCGGGCCGTGGACGCACGGAAGGAGCACTCTGATCACCCGGGTCGAGAGACCCGCGTCGATGAGCCCGCGGATCTGCACCACCGTCTCAACGCTGCTCTCGTCGTAGTCGCGATAGTTGCTGTGGGTCCGAGCCGAAATCAGCAGGTCCTGCTCCTCGTAGTACCGGATCTGCCGCGGCGTCGCTCCTGATCGCTGGGCAAGCTCACCGATCCGCATACGCTGGCCTCTCATCTCGCCGATGAACCTTAACGTCAATGTTAAGGTTCAAGTCGAGCGCGTGCACCGCCGAGGCGAGCCTGTTCACCCGATTCGGGCAAGGCGCCGTTGTCCCGGCCGCCCGGTGTCAACTCCCGACGACGCGAACGCGAGCCGACGACGACCGGCTGGTGCCGTCCGCGAGTTCGAAGGAAACCGATGTTGCCGCAAGGAACGTCCCGGATGGCTTGCCCGCCGAGGTTGTGGCCATCACCTGGTCATCAAACGCTATTCATGTGACTGGTGGCCAGGCCGCAGTTCCCGTCCTCGGGCCTGCGCGACCTCACGGAGCGCGTCGCCGAGTTCCTTCCACACCCCGTCGGCGAAGAGCTCGCCGTCGATCGTCATGAGTAGATGTTTGGCGCGGGCGGCGGCCTCCGCGCCCTGGGTGGTGAGTTGGATGACGGCGGCGCGTCCCTGCCCGACTCCTCCGACGGTGGTGACGAGCCCCTGCTCGAGCAAGGCATCGACGATCGGGTGCAGACTCTGCACCTTGATGCCGGCCCGCCTGGCGAGTTCGCTGAACGAGATCCCCGGTGCCGCGCCGAGGTGACCCAGCAGGCCGAGCCGACGCAGTGAAAGCCCGAGGGTCTTCAGTTCGGTCTCGACGCGCTGTTCGACCACACGCGCCTGAATGATCATCGTCAGCGCGGCATTGAATGCGGACTGCTGCGCCAGGCGGCTCGCCTCGGCCACACACGGCCCCTCTCGCTCCGAAGTCTTTCCGATCCTACTGGAACTTACAGTCAGACTGCACGTACGACGTCTCCGGCCTGCGCGCCGACGCCGACGTGATGGTCTGGTGGCACTCCGCGTCGCCGGACGCGCTCCAGGAGGCGTACGGGCGGTTCCGGCGCACCGGGCTGGGGCGGCACCTGGAACCGGTCTGGTCGCAGATGGCGCTGCACCGGCCGGCCGAGTTCAACAAGAGCCACCTGCCGGCGTTCCTGGCCGGCGAACAGGCCCGGCCGTACATCTGCGTCTACCCGTTCGTGCGCAGCTACGAGTGGTACCTGCTGCCCGACGAGGAGCGCCGGCACATGCTGGCCGAGCACGGCAAGATGGCCCGCGGCTACCCGGACGTGCGGGCCAACACCGTGGCCTCGTTCGCGCTCGGCGACTACGAGTGGATGCTCGCGTTCGAGGCCGACGAGTTGTACCGGATCGTCGACCTGATGCGTGACCTGCGCGCCTCCACGGCCCGCCGGCACGTGAGCGAGGAGGTCCCGTTCTACACCGGCCGGCGACGGTCCGTCACCGAGGTGATGGCGGCTCTGCCCTAGCCATACCGTCACCCCGAGGGAGAGCTCATGAACGGGTTGCCGCTGTCGGGTTTCCGGATCGGTGTCACCGCCGCACGCAAGGCACAGGAGCAGATCACGGTCCTTGAGCGCCGAGGTGCACGGGTTGAATGGGCTCCCGCGCTGTTCCTGTCTACCGGCCTTATCGACGAGGATGTGCTGCGCGAGTCGACCGACGCGGTCCTGAGCAGGCCGATCGATGTCTTCGTGGTCACCACCGCGACGGGTATGCGGGGGTCGGTGACGCGACCAGCGAGTTCGAGCAGATCGCCGACGCCCTGGACAAGTCGGCGCAGGCCTACGCGGACACCGACACCCGCGCGAGCGTCGACCTCAAGAACATCTACGGCGCCTGCCCTGGTGCGGTGGTGCCCTGGTGGAAACACACCGACTGGATCCGTTGTGCCCAGCCGGTGTGCTGGGACCGTAGGTCCTGGTAGAGCTCGAGCAGTGCCCGCCACTCGAGGACCTGCGACGGCGGGATGTAACACTCCGGCAGTCGGCCCGCCGCCAGCAGTTCGCGCAGCAGTTTCGCGTCGGCCTTGTCGGTCTTGGCCCGGCGTTTCGGGCCCCGCAACACCGACGTGTCGGCCGGCTCGGCCAGGTGCGCGGTCACGCCGGCCTTGTCCATTTCTTCGGCGATGTATCGCCAGCCGGTGCAGCCTTCCATCGCGAACTCCACCGAACCTGTCGTGGTCGGGTCGAACCGGGTCAGCCAGTCGGCCAGGTGTTCCCGGTCGGCCGGGGCGATCCGGCCGCGTTCCCACTTGTCGTTCTGCTCGTCGACCCAGTCGAATGTCAGCTGCTTCCGGTGGATGTCCAGGCCGCCTACGATCGCCATCGGGACCTCCTCAAGCTCCGTGACCATCGATGTCCAACGCAGAAATCTGCGTCTGAGCTGAGGAGGCCCCCCAAAACCGCCGGCCGTCAAGACCCCGAACGGCGTACACCTCAACTCAGCCCACCGACCGTGACCGGCCGATGCATGTCATCTCTCATGCCGCTCCGGGTGTGCTGGTGTTCATCGCTGCTGGTGGCACACGGTGAGGTATGGCTGCCTTTCCTGCTTCCGCGCCCTGTGCCGTCGCTTCCGATCAGCTCGTCGTGCGAGCCGCGGTGAGCACCACGCCCGGCTGACACCCCCACACCCGCAGAAATCAGGCAACCCCACCACAGGCCCCAATCGTCATTCCAACCCGAACAATCACACCCGGAGCAAGCCGACCACGCGATCGGCGACTCCCGCACGCCCGGATCACCCCATACAGAAATGATCAACACCAAACCAACACCGACTGCGTCGGTGGATCAAGGCTGAGGGGGCGGCGGCGCAGCAATGCGCCGTCGCTACCCGGCCGAGTCCGGCGCGTCGGACGCTGACGATCGTTACGTTACGTTGCGTTGCCACGGCCTGGCCGTGTCGGCAGAGTTTCGGCCTCGTTCGCCGACGCCCGGATCAGCGGCAGGCGGTACGGTTCGTGGCCCACGTCGCTCGGGTCATCTCATATTCGACCTCGCCCAGATCGGCTCCCGGAAGCGGGTCGTCCCAGGACGGGAAATATGTGCGCACGTACCGCATGCCGATCTTCTCCATGACGCCCCGAGAGCCCCTATTCACCGCCATGGTCTGAGCGATCACTCGGTTCTGTCCGACAGTCTCGAAGGCGTATCGCAACAGGACGCGCGATGCTTCGCTGGCAAGGCCCTGCCGCCAGTAGCGACGAACAAGCCGGTAGCCCAGGTCGGTGATCGTAGGGTCATCAGGTTGATCGGGACCGTGCGCCGGCGGAAGCATCATGAGCCCAACGAACTCACCGTCCTCCTCGTTCCGCGGCGCCGCCGAGCCAGGTACTGCCGAATCTGACCCGAACGCCATCCAGTAACCCAAGCC
>NZ_JBFBAA010000051.1:0-42464 GCF_040682035.1 Actinoplanes sp. NPDC051470
GCACATCGCCGCCCTCGCCCAAATCCGCCACAACAGCGAAGGACGCGACTACTACCAACGCAAACTCGCCCAAGGCAAAACACCCAAAGAAGCCATCCGCGCCCTCAAACGACGCCTGTCCGACCTCGTCTGGCGACAGATGACCACCGACACCACCAAAACCACACCCAACGACACGACCCCGGACGGGTCCGGGAGGACACCCGGGGGCGACTCTGAAATCCAGCGCGGCCGACTCAACCCCGAAATCGACACTTCGGACAAGTCACAACCCGGACCCGCCACCCCAAGCCTAAACCACCCCACACTCCCAGCACCCCTTGACAAAGGGGTACCGGGAGCAGCGGTCTGAACGCACCACCCGGCTACGACATCAAGCTCTTGATCTTCCAGAAGGCGGCTCGGAAGCGACGGTCAGCACCCATCACCCGGCTACGACGTGCCAAAAAGATCGGCCCGCCGCTCCGGATGAGGGAGCGACGGGCCGCAAAGAGAGAGCCGACTCAGCTGTTGAGCATCTTCCGGAGGACGTACTGGAGGATGCCGCCGTGGCGGTAGTAGTCGGCCTCGCCGGGGGTGTCGATGCGGACGTCGGCCTGGAACTCGACGCCGGTGTCGGTGCGGACGGTGACCGTGGGCGGGATCGTGCCGTCGTTGAGCGCGGTCACGCCGGTGATGGTGAAGGTCTCGGTGCCGGACAGCTCGAGCGACTCGGCGCTGGTCTTGGGCGGGAACTGCAGCGGCAGGACGCCCATGCCGATCAGGTTGGAGCGGTGGATGCGCTCGTACGACTCGGCGATCACCGCGCGCACCCCGAGCAGCATGGTGCCCTTGGCCGCCCAGTCCCGTGACGAGCCGGAGCCGTACTCCTTGCCGGCCAGGATCACCAGCGGCACGCCGGCCTCCTGGTAGGCCACCGATGCGTCGTAGATGGTGCTCTGGTCGCCGGTCAGGTGGTTGACCGTGAAGCCGCCCTCGACGCCGGGCACCAGCTGGTTGCGGAGCCGGATGTTGGCGAAGGTGCCGCGGATCATCACCTCGTGGTTGCCGCGGCGGGAGCCATAGCTGTTGAAGTCGCGACGGTCGACGCCGTGCTCGGCGAGGTACTGGCCGGCGGGGGAGTCGGGCTTGATCGAGCTGGCCGGCGAGATGTGGTCGGTGGTGACCGAGTCGCCCAGCTTGGCCAGCACCCGCGCGCCGGAGATGTCGTTCACCGGGGTCGGGTCGGCCGACATGCCCTCGAAGTAGGGGGGCTTGCGCACGTAGGTCGAGTCGGGCGCCCACTCGAAGGTGTCACCGGTCGGGGTCGGCAGCGACTGCCACTGCTCGTCGCCGGCGAAGACGTCGGAGTAGGCCGCCGAGAAGCCGGTGGCGCCGATCGCCGAGGCGATCACGTCGTCGATCTCCTTGGCGCTGGGCCAGATGTCGGCCAGGTGGACCGGCTGGCCGTCCGACCCGGTGCCGAGCGGCTCGGTGGTGATGTCGAGGTCCATCGTGCCGGCCAGCGCGTAGGCCACCACCAGCGGCGGCGAGGCCAGGTAGTTCATCTTGACGTCGGGGTTGATCCGGCCCTCGAAGTTGCGGTTGCCGGAGAGCACCGAGACGGCGGTGAGGTCGTTCTCGTTGACCGCGGCCGAGATCGCCTCGGGCAGCGGGCCGGAGTTGCCGATGCAGGTGGTGCAGCCGTAGCCGACCAGGTTGAAACCGAGCTTGTCCAGGTACGGAGTCAGGCCGGCCCGGTCGTAGTAGTCCATGACCACCTTGGACCCGGGCGCCAGGGTCGTCTTGACCCACGGCTTGCTGGTCAGGCCGCGATCGACCGCGTTCTTGGCCAGCAGCGCCGCGCCGATCATGACCTGGGGGTTCGAGGTGTTGGTGCAGGACGTGATGGCGGCGATGACCACCGCTCCGTGGTCGAGCTCGAACTCGACACCGTCCTCGTTGGTCACCCGGATCGGGTTGGACGGGCGTCCGTCAGCCCCGTTCGCCGCAGAGAAGATGTGCGGTTTATCGGAATTGTCAGACACATGATTCGCGGGCGGGTCGGACGCGGGGAAGGACTCCTCGGACGCTTCGTCGGTGGGGCCGGTGGCGGAGACGTAGTTCGCCAGCGCGTCCCGGAACATCGGCTTGGCGTTGTTCAGCGGAACCCGGTCCTGCGGCCGCTTCGGGCCGGCCAGCGACGGCACGATGGTGGAGAGGTCGAGTTCGAGGCGCTCGGAGTAGTCCGGCTCGGCCTCGGGAGAAAGCCACAGGCCCTGGCGCTTCGCGTACGCCTCGACGAGGGCGACCTGTTCCGACGAGCGACCGGTGAGCTGGAGGTACTTGATGGTCTCCTGGTCGATCGGGAAGATCGCCGCGGTCGAGCCGTACTCGGGCGACATGTTGCCGATGGTGGCCCGGTTGGCCAGCGGCACCGCGCTCACGCCGGGGCCGTAGAACTCGACGAACTTGCTGACCACGCCGTGCTCACGGAGCATCTCGGTGATCGTGAGGACCAGGTCGGTGGCGGTGGTGCCGGCCGGCATCTCGCCGTTCAGCTTGAAGCCGACGACCCGCGGGATCAGCATGCTGACCGGCTGGCCGAGCATCGCGGCCTCGGCCTCGATGCCGCCCACGCCCCAGCCCAGCACGCCCAGGCCGTTGACCATGGTGGTGTGCGAGTCGGTGCCGACCAGGGTGTCGGGGTACGCCTGAACAACGCCAGCCGAGTCTGCACGTGCCATGATCGTGCGGGCCAGGTATTCGATGTTGACCTGGTGCACGATGCCGGTGCCGGGCGGGACGACCTTGAACTCGTTGAACGCGGTCTGGCCCCAGCGCAGGAACTGGTAGCGCTCCCGGTTGCGCTGGTACTCCAGCTCGACGTTGCGCTGGAAGGCGTCGGCGCGGCCGAACAGGTCGGCGATCACCGAGTGGTCGATGACCAGCTCGGCCGGGGCCAGCGGGTTCACCTTGGCCGGGTCGCCACCCAGGTCACGGACGGCCTCGCGCATGGTGGCGAGGTCGACGACGCAGGGGACGCCGGTGAAGTCCTGCATCAGCACCCGGCCCGGCGTGAACTGGATCTCGACGCTCGGGTCGGCGGAGGAGTCCCACCCGCCCAGCGCGCGGATGTGGTCGGCGGTGATGTTCGCGCCGTCCTCGGTCCGCAGCAGGTTCTCCAGCAGGATCTTCAGGGAGTAGGGCAGCCGTTCGTGGCCCTCCACCTTGTCGATCGTGAAAATCTCGTAGCTCGCGTCCCCGACGCGCAGCTCGCTCTTCGCACCAAAGGTGTCCAGGCTGGCCACGTCAGCTCCCTTCGCGCACACCCGACCGTGAGTCGTCCTCAGCAGTCTTTCGCACCGGTCACGGCCCGTTTCCAGTTAGGTCGACCTAACTGAGGGTCCCTCGTAATCCAGTAAACCGTACGTCCGTCTTGTATTTTTCCGCAAGTCAGGGTGACAGTCGCACAAACGTGCGTTTCGCCTTGTCACGCTGTGGAAATATCGCGTTCCGTGAAGGCGATCACGGATCTGGACCACCTCACGGACTTCTTCGACCGGTACGGCGCGGCCCTGACCAGGGGCGACGTGACCGCGGTGGCGAGGTGCTACGCGCTGCCGGGAATGGTGGTGGCCGATACGTACAGTTTCACGTTCGCCTCGCCGGCCGCCGTGGCGCTGTCGTTCCTCGGGGCGGCCCCGGCGTACCAGGAGCAACAGATTGTCGCCGCGCACGCCCAGATCCTGGACGTGCAGCGGCTCAGCGACGCGCTGGCGATGGTGGCGGTCGAGTGGGAGTACCTCGACTCGGCCGGCCGGGCCGTCCCCGGTGAGAGCTACCGATACCTGGTCAGGGCGGACACCGAGGGACCACGAATCACCACGGTGATCGCGACACGATGAAAAATCGACGTACCCCGGTGCGATAGTGGCCGGGTGACCACGACCGCGATCATCCCGGCCCCGGCGAAACAGCACCTCAGCAGGCCTCAATGGCTTGTCGTGCACTATCGGCGGGCCGACGGCGATTACTCGGCGTGGTCCCTGCACGCGTGGGGCGACATCGCGCCGGGCGAGATGACCGGGTACCCGGGCGGGCACCCGTTCGCGGGCGAGGACGCGTGGGGCCGGTTCGCCTGGGTGCGGCTCGACGACGACGCCCACCAGGTCGGCTTCCTGGTGGTCGACCGGTCGGGCGCCAAGGACGTGCCGGCGGATCGGCTGGTCGATCCCGGGGTGAGCCCGGAGATCTGGCTCACCGAAGGTGACGCGACAGTTGGCACCTCGCCGCCCGCCACCGAAAGACCCGCCACCGAAAGACCAGAAGACGTCGTCATCCACTATCGGCGGCCGGGCGGGGATTACGGCGGGTGGGGCCTGCACGCCTGGGAGGGAACGACGAGCAAACCCGATTGGGGTACGCCGCTGAGCCCGCTCTCGCACGACAGCTTCGGGGCGGTCTTCCGGGTGCCGGTCCGGCCGGATGCCGTCGGCCTGCGCTTCGTGCTGCACCGCGGCGACCACAAGGACCTGCCCGACGACCAGCGCCTCGACCTGACCGAGACCCGCGAGGTGTGGCTGCTGGCGGGCGAGCCGGCGCCGGTGCGGCCGGCCCTGCGTACCCTCGGACCCGAGCTCGACCCGGCCCGCGCCCTCGCCGTGTTCGCCGACCGCACCACCATCGCCCTCCCGGCCGAGCTCGCTGCCCGCGCCTCGACCTTCGCCCTGGTCGCGGCGGCCGACGGCGGCCTGCGCCGGGACGGCGGCGACCTGACCGGCGAGCACAGCACGCTGCCGCTCACCGCGCGGCCGGGCGGCCTGTTCCAGTCGCAGAGCATCAAGTTCCCCCATCTGCGCGCCTACGCCGCGTTCGCGGTCCGCGAGCTGGGCACCGGGTCGCTGGCCCACCTGCTGCGGGGCCAGCTGCTGGTGGCCGGCCGGGACGACGACGGCCGGCTCACCGTGCTGACCGGCGTGCAGCTGCCGGGCGTGCTCGACGACCTCTACGCCGACGCGCGGGAGGCGCCGCTCGGGCCGGTGATGGACGAGGAGAAGCCGGTCCTGTCGGTGTGGGCGCCGACCGCCCGCTCGGTGGCGTTCGAGCTGTTCAAGACGCCGGATGCCGAGCCCAAGGTTCTGCCGATGGACCGCGACCCGGTCACCGGCGTGTGGTCGATCGCCGGCAAGCGCAAGTGGCTGGGGCGCTACTACCGTTTCCGGGTCGAGGTGTGGCACCCGGCGGCGCAGGCCGTGGTCACCACGAGCGTGACCGATCCTTACTCGGTGGGCCTGGCCGTCGACTCCACCCACAGCCTGATCGCCGACCTGGCCGACCCGGCCCTCGCCCCGCCCGGCTGGGACCTGCTCGACAAGCCGCCCGCGGTCGAGCCGGCCCGGATGCAGATCGCCGAGGTGTCGGTCCGCGAGTTCTCGATCGCCGACGAGTCGGTGCCGCCGGAGCAGCGCGGAACCTATGCCGCGTTCGCCGCCGAGTCGGCCGGGACACGCCACCTGCGCTCGCTGGCCGACGCCGGGCTCACCCACCTGCATCTGCTGCCCGCGTTCGACTTCTCCACCGTTCCCGATCGGCGCGCGGCTCAGGCCGTACCCCAATGTGATCTTGCTGCTCTGCCCCCCGATTCGCCCGAGCAGCAGCGGGCGGTGCTGGCCGTGGCGGCCGAGGACGGCTGGAACTGGGGCTACGACCCGTGGCACTACACCGCGCCGGAGGGCAGCTTCGCGGTGCAGCCCGAGGGCCCGGCCCGGATCCGCGAGTTCCGTGAGATGGTCGCCGCGCTGAACGCCGCCGGGCTGCGCGTGGTGATGGACGTCGTCTACAACCACACGATGGCCGACGGGCTGCACCGGATGAGCGTGCTCGACCGGATCGTGCCCGGCTACTACCACCGGCTGCTGGCCGACGGCACGGTCGCCGAGTCCACCTGCTGCTCGAACACCGCGCCCGAACACATGATGATGGGCCGCCTGGTGGTCGACTCGGTGGTCACCTGGGCCCGCGACTACAAGGTCGACGGCTTCCGGTTCGACCTGATGGGGCATCACCCGCGGGCCAACATCCTCGAGGTGCGGGTCGCGCTCGACCACCTGACCGCCGATGTGGAGGGCGTCTCCGGCAAGGACATCTATCTGTACGGCGAGGGCTGGAACTTCGGCGAGGTGGCGTACGACCAGCGGTTCGCCCAGGCGACCCAGGTGAACATGGCCGGCACCGGGATCGGCACGTTCAACGACCGGCTGCGCGACGCCGTGCGGGGTGGCAGCGCGCACGGCGACCCGACGGTGCCCGGCTTCGCGTCCGGGCTGGGGTCACGCACGCCGCTGTGGCTGCACGACTCGATCAAGGTCGGGCTGGCCGGCGGGCTCGCGTCGTACCGGTTCGTCACCCACACCGGCCAGGAGCGGTCCGGCGCGCAGGTCGATCATCACGGTTCGCCGAGCGGCTACGCGGCCGCGCCGGGCGAGTCGGTGATCTACGTGGACGCGCACGACAACGAGATCCTGTACGACGCGCTGGTCTACAAGCTGCCACCCTCGCTCCCGCCGGTCGAACGGGCCCGGATGCAGGTCTTGGCGCTGTCGATGGTGGTGCTCAGCCAGGGCGTGGGCTTCATCGCGCTGGGCAGCGAGCGGCTGCGGTCCAAGTCGCTCGACCGCAACTCGTACGACTCGGGGGACTGGTTCAACCAGATCCGCTGGGATCCGGCCCAGGGCAACGGTTTCGGGGCGGGCCTGCCGCCGGCGCCGGACAACGCGGCGGTCTGGCACCTGGCCCGGCCGCTGCTCGGCGACCCGTCGCTGGTGCCGCCACCCGATGTTGTGGCGATGACCGCGGAACGCTATCGCGAGCTGCTGCGGATCCGCCGGGAGGCGCCGGTGTTCGGGCTGCCGACGGCCGACGAGGTGCAGCGGCGGGTGAGCTTCCCGCTGGGCGGGCCGGGCGAGACGCCCGGGGTGATCGTGATGGCCCTGGACGGGACCGGGCTGGACCAGCGCTGGCGGCAGCACCTGGTCGTCTTCAACGCCACGTCGTCGGTCTTCACCACCGACGCGCCCGACGGCCTGCGGCTGCACCCGTCCCTGGTGTCCTCGGCCGATCCGCTCCTGCGGGAGGCGACGGCGGCCGGCGGGAAGATCACCGTCCCCGGGCGGACGGTCGCGGTGTTCGTCGCCTGACCGTGGTCGCCCGACAGTGGTAGCCCAGGGCGGCATCCGGGCCGCGGATACCGGCCTGGGCCACCACCGATTAGAGTGCCGCCGTGAAGCGCATCATCCCCGTCGCGGCGGCTCTCCTTCTCCTGGCGGGATGCACCGCCGACGAGGGCGACCCGCAACCGTCGCCGGCCACGGCCGGGTCACCGCCGCCGTGGACCGAGCCGGCGAACTACTCCTTCGTGGCCGACCGCACCTGCGACGGCACCACGTCGACCGGCAAGTTCCGGATCACGGTGGCCGGTGGCGAGATCGCGAAGACCGAGCGGACCGACGGCAAGGCCACCCAGGGCGAGGAAGAGGTCGAGGTGCCCACGCTCGGCGGCATGGTCGAGCTGGCGCAGACCGCGATCGACGACGGCGCCGACGCGACCATGTCCTTCGACCCGGCCGACGGCCACCCGATCGCGGTGGTCGTCAACCGGGCCGAGGAGGAGAACGGCGGGGCGACCTGTTTCAAGGTCAGCGAGTACGCCCCGGGCCCGTGAGTGTTATCCGGGGAGGCGCGGGCCGGCCTCGCGCTGGGAGGCCAGCCACTTCTCCACCTCGTCCGAGCTGCGGGGCAGCCCGGCCGACAGGTTCTTGCAACCGTCCGAGGTGACCAGCACGTCGTCCTCGATGCGGACGCCGATGCCGCGCAGTTCCTCGGGCACCAGGTCGTCTTCCGGCTGGAAGTAGAGGCCGGGCTCGACCGTCAGCACGTACCCCTCGCCCAGTGGGCCGTCGGTGTACTTCTCCTTGCGGGCCGACGAGCAGTCGTGCACGTCGAGGCCGAGCATGTGGCCGAAGCCGTGCAGCGTCCAGCGCCGGTACACCGTGGACGTCTTCTCCATCGCCTCGTCCACGCTCACCGGCAGCAGGCCCAGATCGTGGAGCCCCTCGGCCAGCACCCGCATGCAGACCTGGTGCACGTCGCGGTGCACCACGCCGGGCCGGATGTAGTCCATGCCGGCCTGCTGCGACGCGTGCACGATGTCGTACACCTGCTTCTGCAGCGGGGTGAACGAGCCCGAGACGGGCACCGTGCGGGTCACGTCGGCGGTGTAGAAGTTGTGCCCCTCGACGCCCATGTCCATCAGCAGCAGCTCGCCCGGCGTGGTCATGCCGGTGTTCCGCACCCAGTGCAGGATGGTCGCGTGCGGGCCGGCGCCGACGATCGAGGTGTAGCCGACGTCGTTGCCGTCATGGCGCGCGCGCAGGCCGAAGACGCCCTCGAGCAGGCGTTCCTTGACCGGGCGGTCGGCCGGCAGCACCCGCGCGACGTCTTCGAAGCCGCGCACGGTGGCGTCGATCGCGTCCTGCAGCTGGGCGATCTCCCACTCGTCCTTGACCAGTTTGAGCTCGGAGATCGCCCGGGCCAGGTCGCGGTCGCGGCGGTTGGCCGGGTCGGGCTCGTAGGCCAGGACGGCCCGGTCGACGTTCGGGTCGAGCCCGCGCAGCACCCGGGTGCGGGCCGGCGCGGCCTCGGCCAGGGCACGGCCCAGCTCCGCGTACGGCGCCGTCTCGACGCCCAGCTCGGTCGACTTCTCGGCCAGCGTGTGGGTCCGGCCGATCCACAGCTCGCCGTCGCGGCTGCGGAAGAACGCGTCGGTCTCCTTGGAGTTCCGTTGCCGGGTGTAGAGCACCGCGTCGTGGCCCGAGCCGGTCGGCCGGAGCACCAGCACGCTCTCGGGGTCGCGGTCGCCGGTCAGGTAGACCAGGTCGCTGCCGGGCCGGAAGTGGTAGTCGGTGTCGTTGGCCCGCACCTTCTCGACGCCGCTCGGGATGATCAGCGTCTCGTCCGGGAACGCGTCGGAGAGCGCCGCCCGCCGCTTGGCGTGGTTGGGGCCCTCGGCCCGCGGCGTCACGGCCAGAGCGTCATCACGCCAGCCCGTCCTCATGAACTGCAGGAACGCCTCGGGGTAGTCCGGGTCGTGGCTCTCGGTCTTCGCCTGGGGCGGCTGGGATTGCTGCTCGGACATGCTGGGGGTCCTCCCGTCTCGGTCCACCTCTGACCGTACCGTCATCCGGGCAGGGTCAGGCAGGCCACTCGCTCTCCGGCCGTTCCGGCAAAACCTTCTTCGGTACGCGTACGCGCGGTGTGCACGACGAGCGACCGGGGCGGCTTCAGCTCGTCGAAGGCCCAGGTGAGCACGGCCGTGGCGGTGGCCGCGCCGAGCCGGTCGGCGGTGAAGTCCAGCCACACCTCGTTGGCCGGGTTGGCGAACGACGGGTCGACCGAGGGCTTCGACGGGTCGGCGTTGTGCTGGTAGTGCGGTCCGGCCGAGGCCGGCGCCCCGGCCACGCACGGCATGGTGTGCAGGTGGGCGCCGTACGTGCGACGCGGCAGCATCCCGGTCACCGCCAGCCGCACCTGCATGCCGGTGGCCACCGGGGTCATCGTGACATGGGCGGCCGCGCCGGCCGGGACGATTCGTGGCTCGTACGTGATCGCGGTCGTGCTCTTCGCCTCGAAGGTGCCCTCGGCGATCGTGTCGGCCATGCCCGTCTGCGCGCCGCCGGACGCGAACAGTCCCGGGGTCATCGGCTTGGCCTGGATCGCGGCCGGCGACTCGAACGGCACGACCACCGGGTCGGACGGGGAGGCCGCACACCCGGCAACGACCAGAGCGGGCAGGATGATCAACAAGCGGCGCATGTCCGAATCATCTCAAAACCGATCTAAAAGGGCACGCACCTGGCTTTCGCCGCCGCCGCCGGTAAGGCTTACGGTCAGATGACACGGGAGGTCGTTCATGGGTTACGCGGTGGTGCTCGGTGAATCGCTGGTCGACCTGCTGGAGACCGATCGGGACGGCGAGCTGATCTACCGCCAGGCCATCGGCGGGGCGCCGCTGAACGTGTCGGTCGGGGTCACCCGGCTCGGCGGCGAGACGCAGTTCGCCGGCTCGCTCGGCCACGACATCCTCGGCGACCGGATCGCCCAGTTCCTGCGCGCCACCGGCGTCGGCACCCGGCTGCTCAAGCGGGTGCCGGTACCGACCACGCTCGCCGTGACCACCTTCGAGGGCGCCGAGCCGACCTTCACGTTCTACGGCGAGCCCCCGTCGTACGTCCTGCTGGAGGCGGCCGACCTGGACACCGGCCTGCTGGCCGGCGCCGACGTGGTCTACGCCGGCTCGATCTGCCTGCTCCGCGACCCGTTCCGGGAGGCCGCCCGGGCCGCCTGGCGGGTCGACGGCCCGCTGCGCGTCTTCGACCCGAACGTCCGCCCGACCCTGCTGCCCGACCGGGCCGCCGTCGACGCCCAGCGCGAGCTGGCCGAGGAGTTCTTCGCCCGCGCCGACCTGGTCAAGCTGAGCCTGGCCGACGCCGAGGTGCTCTACGACGGCGCCTCCGCACAGACCGCCGCCGAACGCATCCTCGCCTTCGGGGCCCGGGCCGTCGTCGTCACCTGCGGCGCCCAGGGCGCCTACGCCGCGGTGCCCGAAGGCGGCTCGATGTTGCCGGCCCCGTCCGTGAACGCGGTCGACGCCACCGGGGCCGGCGACTCGGTGATGGCCGCCCTGATCCGCCGCCTGCTCTCCGACGGTTTCCCGGCCGGCCTGGCCGGCTGGGAGCGCAACGTCCGCTTCGCCCTCGCCGTCGCCGGCCTGGTCTGTGAACGCCCCGGCGGCGCCGTGGCCATGCCCACCCAGGAGGAGCTCACCGCCCGCTGGGGCGCGCTCGTCTAGACCCGTCTAGACCCGTCTAGACCTGGAGGAAGCCGGCCGTCACGAAGCGCTCGGCGATGCGCGCGTGGGCCGCGTCGTCCGGGTGCAGCTCGTCGGGCAGCGGCAGCTCGGCGTAGTCGTCGGGGCCGTAGAGCTCGCGGCCGTCCAGGTAGCTCAGGTTCGGGTCGCCCGGCGAGCGCTGGGCCACCACGGCGGCCAGCTCCTCGCGGATCACGCCCAGGGTGAGCTTGCCCCGGGCCACGTCGGCCGGGTCGCCGGTGGCGCGGAAGCCGAACCGGCCCTCGGCCAGCGCGGCCGGGTCGAAGTCGCCCGGGCCCGGGGTCTCCTCGTGGATCGGGCACCAGATCGCCGAGACCACGAGCAGCGGCGTGTCCGGGTGGCCGTCGCGGATCGTGTCCAGGAAGCCGTGCACGGCGGGGGCGAAGGCGCGGCGGCGCATCAGGTCGGCGTTCACGATGTTGATGCCGATCTTGACGCTGATCAGGTCGGCCGGGGTGTCCCGCATGACCCGGGCGGTGAACGGGTCGAGCAGCGCGCTGCCGCCCAGGCCCAGGTTGACCAGCTCGACGCCGGCCGCGGCGGCCGCCCGGGCCGGCCAGATCGCGGTCGGGCTCGCGGCGTTGGAGCCGTGGCTGATCGAGCTGCCGTGATGGAGCCAGACCTTGCGGCCGCGGTCCGGCAACGGCTCGATCGGGGCGTCGGCGCGCAGGTCGACCAGGGCGGTCGTCTCCTGGTACGGCAACCAGATCTCGACGTCCTTCTCGCCCTCGGGCAGGTCGGCGAAACGCGCGGTGCCGACCGGGCCGCGGGTGGTCTGCGCGGTGCCGGTGGCCATGTCGATGGTCACCAGGTCGCCGCCGGTCGCGGTCGCCTGCCCGGCGAGCTTGCCGTCGACGACCAGGTCGAACACGCCACCGAGGCGGGCGGGGGCGCCGGCCAGGCTGATCACGGTGCGGCGGGCGTCGAGCTCGATCCAGGTCGCCCGGGTACGGAACTCCAGGCGTACGCCGGACGGCTGGCTCTCCACCATCGCCAGCTGCGGGTCGGGGCACTGGGCGCGGGCCCAGGCGGGCAGCCGGTGGGGCACGAGGCCGTCGGGCGTCCGCTCGACCTCGATCGCGCCTTTGAGAAACTCTTGCATGGGAGATCAGCCTTTCTCGGGCGAGGGCCAGTTCCGGAGTACCGCGTCGACGGCGTCGAGGATGCGGGGCCAGCTCGCGTCGGTGTCCGGCCGGCGGTGGTCGTAGGCGCCGCCCAGTTCCATCCGCACGTAGCCGTGGAAGACGCTGCCGAGCAGCCGGACGGCGTGCACCTGCTCGGCGTCGGGCAGGTCGTAGCCGCGCAGGATGGCGAACATCATCTCGGCGTGCCGGGGCCCGGCGCTGGCCGCGGCCGTCGCCGGGTCGAGGCGCAGCTGGGCCGCGGCGTACCGCCCGGGGTGCTCGTGGGCGTAGTCGCGGTAGACGTTCGCGGCGGCGGACAGCGCGTCCTTGCCCGAGCGGCCGGCCAGCGCCGCCGCCACCAGGTCGGCCATCTCGGCCAGGGCGAGCAGGGCGATCCGGGTCTTCAGGTCGTCGGAGCTGCTCAGGTGGGAGTAGAGGCTGGCCACCTTGACGTCGAACCGGCGGGCCACCGCCGACACGGTGACGTGCTCGAAGCCCACCTCGTCGGCCAGCTCGGCGCCGGCCACGACGAGCTTCTCGGTGGTGAGACCCGCCCGTGCCATAAGGCATTCATACTTTGCCTAAACGCTTTAGGCAAATGCTTACGCCCCGGTGGCTCGCTCGATGAAGCGCTGGCGGTCGAGCAGCACCCGCTCGACCCGCACCTCGGCCACCACCTGCTCGCCGTCGCGGACCGTCACGTCGAAGGTCAGCTTCCGGCCGTCCGCCTTGGCCAGCGTGGCCGTCGCCGTGACCGTGCGGCCGAGCGGGGTGGGCGCACGGTGTTCCACCTCGGCGCGGGTGCCGACCGTGGTGACCCCGCCGGGCATCTGCCGCGCGGTGGCCGCGACCGTGGCCGCCTCGGCCAGCGCCAGCACCCGCGGCGTGGCCAGCACCGGCACGTCGCCGGAACCGACCGCCTGCGCGGTGTCGGCATCGGTGACGGTCAGCTCGAGCTTGGCGCTGAGGCCGGGAGCGAACTCCGGGAATTCCATGCCGGTGAGTCTAGGGACGCTGCCAGACCTCGTCGTCCGAGGCCGGAGCCGGAGTCAGGCCCGCTTCCGGTTCCGGGGCGGGCGGTGCGACCTCGCCGGTGGCCAGAGGGGCCGGGTTGCGGGCCAGGCGGGCCCGGTTCGCCAGCTCGTCGGCCAGGGCGTAGGCCTCGCGCAGGTCGCGGTCGTGGGCCACACCGGCCCGGCCGCCGGCCGTGTCGGCGTAGAGCGTGGCCAGGCCGAGACGGCGCTGGATCGGGCCCTGCATGACCCGGACGCTCTGCAGCCGGGCGTACGGCACCAGCGACATCTGCCGGGTGAGCAGCCCCCAGCGGGTCACGAACACCTCCGGCGTGAGCCCCACGCCGTAGCGGCGCAGCGCGAACGGGTGCAGCGCCCGGGCCCGGTCCGGCGGCGGCGTGGTCGGCAGCGCGAGCAGGTCGACGCCCGGCAGCACCTCCCAGATCAGCCCGCGGGCGGTCTCGTTGTCGCCGACCGGGAGCAGCCGGTCCGAGCGCTTGCTGTCGCCGCTGCCCTGCGGCCCGGCGTACCCGGCGATGTCGAGCCGCAGGTTGAGCCACTTCTTGCTGCGCCAGAGCAGCGGCCAGGTCACGCCCACCGACTGCACCCGGTGCAGCGGCACCACCTGGCTGCGCGTCTCCAGCAGCCCGTAGCGCACGACCAGCCGGCCGCCGGCGTCCCGGGCCAGCCGGAAGTCCCAGTCCTGCAGCACCCGGCGCACCGGCTGGAGCAGCACACCGGCCATCGCGGTGATCGTCGACGCGATGCCGATGAAGGTCCAGCTGCCCTCCAGCACGGTCTGCATGACCACGAAGGCGACACCGAACGGCAGGAAGAACGCCTGCGGGGTGAGCAGCTGGCTGAGCACGACGTCGTGGTTGCGCACGCGGAGCAGGGGGCGTTCCAGGGCCGGTGCGCCGGTCGCGCCGGGCGTTGCCACGGCTTCGCCCGGTTGGGTACGCCCGGCCAGCGCGAGCAGCCGCTCACGGAGGGCGCCGGCGTCCCGTACGGTCAGATAGGCCAGCGGCGCCTCGGTCTTGCCCCCGCCGACCACCTCGAGCCGCAGCTCGGCCAGGCCGGTCAGCTGGGCGAGCAGCGGGCGGCGCAGTTCCACCGCCTGGAGCCGTTCCAGCGGGATGGCCCGGTTGCGCCGCCAGAGCAGACCGTCCTGGATCCGCAGCTCCTTGCCGACCACGTGGTAGCCGGTGTTCAGCCAGTTGATCAGCGAGAAGATCACCACGGCGACGGCCAGGCCGAGGACGACCAGCGCGAACCGCTCGAAGCCGATCTGGGCCAGCGTCTGCCAGGACAGCGCCACCACGATCACCGCGATCGACTTGGCGCCGTGCAGCACCGGGCTCAGCGGATGCAACCGCCGCCGGGGCTCCTCGGCCGCGACCGCGGGGTGATCGCCGGCCGCGACCGAAGGGGAAGGGTGCGGGTCGGTGCTCACAGGCCCTCGGCCCGGTCCTCGCCCAGGGCGGTCAGCCGGTCGCGGAGCCGCGACGCCTCCTCCGGCGGCAGCCCCGGGATCTTGGCGTCGCTGGCCGCGGCGGCGGTGTGCAGCTGCACACCGGCCAGGCCGAACGCGCGCTCCAGCGGGCCGGCCGTGACGTCCACGTACTGCATGCGGGCGTACGGGACGATGGACAGGCGGCGGATCAGCAGGCCGTGGCGGACGAGCAGGTCGTGGTCGCGTTCGGCGTACCCCCAGGCCTTGACCGCGCGAACCGTGATGAACGCCCGCCAGACGGCCAGCAGCAGGTTGGCCCCCATCAGCGCCGGGAACAGCCAGAAGTCGGTGAGCAGCCAGCCGACCAGCAACCCGGCCATCACGATCAGCACCATGATGCCCCGGCTGATCAGCTCCACAGTGATCAACTTGGGGGAGACCCGGCGCCATTCGACAGAGTCGGGCCAGGGCTCCAACGGATCGATCACAGAGGGCTGGTTCACGCCTAGAGCCTAGGAGATATCGGCGTGAAAGGCCGTACCTCACGCAGGAAGCCCCGAACGTCCAGGAAGTCGCCGAGCGATTGACGATGATCGTCGCAGGCCAGCCATGTCTTGCGCCGGTCCGAGGTGTGGATCTTGGGGTTCTGCCACAGCAGCTCGAAGGACGCGCGCGCACGGCAGCCCTTGGCGCTGCACTGGATGTCTGCCTCAGCCACCCGTCAACCATAGGCCGGGATCACTGACGGCTCCCCGTGGCCGGGGGTCTGGGGGCGCGGCCCCCAGACCGGCATGCGAAAGGCCCCGGTCTGCGCATTCTGCGGACACAGGGCCTCAAGGCTTTCGCCGCCGGGCGACCACGGGGGAAGTCGCCCGGCGGCGCATCGAATATTACACGGGTGATCGGCAGGCCCGTCCACCCCCGAGGGCGTGGGAGTTCCGGCGGATCGCGCAGAAAGATCGACACTGAGGTTGATGGTGGTCATGCCGGTCGGAGCGTAAAACAGCGCCTGCCCGTACGCTCCCAGGATGCTCGTGTAAACCTTGAGCGTCGGCACCCGAGCCGGCACGACCCAACCCCGCTGTGGAGGACCGGTGGCCCAGCCGACCACGCCCGACAATCCGACCAGTTCGACCCCGGTGACGCCGGCCGAGGACGCGACCCAGCTCGAGCGGGCCATGTTCGAGGTCAAGCGGGTCATCGTCGGACAGGACCGGATGGTCGAGCGGATGTTCGTGGCCCTGCTCGCCCGCGGCCACTGCCTGCTCGAGGGTGTCCCGGGCGTCGCCAAGACGCTGGCCGTCGAGACGCTGGCCCGGGTGGTCGGCGGCACGTTCTCCCGGGTCCAGTTCACGCCCGACCTGGTGCCCTCCGACATCGTCGGCACCCGCATCTACCGGCAGTCGAGCGAGAAGTTCGATGTCGAGCTCGGTCCGGTCTTCGTCAACTTCCTGCTCGCCGACGAGATCAACCGGGCGCCGGCCAAGGTGCAGTCGGCGCTGCTCGAGGTGATGGCCGAGCACCAGGTGTCGATCGGCGGCGAGAGCCACGCCGTGCCCGACCCGTTCCTGGTGATGGCCACCCAGAACCCGATCGAGCAGGAGGGTGTCTACCCGCTGCCCGAGGCCCAGCGCGACCGGTTCCTGATGAAGATCCTGGTCGGTTACCCGACCGACGCCGAGGAGCGCGAGATCGTCTACCGGATGGGCGTCAGCCCGCCCGAGCCGAAGGCGGTCTTCACCCCGGAAGACCTGGTCGCCCTGCAGCGCCGCGCCGACCAGGTGTTCGTGCACAACGCGCTGGTCGACTACACGGTCCGGCTGGTGCTGGCCACCCGCGCCCCGGCCCAGCACGGCATGCCCGACGTGGCCCAGCTCGTGCAGTACGGCGCCAGCCCGCGCGCCTCGCTCGGCATCGTCCGGGCCACCCGGGCGCTGGCCCTGCTCCGCGGCCGCGACTACGCGCTGCCGCAGGACCTGCAGGACATCGTGCCCGACATCCTGCGCCACCGGCTGGTGCTGAGCTACGACGCGCTCGCCGACGACGTGCCGGCCGACCACATCGTCGCCCGCATCATGCAGAGCGTCCCGATGCCGTCGGTCGCCGCTCGACAGGGCGCCTCGCCGAACGGCCACCAGCCGCAGCCCGTCTCGGGCGTACCCGCCTCGGCGATCCCCGACCCGGCCCACCAGCCCCACCAGCCTGGAAACGTGTGGCCGGGCCAGCAATGACCCAGAACGGCACGGGACTACCGGCGGCGACGGACGGCGGCACCGCCCGGGCCGAGGCCGTCCTGTCCCGGTTGCAGCTGCTGGTCACGCGCAAGCTCGACGGGTTGCTCCAGGGCGACTACGCGGGACTGCTGCCCGGGCCGGGCAGCGAGGCGGGCGAGTCCCGGGAGTACCGCGCCGGCGACGACGTCCGGCGGATGGACTGGCCGGTCACCGCCCGCACCACGACGCCGCACGTCCGGCGGACCGTGGCCGACCGTGAGCTGGAGACCTGGATGGCCATCGACCTGTCGGCCAGCCTCGCCTTCGGCACCGCCCAGTGGCTCAAGAGCGACCTGGTGATCGCGGCCGCGGCCGCGATGGCACACCTGACGGTGCGCGGCGGCAATAGAATCGGCGCGGTGGTGGGCACGGGTTCCGGGGTTCCGGTACGCCAGGGCGGACGCGGTTTCGGGCGCTGGCGGCGCTCCACCCCGGCCGCGGCACCGGCCGAACAGCCCGCCGGCCAGCCCGACGGCCAGCCCGACGGCATCGTGCGGCTGCCCGCCCGGCCCGGCCGCAAAGAGGCTCAGGGCCTGTTGCGGGCGATCGCCCGTACCCAGATCAAGCCCGGCCGCACCGACCTGGGTGAGCTGATCGACCGGCTCAACCGCCCACCGCGCCGGCGCGGTGTGGCCGTGGTGATCTCCGACTTCCTGGCGCCGGTCGACTCGTGGGCGCGCCCGGTCCGCAAGCTCGGCGTGCGCCACGACGTGCTGGCCATCGAGGTGGTCGACCCACGCGAGCTGGAGCTGCCGGATGTCGGGGTGCTGGCCCTGGCCGATCCCGAGACCGGCGAGCTGCACGAGGTGCAGACGTCCGATCCGGCGCTGCGCCAGAAGTACGCGGAGGCGGCCGGCGAGCAGCGCAACGCCATCGCCCGGGCGCTGCGCGCGGCCGGCGCGGCCCACCTGCGGCTGCGCACCGACACCGACTGGCTCCTGGACACGGTCCGATTCGTCGCCGCCCAGCGGCACGCACGCACCCGGGGGACCACACGATGATCCGTTTCCTGCAACCGCTCTGGCTGCTCGCCCTGCTGCCGGTGATCGTGGTCGCCGGCGTCTACGTCTGGCGCCAGTTCCGCAAGCGGCAGTACGCGATGCGCTTCACCAACGTCGACCTGCTGCGCACCCTCGCGCCCCGCGGGCTGGGCTGGCGTCGCCACGCGGCGGCCGGCGCGTTCCTGCTCAGCCTGGTCGCCCTGGGCGCGGCGATGGCCCGGCCCTCGATCGACAAGGAAGAGCCGCTGGAACGCGCCACCGTCATGCTCGCCATCGACGTGTCGCTGTCGATGGAGGCCGACGACGTGGCGCCCAACCGGCTCGAGGCGGCCCAGGAGGCGGCCAAGGCGTTCGTCCAGGAGCTGCCGCCCACCTACAACCTCGGGCTGGTGTCCTTCGCCAAGTCGGCGAACGTGGTCGTGCCACCCACCAAGGACCGGTCCTCGGTGATCGCCGGCATCGAGGGTCTGACCCTGGCCGAGGCGACGGCGACCGGCGAGGCGGTGTTCACGTCGCTGGACGCGATCCGATCCGTTCCCGCCGACGGCGCCGACGGCGCCCCGCCGGCCCGCATCGTGCTGCTGTCCGACGGCTACCGCACGTCCGGGCGCTCGGTGGAGGACGCCGGCGCCGCGGCGCTGGCCGCGAACGTGCCGGTGTCGACCATCGCGTTCGGCACCGACACCGGCGTCGTGGACATCCGCGGGCAGCTCCAGCGCGTGCCGGTCGACCGGCTGTCGCTGCAGCAGCTCGCGGAGTCCACCAAGGGCTACTTCTACGAGGCGGCCTCGGTCAGCGAGCTCAAGAAGGTCTACGAGGACATGGGCTCGTCGATCGGCCACCGGGTGGCCTCACGCGAGGTCACCCAGTGGTACGCGGGCGCGGCGCTGGCCTTCGGCCTGGTGGCGGCCGCGATGAGTCTGCTGTGGACTTCCCGCCTGCCGTAGATTTCGGGTCTTGCCTGCTGCGCGGCGGCTCAGGAGTTGCCGTGCAGCAGGACGAAGACGACGACCACCCAGGCGGCGGCCATGGTGAAGGTCAGAGGCGCAACGAAACGGCTCATCGGACGTACCTTCCGTAGGGTTTTCAGCACTCGGAAAGCGCGCACGTCACGTCGCGGCCGGCGTCCACCTCCCCAGGGTCGCGGCGCACACGACGAACACCGCTTCCGCCCGGCAGGGCGGCACGGCGGGGGAGAGGACGGGTTCTACGTCAGCGGGTCAGACACGCGGACGAGCGGCCCGGCCACGACTGGGAGGATCGCTATCTCGCACAGCGATCACCTCCGTCAGTCGTAGCGGTCTTCGGGCCGTTGGGGAGCTTACCGCTTAATCGCGGACCAAGCCGCCCCGGGAGCGTCGTGTCGTCGGCCACGCGACCCGGATCAGGCCGGCGAGGACGAGCGCGAGGAATGGTAGCCACGCCAGCCGGGTGATGATCCAGTGGGGTCCGGTCGGGGCGCTGAGCAGGCCGTTCACGGGTCCGCCGGCGATCAGCGCGGCCACGCCGGTGGTGGCCACCAGCACCGACTGGTGTCCGAGATAGATCGGCAGGGCGGCTCGATTGAGTGACCGGACCACGCCGTTCGGACTACCCCGATCGAGCCGCCCGGCCCGGCCGGCGATGATCAGGTAGAGGCCGATCTGGGCCAGCCCGAGGGCCACGGCGAACAGGGACGGCGGCGAGAGGTTGGAACGACCGTCGCCGGGCACGCCCACCGCCGAGGCCGGGTAGTCGAGGATCAGCACCAGCGCGGCCATCGCGGCGACGCCGGCCACGATCAGGGTGCGGGCGGGCAGGCTGGAGCGGCCGCGGCGGGCCACGGCGATGCCCAGGATCCACGGGACCGACCAGGCGGCGGGTACGGCCAGCCACAGCGGGGCCAGGCCGGCGTCGGAGAGGGCGACCAGGGCGATCCCGGGCGCCACCAGGGGCAGCGGGCCGACGCGGTCGACGGCCCGGGCCAGCGGCTGGGTCACGGCCCGCAGGGCGAGATAGGGGAGCAGGAACCAGAGCGGGCTGATCACGAGCATGGCGATGGTCCGCCGGGTTCCCCAGGGCACGTCCGCGAGGGTGGCCACGAGCAGCACCACGGCCCAGCCGGCCAGCAGCACCGCGACCGGCAGGGCCAGCTTCCGCAGCGCGCCGCGTCGCCGAGGTGCAGCTTCTGAGTGGTGTTGCCGATACGCGCTCAGAGCAAAGGGGCCGGGCCTGCTCCGGCGGCCCGCACCCGAGCCGGGATCGCGGCGGCGGCCGGCGCCGAAACCGCCGGCGAAGAACAGCAGGGCCAGGGTCTGGAAGAACCACGAGACCGGGGCCAGACCGGGCATCGCCCGCAGCGGGCTGGCCTGGTGCCAGGCGCCGCCGTCGCCGATGACCAGGCCGGTCACCAGCCAGTGGCCGCCGACCACGCCGACGACCGCGATCGCCCGGACGACATCGATGCTGTGGTCACGCCCGGCGGTGACCGGGTGGAGGTCCGTGGTGGTCATGCTGTCTCCGTTCCGAGGGCGACCTGGGCGACGGCGTCGAGGGTGGCCGAGCCGGGGGTGAGGTAGTAGTCGTGCCCGGCCACGCCGTCGGTGGGCAGCGGCAAGGCGCCGAACGACGGGTCGGACGGGCGGCGGCCGTGGCCCAGGTCGAAGACGCGCAGCTGGGGGATGCGCCGCATCCAGTCCGCGGGCGCCAGCGCCGACCACACCCGCGCGCCGCCGAGATCCGAGGCGTGGGCGGCGCCCATGCCGGGGGCGCCGAGCGCGACCACGTCGTGCACGAACGGGAGCCGGGGCGCGGCCAGACCGACCACAATGGCACCGTAGCTGTGCCCGACCAGGGTCACCGAGGCCCGCGGGCGCTGGCGGCGCACACCCTCGACGAAGCCGGCCAGGGCGCGGGCGCCGGCCCGGGCGCGCTGTTCGCGTACGGCGGCGAGGCCGATGCCCTCCGGCGGGTCGTAGCCGAGCCAGGCGACCACGGCCACCTTCGCCTTGCGGTCGGTGGTGCGCAGCTTCCAGTAGACGGCCCGCGCCTGCACGGCCGGCGCGCGGCGGGCCACCCCGCCCAGGCCGCGGTCGAAGTTCTTCAGCGTGGTGTCCACCCCCGGCACCAGGATTACGACCCGGTCGGCCTTGGTCAGGTCGCCGACCACCTCGACCGCGGTGCCGTCGCCCGCCGGGTCGAACGACAGGAAGCGCCGGCCCGCCCAGGTGGCGTACGGCCCGCCGGCCCGCTGCATCGCCGCGGCCGAGTCCCGGTAGGCCACCGCGAACGACGGCAGGGCCGGCACCGGGGCCGGGGCCGCGGTCGCGGGATGGACCGGGATCGGCGCGGTGAGGAGGAGCAGGGCGGCGGCACTCAGCAGCGGCTTGGACATGGGCCGCAATGTGCGGCCGCGGCCGGTCGACGATCGTCACACCGGAGTCGGAACCACGGCGTCGTACCGGGGTGCTATTCGCCGACGGCGACCAGACCACACTCGTACGCGAACACCACGGCCTGGGCCCGGTCGCGCAGCCCGAGCTTGGCCAGGATCCGTCCGATGTGGGTCTTCACGGTCTGCTCGGCGACCACCAGATCTTCGGTGATCTCCTGATTGGACCGGCCGCGGGCGATCAGCCGCAGCACCTCGGTCTCCCGTGGCGTCAGGGCGTTCAGCGCGGTCGGCCGGGGGCGGTCGGTGTGCGGGCGGGCGGCGAACTCGGCGATCAGGCGGCGGGTCACGGTCGGTGCGAGCAGGCCCTCGCCGGCCGCCACCACGCGCACGGCGTTGACCAGGTCGGCGGCCGGCGCGTCCTTCAGCAGGAAGCCGCTGGCCCCGGCGCGGAGCGCCTCGTACACATAGTCGTCGAGGTCGAAGGTGGTGAGGATGAGCACCTTCGGGCCGCGCTCGTCCCCGGCCGGACGCCCGCCGAGCAGCCGCCGGGTGGCTTCGAGGCCGTCCATCCGCGGCATCCGGACATCCATCAGCACCACGTCGGGCCCGAGCTGACGGGCCTTGGCCAGGCCCGCCTCGCCGTCCTCGGCGTCGCCCACCACCACGATGTCGGTCTGTGCGGACAGCAGCGCCCCGAAGCCCTGGCGCACCATCGCCTGGTCGTCGACGATCAGCACCTTGATCATTTCGGGGTGTCCTCCGACGTGTACGGCAGGGTGGCCTCGACCCGGAACCCACCGGCGCCGTCCGGCCCGGTCCGCAGGGTCCCACCCAGCAGCTCGGCGCGTTCCCGCATTCCTCGCAGGCCGTGCCCCTCGCCGTCGACCACGGCGTCGGGATGGTCGCTCTCGTTGCGGATCACCAGGATGAGCTGCTCGTCCTCGGCGCGGGCCTCGAGCCGGACCGGCCGGCCGGGCGCGTGCCGGGCCGCGTTGGCCAGACCCTCCTGGATGATCCGGTATGCCGCCAGCCCGACCGCCTCGGGCACCGTGGTCAGCACGGTCGCCTCGACGCTCAGCTCCACCCCGGCCTGCCGGGCCTTGTCGACCAGCACCGACAGCTCGTCGAGCCCGGGCTGCGGCGCCTTGAGCGCCTTCTCGTCGTCGGCCCGCAGCACCCCGAGCAGGCGGCGCATGTCGGACAGGGCCGACCGGGCCGATTCGGCGATGGTGGCCAGCTCGGCCCGGGCCGGGTCGCTGAGCTCGGCCACCCGGAACGGCGCGGTCTCGGCCTGCACCGCGATCATCGACATGTGGTGGGCCACCACGTCGTGCATCTCGCGGGCGATCCGGGTGCGTTCCTCGAGGACCGCCCGCCGCGCGCGTTCCAGCTCGGTGAGCTCGGCCTGCTCGGCCAGCTGGCTCTTGCTGCGGCGCCGCCGGGAGACCATGTCGCCGGCGAACGCCACGGCGGCGAAGAGCACCGCCACGCCGTACGCGTTGCCCGTGTCGGCGAACAGGAACGGCACCACGATGTTGAACCCGGTCGCCCAGATGGTGATCGAGGTGTCCTGGGTGAAGGCCATCAGCAGCATGCCGGCCAGGAACGCGATGATGTGCATCGGCGCCCACGGCCACGCGTCGGTGGACTTCGCGCCGATCGCGCCCACGATGAGCATCGGGTAGGCGAACCGCCACCCGACGACCGGGTTGCGGACGGCGATGACGATCGGCCCGACGGTCAGCACCGAGAGCAGCAGGGCCGACCAGCCGGACATCTCCCGGCTGTCCTGGAGGAAGGCGGCGTTGGCGACGATCAGGCCGATGAGCCCGAGGACGGCGAGCGGCACGGCGTACCGCAGGAAGGTGTTGTCGCGTGGTGGCGTGAGCCGGGTGGTCGGGCCGAGCCAGAGGCGACGCAGACCACCGAACGGGCCCGTGGCTTCGGGGGCGGCGGCCAGGCCGCTAGTCTCCATTCCCAGCAGGTTACGGCGATGGCGCGAGGCTCGCGTCGGCCCGTGGTCTGCTCATCGTTCTCATACCTGGGTATGACATGAGGGAGGCTCCCGTTGGCCCGCACCGTGTTGGTGACCGGCGGCAACCGTGGCATCGGCCTGGCCATCGCGCAGGCGTTCGTCAAGCAGGGTGACCGGGTGGCGATCACCCACCGGGGCAGCGGCGCGCCCGAGGGCATGTTCGGCGTGCGATGCGACATCACCGACTCCGAGCAGGTCGACGCCGCCTTCGGCGCGATCGAGGCCGAGCTCGGCCCGGTCGAGGTGCTGGTCGCGAATGCCGGGATCACCGACGACACGCTGCTGCTGCGGATGTCCGAGGACCAGTTCACCCGGGTGCTCGACACCAACCTGACCGGCGCCTTCCGGGTCGCCAAGCGCGCGTCGTCCAAGATGCTGCGGGCCAAGTGGGGCCGGATGATCTTCATCTCGTCGGTCGTCGGCCTGGCCGGCGGCGCCGGCCAGGTGAACTACGCGGCGAGCAAGGCCGGCCTGGTCGGCGTGGCCCGGTCGATCACCCGCGAGCTGGGCAGCCGCAACATCACCGCGAACGTGGTGGCGCCGGGCTTCATCGACACCGACATGACCGAGGCGCTCACCGAGGCGCGGCGCAAGGAGATCCTGGCCGCGATCCCGGCCGGCCGGCTGGCCCAGCCCGACGAGGTGGCGTCCGTGGTGGCCTGGCTGGCCGGCGACGCCGCCGGGTACATCTCCGGCGCGGTCATCCCGGTCGACGGCGGCCTCGGCATGGGCCACTGAAGCTTCTCCCAGAGCGACAACGGAAAGAGGGACCTTGTCCGGACTGCTGGACGGTAAGCGGCTGCTCATCACCGGGGTGATCACCGACGCGTCGATCGCGTTCAGCGCCGCGAAGATCGCGCAGGAGCAGGGCGCGACCGTGGTGCTCACCGGCTTCGGCCGGATGTCGCTGGTCGAGCGGATCGCCAAGCGGCTGCCCGGGCCGGCCCCGGTCATCGAGCTGGACGTGACCAGCGAGGAGCACCTGGCGGCGCTGCCCGGGAAGGTTCGCGAGCACGTGGACGGGCTCGACGGCGTGGTGCACTCGATCGCCTTCGGACCACAGAGCGTGCTGGGCGGCGAGTTCCTCAACGCCGGCTGGCCCGACGTGGCCAAGGCGCTCGAGGTGTCCACGTTCTCGTACAAGGCGCTGGCCACCGCGTGCCTGCCGCTGCTCGGCGCCGGGAGCAGCGTGGTCGGGCTGACCTTCGACGCGACCAAGGCGTGGCCGGTCTACGACTGGATGGGCGTGGCCAAGGCGGGGCTGGAGTCGGCGTCCCGCTACCTCGCGCTGCACCTGGGCAAGCAGGGCATCCGCAGCAACCTGGTGTCGGCCGGCCCGCTGCGCACCATGGCGGCCAAGTCGATCCCCGGCTTCCAGCAGTTCGAGGACGCGTGGACCGAGCGCGCGCCGCTGGGCTGGGATCTGGCGGACAAGGAGCCGGCCGCCAAGGCGATCTGCGCCCTGCTCTCCGACTGGTTCCCGGCCACCACCGGTGAGATCGTGCACGTCGACGGCGGCTATCACGCGCTCGGAGCGTAGGGCGGTCCGCCTGGCGGTCCGCAACCGGCCGGTCCGCAGCCCGACGGAGCTCTCTGACCATTGGTGGGACAATGGCGTCGTGCCATACGACGCCTTTGTTCTGCTCTCCTTCGGGGGCCCCGAGCACCCCGACGACGTGATGCCGTTCCTGCGCAACGTGACGCGTGGGCGCGGCGTGCCCGAGGAGCGGTTGCTGGAGGTCGCCGAGCACTACTACCACTTCGGCGGGGTCAGCCCGATCAACCAGCAGTGCCGCGACCTGCTGGCCGCGGTCCGGGCCGATTTCGGCGCCCACGGGATCTCGTTGCCGGCCTACTGGGGCAACCGGAACTGGGCGCCGATGCTCGCCGACACGGTCGCCCAGATGCGTGACGACGGTGTCGAGTCGGCGCTCGGCTTCGCGACCAGCGCGTACGGCGGCTATTCGTCCTGCCGGCAGTACTGGGAGGACATCGCGGCCGCCGTCGAACACGTCGGGCCGGGCGCGCCCAAGATCACCAAGCTGCGCCAGTTCTGGGACCACCCCGGCTTCGTCGGGCCCCACGTCTCCGCTGTCCGGACCGCGTTGACCGAGATCGACCCGGCCCGTCACGCCACCACCCGCCTGGTCTTCACCGCCCACTCCATCCCGACGACCATGGCCGAGAACGCCGGCCCGACCGGCGGCCGCTACACCGCCCAGCTCAACGAGACCGCGGCGCTGGTCCACGCGGCCGCCGCGCCCGAGCTCAGCTGGGACCTGGTGTGGCAGAGCCGCTCCGGCCCGCCGCAGGTCCCGTGGCTGGAACCCGACATCAACGACCACCTCAGGGTGCTGGCCGAGAAGGACGTGACCGACGTCATCGTCAGCCCGATCGGCTTCGTCTCCGACCACCTCGAGGTGCTCTGGGACCTCGACAACGAGGCTCTCGAAACCGCTCGTGACCTGGGCCTGGGCTATGTCCGCGCGGGCACGCCGGGCACCGACCCGGCGTTCGTCGCGATGATCCGCGAACTGGTCCTGGAACGCACCGCAAACGCGCCGCAACAGCGGCTCGGTACCCTCCCGGTCTGGGACATCTGTCAGACCGACTGCTGCCCGGCGCCCACCCGAGGGGGACCGAGATGACCGAGCGCAAGGCGATCGAGAGCTGGCTCACCGACATGGACGGCGTGCTGGTCCACGAGGGCGTGCCGGTGCCCGGCGCCCCCGAGTTCGTGAACAAACTCAAGACGTCGGGAAAGCCGTTCCTGGTCCTGACCAACAACTCCATCTACACCCCGCGCGACCTCCAGGCCCGGCTCAACCGGATGGGCTTCGACGTCCCCGAGCAGGCGATCTGGACGTCCGCGCTGGCCACCGCGCAGTTCCTGGCCGACCAGCGCCCCGGCGGCACTGCCTACGTGATCGGCGAGGCCGGCCTGACCACGGCGATGCACGCGGCCGGCTACGTGCTGACCGAGTTCGACCCCGACTACGTGGTGCTGGGCGAGACCCGCACGTACAGCTTCGAGGCGATCACCAAGGCCATCCGGCTGATCGACAGCGGCGCCAAGTTCATCTGCACCAACCCCGACGCCACCGGCCCGTCGAACGAGGGCGCCCTCCCGGCGGCCGGCTCGGTGGCGGCCATGGTCTCCAAGGCGACCGGCGTCGACCCGTACTTCATCGGCAAGCCCAACCCGGTCATGATGCGCTCGGCCCTGAACACGATCGAGGCCCATTCGGAGAGCACCGCGATGATCGGCGACCGGATGGACACCGACGTGCTGTGCGGGCTGGAGGCCGGGCTGGAGACGATCCTGGTCCTCACCGGCATCAGCGATCGCGCCGAGAGCGAGCGCTACCCGTACCGGCCGTCCCGGGTGATCGACAGCGTGGCCGACCTGATCGACGAGATCTAGATCAAGGTCCGGTCGTAGCCGGGTGGTGGGTGCTGACCGTCGCTCCCGCCGAGGGTCGCTGCGCTCCACGTGCGTGAGCGGTTGCGCTTCGTCCGCTGCGCGGACCCCTCATCCGGGATGATCAAGGGGTGCCGTTCACGGGATCCCATCCGGCCGCGGTCCTGCCGTTCAGCCGGACGCCGCTGCCCCTGTCCGCGCTGGTCGTCGGCAGCATGGTGCCCGACCTGCCGTTCTACCTGCCGGTGCCGTACGGCCGCGCGCTCAGCCACCGGCTCCTCGGCGTGGTCACGGTCGACGTGGCCGCGGGCCTGCTGGTGCACGAGGCGTGGCTGCGGGTGCTGGGGCCGGCCGTCGGGTCGGTGCTCGGGCGGCGCGTCACACTGGCCCGGCCCGATGCTCTCCGGGTGGTCGCCGGGCTCGCGCTGGGGGCGGTCACCCACATCGTGTGGGACTCGTTCACCCACGCCGGGGGCTGGGGTGTGCGGCTGGTCCCCGCCCTGAACGCCCGGATCGGCCCGTTGCCGGCCTACGAGTGGGCGCAATACGCGAGCGGCGCGGCCGGCGCCGTGGCGATCGGAACCTGGGCGTGGCGGCGCCGGAAATCGCTGCCGGACCAACCCTCGCTGCCGCGCCGTCCCGTGGCGGCCGCCGTGATCGCCCTGGCCACCCTGGCCGGCGCCGCTCTGGGGTTCCGCCACGGCCTGCGCCGGCCCGACCCGGTGCGCCACGCCTTCTACTACGGCGCCACCTGGGCCGTCGATGCCGGCGTCCTGGCCCTGGTCGCGGTCAACCGCGTCCGAACAGCCGCTCGGACCAGGTGATGGATCCCCCGTCGTACGACCAAGATCGCAAGCCCGCTTTCGGTCCGCCTTCGAGGTACGGTCGGCCTGACCCAAAACGATCACCGCCCGGTACGGCCGTCAGGCACCGCTCCGCCCCTACATTGAGGTCGTGAAGCAGCCGAAGTGGTGGCATCTGCTCATCGTCGGCGCCACCTTGGCGGTGCTCGGCCTGTGCGTGCTCGGCGTCGGCGTGATCACCTTGGAGCGGGCCGACCAGGTCGCCAGCGTCACGTCGGCCGTGCTCACCGGGGCCGGTCTCCTCGTCGCCGTCGCCAGCCTCGTCGTGGCGCTCCGCGATCGTGGGCCGCGCGCCGCGCCGAAGCAGCCGCCACCTGCTCCGCCGGCTCCCGGGCGGCCGCCGCTCGCCGATGACCTGCTCCGGCTCCGCGATGTCACCAACGTCGACCACGAGCGGCTGTTCGGTGTCGACGAGGAGCTCGGACACCTGGGTGAGAGCCTCCGGAACCCGGATGGCGCCTCGATCATCTCGATCTTCGGTGCGGCCGGCGTCGGCAAGACCGCCCTCGCCTACGAGTTGGTCCGGCGGCACGCGGAGGCGGCCGGCTTCCACCGGGTCGCGAGCGTCACCGCGAAGTTCAGCCGCATCGACCGGGTCGGCCATCTCGAACGCGACGCCGAACGGGAGAAGATCGACTGGCACGCCATCCTGGTCGATCTGGCCCAGCAGCTGGCGCCCGGCAAGGACTTCAACGAGATCCTCATCGAGCAACAGCTCCCGGCCGCGCTGCCGGCCGACCCTTGCCTCATCGTCGTGGACAACCTGGAGACCGAGGAGGCCGAGGTCGCCGTCCGGTACCTGGCCGGTTCCGGCATCCTGGGGCCGCACAAGGTGGTGATCACCACGCGCGAGTCCGTCGCCGGAGTCCGGGTCGGCCGCCTGAAGGAACGCACCTGGGACGGGCCTGACCACGACGCCGCCACGGAGTACGCGCGCTACCTGGCGGCCGACGACCGAACCCTCGACCCTCGCAAGAGCGACCTGGAGGATGTGGTCCGGGCCGCCGAGCGCACACCGCTGCTCATCCAGATCATCATCAACCAGGCCCGGGTCGAGCGACTGCCGATCCGCGAGGTGATCGGCCGGCTCCGTGATGTCACCGGCGACCTCGGCCGTGCGGTGTGGACGTTCTGCTACGTCAATTCGCTGAACGTGCTCGAACAGCGACTCCGCGACCCGGGCCTGCCCGCCGACGTCGCTCAGGAACGGGCCGTCGCTCTGGTCACCAGGCTGATGGCCGTCTTCTGCGCCCGGCCGGCGGGCACCAGCGTCACGTCCGAGGAGTTCTACCGGCTCAGCACGATCGCCGACCATGACGAGTTCCTCCGAGCCCGGGCGATGGCCTGCGGGCTCGCGCTCGTCAAGTCGGTACGCAACAACGAGCGCTTCACCGTCCACTCGCTGCTCCGGGAGTTCTTCTGCGCCCAGCAGCGGCCCTGCTCGGCGTGATGACGACGCGACCTCTCGACGCCGAGGCCTGGCAGGGCCGGCTCGGCGGGCTGACCGGGAGCCGGGACTGGTGGACGAACGACGTCAAAGGCCTGATCGAGGCGGCCCGGACCAAGAAGGCGGCCGAGATCCGGGAAGAGTTCCCCACGTACGTGTTCACGGTCGACGAGATGGCCCAGCGCCCGGGCGTCGTCGACGCGGACATGCTCGCGGCGTTCTTCACGGAGTTCGGCCGGCTCGCGGCGAACCTCGGTGAGCCCGCCAACGACCGGCAGGTCGCCGAAGGGCTCGAGCGCGCCATCGAGGTGCAGCGGGCCAACCACGCCGACATCACCGGGCTGTGGCTCGCCAAGGCCGCGTACCTCGGATCCGTCGAGATCGAGAGCGACGAGCGTCTGGACGCGATCAGGACGGCGGTCGAGGGAGCGCCGCCGGGCTCGGAGGAATGGGCGACGGCGATCGTCACGCTGGCCGGCTACCAGCTGGAGGTGAGCCGGTACGACGACGTCATCGCGACCGTCGACCGGTTGCGGACCGGAATGCCCCCGGAGCGGTACCGGCAGAAGTATCGCTGCGCCTCCCTGGTCTACCAGGGGATGGCGCTGTTCACCTCGTTCCAGGATGTCGACCGGGCCCGGGCGGTCCTGCTCGAAGCCCGCGAGTACGAGGCATCGGCCGACGACCTGGTGATCGCGCGCTGGATCGCCACGGCGTACCACTTCCTGGCGCGGATCGCCGAGGTGGATCGGCAGTTCCAGACCGCGGTCGACCTCTACCTGGCGGGCCAGGCGTTCCAGGACCGATGCCCGGAGGAGGTCGGCTCGAACGCGTTCATCCACCTCCGGATCGCCGAGCCGCTCATCGCGGCCGGCGCTCTCGACCCGGCCGCACACCACATCGCCGAGGCACAGCGGTTGGTCAAGGCCGGCTCGAACATCAGCTCGGCCTGGCTTCAGGTGAAACTCACCGAGGCCACGCTGAAGGCGGCCGAGGGCGACCTGCGTCAAGCCGAGGGCATCGCGTCCGGTGCGCTCGACGCCGCCCGGCGTACCGCTTTCTGGCGTGGAGAGCTGCTCTGCCTGGGCTACCTGCTCGTTCTCGGCGTCCGCCGGCGCCGCCCGGACAAGATTCTGGTCGCCGTCCTGCGTATCGCCCGAACCGCCGTCTTCGGCGAGCTACGACGCAACGGCCTGCTGAAGCTGCTCACCCGGGTGCCGGTCATCGTGCCGATCGCCGTACGCCGGATGTCCCGCCGCCCGCGCGGCGCCGGCGAGGCGGCCACCCGCTGCCCCTGCGCGCTTCATGACCGGCCGGTGATCGCGGCCGGCGGCTCTACTTGACCGTCAGGGTGAGCGTGCGCTCGACCGCCCTCGGGACGTAGTCGGTGAAGCGGACCCGCAGCTTGTAGCTGCCCGCCGTGGCCGGGGTGCCGGAGAGGACGCCGGCGCGGGTCAGGGACAGGCCGTGCGGCATGGTGCCGGAAGCCAGGGTCCAGGCGCCGGTCAGGTTGGCCGTGCGGGCGAGCTGCTGCCGGTAGGCGTGGCCGGTGGCGGCGGCCGGCAACGTCGCGGTGGCGATGCGGGTGGCGGCCGGCGGGGGAGTGGTGAAGAGCAGCTTGTTGGGCGACCCGGTGCCGGCGTTGGGGATCTTGTTGCGGGTGCTCGCGGCGAGCAGGCGCGACGCGACCTTGGCCGGGCTCAGCGACGGGGTGGCGGCGAGCAGCATCGCGGCCGCGCCGGCCACGTGCGGGCTGGCCATCGAGGTGCCGTCCATGGTGGCGTACATGGAATCGTCGCCGTCGTAGTCGCCCGGGAAGGACGAGACGATGCCGACGCCGGGGGCGAAGAGGTCGACGCATCGGCCGTAGTTGGAGAACGACGCGCGGCGGTCGCTCGCGTTGGCGGCGCCCACGGTGATCGCGGCGGCGACCCGGGCCGGCGATGACAGGCAGGCGCTGGCGCCCTCGTTGCCGGCCGCCACCGCGTACGTGACACCGGACGCGATCGACTTGGCGACGGCCCGGTCCACCAGCTCGTCCGGCTCGCTGCCGAGGCTCATGTTGGCGACGGCCGGCTTCTTCGCGTGCGCCGTGACCCAGGCGATGCCCTTGATGACGTCCGACGTGTAGCCCTCGCCGTTGCAGTCCAGCACCCGCACGGCGACCAGCCGCACGCCCTTGGCCACGCCGGTGGTCCGGCCGCCGATGGTGCCGGCCACGTGCGTACCGTGCCCGTCGCAGTCGGTGGCGTCGCGGTCGTTGTCGACGAAGTCGTACCCGCTGGTGGCCCGGCCCCGGAACTGGTCGTGGGTCAGCCAGACGCCGGTGTCGATGACGTACGCGTGCACCGCCGAGGCCGCGCTCGACGGCGTGTAGGTGTCGCTGAGCCTCGGCGCGCGCTGGTCGATGCGGTCCAGGTTCCACCTGGGGTCGCGCTGGGTGCCGGCGACGCGTACGCGACGGTCCGGCTCGACCATGGCCACGGCCGGGTCGGCGGCGATCCGGGCGGCGTCGCCCGCGGTCAGCATGGCGGTGAACCCGGAGACGCTGGGCAGCGTGTCACCCACCCGGTCGCCGGCGAGCCGGTCGGCCGCGGAGCCGAGCGAGTCCGCGCTCAGCCCGAGCGACGCGTGCAGCGCCACGATGTAGCGCCCGGTCGGGGCCGCGGCCTGGGCCGGCGCAGCAGCGATGCCGGCCCCGGTGAGAGCGGCGAGCAGGGCGGTGGAGGCGCGGCGGAGCCGCAGGTGAGAGGTCATGTGCGTCCGTGCACCTTCGCCTGGGTGGGTTGATCTGGGCGCCAGGAAGATCGGCGCGTCACCCATCCGCCGGAGAAGTCAGCCGGTAGTGGCTCGGTTGCGGCGCGCGAACCAGGTGTCGGCCACCTCGGTGTGCAGCGGGAAACCGAGCTGCACCGGCCCGGCAACCACCTCGAGCGCCAGGGTCTCGTCGTTGGGGACGAAGGACGGCAGGGACAGCAGCGGCGGGAGCTCGCCGAAGACCAGCAGGATGCCGTCCAGGGCGCTCAACGCCTCGAACAGCCGGACGTCCGACGCCGCCTGGACGATGCCGGTCTCTTCCTTCAGCTCGCGTACCGCCGCCTCCTGCCAGGTCTCACCCACCTCGATGAAACCGCCGGGCAGGGCGAGCCGGTCGCGGGCGGGCGGAATGCCGCGCCGTACCACCAGCAGGCCGTCACCGACCGGCTGGACCACCACGGCCACCGGCAGCGGGTTGCGGTAGCTGATCTCGGCGCAGGCGGCGCAGCGCCGTGGCCAGGCCTGGTTGGGGGTGAAACGCGCGCCGCAGAAGGTGCAGTGGGCGAGCCGGTCTTGCACGCCTCAGCCCAGCGGCGAGTTGCAGGCGGCGACCAGGGCCTGGCGGCACGCGGCGGTCAGCGGGCGCAGGGCCACATCGCGTTGCTGGGCCTCGTACGTGTTGACCGCCCCGCCCGGCGCGTTGTGCTCGGCCAGCGTCAGCACCTGGTCGAGCACGCTGGCCCGGGCGAACACCCGGCGCGCCCGCGGGTCGAAGCCCGGCGGCAGCGTCGCCGTGCTGTCGGGGCGCCGCAACGCCTGCAGCGCGCCGGCCAGCTCGGGCCGCCACTGGGCGACGTCGAGCCGGGTCAGTGCCGTGGTCGCGTCGGTCAGCGCCTGGGTCAGCTCCTGCTCGGCCTCGGCCGCGCCGATCTGGAAGCCCGGGCGGTAGGACTCGGTCGGGATGACCCGCCACAGCACGGTCTCGAACGTGACGCCGGAGCCGGACGTGTGCGTGCGGACCTCGGGCACCACACCGAACGACGGCGTCATCACCGCCTCGCCCGCGAGCATCGCCGCACCGGTCAGCGGGCCGGGCCCGGCCAGGCCGCGCGGGTCGCCGGGCGCGGGCAGGACGAGGCGTATCTCGTCCGGATGCAACTTGGCGAAGACGGGCAGGGCCTGGGCCAGCGGGACGTCGGTCCACGTGCCGGGAGCGTCGGCGACCAGGTGTTCCTCGTCGCCGGCGATCTCGCCGTCGAGCTCGTCGAAGGGAACGAGACCGGCCCGCCAGGCGCGCACCCAGGTCACGAACCGGGTCGACCGGCGTGCGGTGAGGGTGGCCGCGTTGGCTGCGGGGGACATGCGGCAAGGGTACGTGCCGTCCGACAGCCTTGTCTCGGCCGGAGCGTCAGATACGGCGTGTTAGATGACACGGGTTACGGTGCGTCCCATGTATGGGGAGGACGTGCTATCCGGTAACTGGCGGCGGCGCAAGGTGGTGCCCGAGGTGGACGCCGAGCGTGACCTGGTGGTGGAGGATGTGGACTCCGGCTTCTGCGGCGCGGTGGTCGGTTTCGAGTACGGCGCGGTGGTGCTCGAGGACCGGCACGGCAAGCGCCGCAACTTCCCGCTGGAGCCGGCCGCGTTCCTGCTGGAAGGCCAGACTGTGACCCTCCGCAAGCCGCCCCCCGCGCCGCCGAGGCAGGCCCACACCCGCACCGCGTCCGGCTCGACCGCGGTGGCCGGCGTCAAGGCCCGGGTGGCCAAGGCCGGCCGCATCTGGGTCGAGGGCGTCCACGACGCCGCCCTGGTGGAACGCATCTGGGGCGACGACCTGCGCATCGAGGGCGTCGTGGTCGAGCCGCTGAACGGCATCGACGACCTGCCCGGTGCGGTGCGCGAGTTCGGCCCCGGCCCGAAGGCCCGCCTGGGCGTGCTGGTCGACCATCTCGTGCCCGGCTCCAAGGAGAGCCGCATCGTGGCCTCGGTCAAGGACCCGGACGTGCTGGTCACCGGTCACCCGTACATCGACGTCTGGCAGGCCGTGAAGCCCGAGCGGGTCGGCCTGCGCGCGTGGCCGGTCATCCCGCCCGGCCGCCCCTGGAAGGAGGGCGTCTGCGCCGCCGTCGGGGTGCGCGAGCCCTACGAGATGTGGCGCCGCATCCTCAGCTCGGTCAGCAGCTACAAGGACGTCGAGACGCCGCTCATCAACTCGATGGAACGACTGATCGACTTCGTGACCGAGCCGTACCTCTGAAGATCAAGTTCCGGTCGTAGCGAGGTGGGTGGTTCAGATCGCTGCTCCCGCCGAGGTCACATCGTCCGGCCCCAGATCAAGATCAAGAGATGACAGATGTCGTACCTGGGTGGGGCGTACAGACCGCAGCTCCCGCCGAGGCCGGGTGGGCGGCTCCAAGGCCGCGGGGCGGCCAGAACAGAGCCCCCCACCCTTCATCTGCGTAATTGGTCACCCTCCTTTTCGCCGCGCCTGTGGACAACCGCCGGAAACCGTCACACCCGTCGGCTACATTTCCGCCCACCCACAAGGGCGGGGGAGGCGGGCGGCGGCCGCGACGATTGCCATGATCAAGAAGCCTGGCCCTCCCGCCACGGATGCCCTCGCTTCAGCTACGTGAGCGGTCACCTTCATTGCCGGTCACCTCGTTGCCGGTTGCCGGTCACCCTCGTTGCCGGGTGCCGGGTGCCGGGTGCCGGGTGCCGGGTGCCGGGTGCCGGCTGCTGCCGCGATCTCATTGCCGGCGGCCGGCCGCTGAGGCGATCAGGGCGGCGGCCTCGCGCAGGCGGTCGGGGGTGGACGCGGCGTAGCCCAGGACCAGGCCCGGCGGGCCCGGGGCGTGGCGGTGCCAGGAGAGCGGCTGCACCATCACGCCCTCGGCGGCGCAGGCCAGGGCCAGCTCCGTATCGGGTGTGTCGCCGGGCAGGGTGACCACGAGGTGCAGGCCCGCCGCCACGCCGGTGACCCGGGCCGACGGGAGATGCGAACGGAGGCCGTCGAGCAGGGCGTCCCGGCGGCGGCGCTGGCGGGTGCGGACGGCGCGCAGGTGCCGCTCGTAGTCGCCGGTGGCCAGCAGCCGCGCCAGCACGAGTTGGGGCAGCGTGGGATTGCCCAGATCGCTGGCGTGCTTGGCGGCCAGCAGCGTGGGGCGGAGCCGGGCCGGCGCGATCAGCCAGCCCAGCCGCATGCCCGGGGCGAGAGACTTCGAGGTGCTTCCCGCGTACGCCACCCGCGCCGCCGCCGAGGCCTGCAGCGCGGCGACCGGCGCCCGGTCGTACCGGTGCTCGGCGTCGTAGTCGTCCTCGATCACCAGCCCGGGCCAGTCCAGCAGATCGCGGCGGCGGGCCGGGCTGAGCACCACCCCGGTGGGGAACTGGTGGGCCGGCGTGAGCACCACCGCGTCCACACCGGCGGCGCGCAGCGCGTCCACCCGTACCCCCTCGTCATCGACCGGCACCCCCACCGGCCGCACACCCCAGTGGACCATCTGGTCGCGCGCCCCGCGCGACCCCGGATCCTCGACCGCGACCTCGGTCGTCCCGTTCGCGCGCAACGTCTGCATGAGCAGCGCCAGCGCCTGGGCGACGCCGCTGACCACGATCACGTCGTCCGGCTCGGCGCGCACCCCGCGGCTCCGCGCCAGCCACCCGGCCAGCTCCCGGCGCAGCACCGGATGACCGCCCGGGTCGCCGTAGCCGAGATCCGAGCCGGTCGACCCGTCGAGCACCGCCCGCTCGGCGCGCAACCAGGCCGCGCGGGGGAACGCCGACAGGTCGGGCACGCCCGGGGAGAGGTCGTAGCGGATGCCCGCCGGAACCGGCACGGGCAGCCGGATGCCGGCCCCCGTACGCCGATCGGTGGTCACCCCCGACGGCGGCGCCGCCGCACCCAGCGTGCTGACCACGGTGCCGGCGCCGGCCCGGGCGGTGACCAGCCCTTCGTCGAGCAGCCGCTGGTACGCCTCGACCACCACGCCCCGCGAGACGCCCAGGTCGGCGGCGAGCACCCGGCTGGCCGGCACCCGCACACCCGGCGCCAGCCGCCCAGCCCGGATCGCCGCCCGCAACCCGTCAGCCAGCCACGCCGTCAGCCCCTTCCCCGGCGCCGTCTCGGGCCGCAGCTGCAGAAAATCCGACCCGTTGCCGGGTGCCGTCGCGGGCGGTGGCTGCGGAAAGTCGGGGCCGTTGCCCTGCGCCGTCGCGGGCCGGCCGAAGTCCGATTCTGGAATGGTCCACCTCCCGAAGCCCTGATTGGTCCTTCACCCGGACCATTCGCCTGACCAGCATGAACCGTGTGAACGGAAAAGGCATCACCTCAGGCGCCGCCGGCATGGTCTTCGTCGGCGGCAGCGTCGCGGTGTCCGGGGCGCTCGCCGCCGCGCCGCTGGCCACCATCCAGTCGCTGCGCTACGCCGCCGCGGCCCTGCTGCTGGTCGGCTATGCCCGGCTCACCGGCCGGTCCCTGAAGAGGCCGCGCGGCCGCGAGTGGCTCTGGTTGCTCGGCGTCACCGGCGCCGGCCTCGTCCTCTTCAACATCGCGCTGGTCCAGGGCTCGAAGCACGCCGAACCGGCCGTGCTGGGCGTGGCCGTCGCCTGCGTCCCGATCGTGCTCGCCGCGCTCGGCGGCCGCGGGGGAGCGAGAAAGAGCGTTCTTTCTGCCGCCGCGGTGGTGACGGTCGGAGCGGTGCTGGTGGAGGGCGCGGGCCGCGCCGACGCGGTCGGCATCGGCTGGGCGGTTGTCACATTTGCCTGCGAGGCCGGGTTCACCTTGCTGGCCGTTCCGCTGCTCGGCCGGCACGGCCCGGTCGGTGTCTCGGTGCACACCACCTGGCTGGCCGCGGCCCTGTTCGGCGCGTACGCGCTGGTCGCCGAGGGGCCGTCGGCGGTGACCACGCTGACCGGCGCCGAGATCCTGGCCGGCGCCTATCTGGCCGTCGGGGTGACCGCGTGCGCGTTCGTGCTCTGGTACTCGGCCGTCCACAGCCTCGGCGCCGGGCGCGCCGGCCTGCTCACCGGCGTCGCCCCGATCGCGGCCGCCGCGGCCGGCGTCGCCCTCGGCGAGCCGATGCCCGGCCCCCTGGTCTGGGCGGGCATCGCCCTGGTCGCGACCGGCCTGGCCATCGGCATGCCGACCCGCTCCGGCCCAGCCGCGCCACCCGCCGCCGACCCGGCGCCACCGTCATCGGGTCACCGGGAAGTCGGGCCCGGCCCCGCGTCAACGTCACCGGGCCAGTCGGGAGTTGCGGTCGGCCTCGTGCCATCGCCGCCGGGTCAGCCGGGAGTTGCGGTCTGACCGTGCGCCATCGTCGCCGGGTTGCCCGAAAGCCGCGGCCGATCCCGCGCCAACTGTTGCCGCGGAACTCGGGAGCGGTGGACGCGGGACAACCCGGCGGTGGACGCGGAGGGTGACCACGACGGCGGCCGCTCCCGGGTCACGGGCACGTGCTGTGCCCGTACCCGGAGAACGGTCTTGATCTCAAAAAAGGAGCACGGTCACGCCAGGTGGGCGGGGTCTCGGCGGAAGACGAACGTGGCGATGTCCAGGGCCTCGACCGCGCCGTCGACCGCGCGGATCACCTGGAGGATCTCACCCAGCTGCTCGCCGCTGACCCCGCGCCAGCGGTCGCCGCCCTCGCGGACGAAGCGCCAGTCTTCCTCGCCGGGCACGGCCATCACCAGGTCGTCGCCGTCGGCGCGCATCTCGAGCTCGCGGCCCATCCACCACCAGCGGCCGGACAGCTCGGCCGTCTCGCGGGTGGGCGGGGCGGCCGGACGCCACGGCTTGACGGCCTCCGGCTCGGTGTCGAGCACCGCGGTCAGCGCGTCCAGAGCCACCTGCTGGATCGAACCGCGGCTCAGCCCGTAGGCGTTGGCGAACGCGATCACCCCGAGGCGGCTGCGGCGATGCACGGCGAGGGTGGCGACGTAGCCGGGCATCGAGCCGCCGTGCCCGACGTACACCCGCTCGCCGACCCGGTAGAGCTCCGGCCCCAGCCCGTGCCCGCCGGTCCACGACTCGAGGTCGTAGAGGGAGACCGGCACGCACATCTCGTCGACCGTCTCCCGGCCCAGCACCGCGGGCGCCGGGTCGGCCAGGAACGCCGCCCACTTGGCCATGTCGGTGATCGTGGACCAGAGCTGGCCGGCGGGGGCCATCGCGCCGGCGTCCGGCCGGGGCTCCTCGTGCAGGGTTCCGTGCACCGGGTCGACGACGTAGCCGCGGGCGAACGGCTCCACCGGCGCGTAGGTGGTCCGCTTCATCCCCAGCGGATCGAGCACCCGCTTGCCGACCAGGGTGGCCCACGACTCGCCGGCGACCTTCTCGAGCACGGCGCCGAGCAGCCCGTAGGCCAGGTTGGAGTAGTGGAATGCCCGGTACGGGCGGCCGGACAGCTTCTCCGGCGCCAGCCCGGCCAGCAGCTGCTCGACGGTGCCGCCGTCGTTGCGCTCCCACCACGGGCCGTCCGGCTCGCGCTGCAGGCCCGAGACGTGCCCGAGCAGCTGGCGCAGGGTGATGCCGCCGACCGGGGTGCCCGGGAGGTGCCGGTAGAGCAGGTCGTCGAGCGCGAAGGACCCCTCGTCGCGCAGCTGCATGATCATCGTCGCGGTGAACGTCTTGGTGATCGACCCGAGCCGGTACTGCGTCTTCGGGTCGGGCCGCGGATGTTCGCCGGCCGCCGCGAAGTGGAGCACGGCCCGGTCGCGCACCACGCCCAGGGCGACCGACGGCACCCGGCCCGAGGACTGCGCGGCAGCGGTGATCTCGGAGACACGTCGCACGGATTCCGGCAGCAGGGTCACGGGTGGCCTTTCGGTCGGGATTTCCATGTCTAACTGCCTCGGCCCGTTCTGGCTACGGAGATTCGTGCGTATACTCGGCAACGAATATTCGGCGGCGGATAAGGATCTCGGTGGCGAAGAAGACGCGCAAGGTGGGCAATCTGACGGCGTTGGCGCTGCTCGCGCTGTTGTCGCCGGGCGAGCCGATGCATCCGTACGAGATGGCGACCGTGCTCCGCCGCACCGGCAAGGAGCACGACATGGCCATCAAGTGGGGCTCGCTCTACACGGTGGTCGGCAACCTGGCCAAGCACGAGCTGATCGAGCCGGTCGAGACCGGCCGGGCCGGCCGCCGCCCCGAGCGCACCCGCTACACGATCACCGACGCCGGCCGCACCGAGCTGCACGACTGGATGACCGAGCTGGTCAGCGACCCGGCCGAGGACCGGCCCCGGTTCGCCGCGGCGCTGTCCGTGCTCGGCGTGCTCAGCCCGGCCGAGGCCGCCGCACTGCTCGAGGTGCGCCTGGCCGCGCTCGACCGCGAGATCACGGTCCGCCGGTCGACGCTCGAGATCGACGCCGCGACGGTGCCGCGGCTGTTCCTGATCGAGGAGGAGTTCGGCCTCGCGGTCCGTGCCGCCGAGGCCGAGTGGGTGCGCGGGCTGCTGGGCGAGCTCCGCGACAAGACGTTGCCGGGACTGGCCGACTGGCAGGCCTGGCACGAATCCGGCGGTGAGGCGCCGCCGGAGTTCCGGGCGCTGCTGGAGGACAAGTGATGAAGCTACGGGTTCCCGAGATGGAAGGCCGCTCCGCGCGGTGGTACGCCAAACAGCGCGGGAGCGCGCCACAGATGTCGGCCTACCGCCGGTCGGCGTCGAAGCTGTCGGCCGAGGCGCCGGGCGCGACCGTGCTCGAGGTGGCGCCCGGTCCGGGCTACCACGCCGTCGAACTGGCCCGCCTGGGTCACCCGGTGACCGGGCTCGACATCAGCCACACGATGGTCGAGATCGCGCGCGAGACGGCGGTCCGGGCCGGCGTTGATGTGGACTTCCGGCCGGGGGACGCCACCGCGATGCCGTTCGGCGACGGCTCGTTCGACCTGGTCGTCTGCCAGGCCGCGTTCAAGAACTTCCTCGACCCGACGGCCGCGCTGAACGAGATGCGCCGCGTGCTGCGGCCCGGCGGTCTGGCCGTGATCCAGGACCTCAACTCCGAAGCGACCCGGGCCGACATCGCCGCCGAGGTCGCCGCGATGGGACTGAGCGCCGTGAACGCGGCGCTCACCCGGCTGACGCTGAGCTGGCTGCGGCGCCGGGCCCGCACCGTCGCCCAGTGGAGAGAGCTGACCGGCGAAGCTGAGATTCGGCTGGACGGTCTGAGCCTCGAGGTGCGTCTTCGGGCATGAGGTGGATGCGCAGTCCGTGCGTAGACGTGTCACGATTCAGGTATGGAAGCCGTGCTCTGGGTGGTCCTCGCCATCGCGCTAGCGATCGGTGAGGCCTTCACGGCGACGTTCTTGATCATCTTCTTCGCGGTGGGCGCTCTGGCCGCCGCGGGCGCGGCCGCGCTCGGCGCGCCGGTGCTGGTCCAGGCGATCGTCTTCGCGGTCGTCTCGGCCCTGTCGGTGGGGGCGGTCCGGCCGATCATCATGCGACATCAGCGGTCCGCACTGGAGTCCGGCGAGACCCCGATCGGGGTGGAGGCCATCGCCGGCTCCCGGGCGACCGTGCTCGAGGAAGTCGACACCGAGCACGGTCTGGTCAAGATCGACGGGGAGCTGTGGCAGGCCCGCGTCATGGACCACACCGAGAAATACCAACCCGGCCAGCGGGTCCGGGTCGTCAAGGTCACCGGCGCCACGGCCATCGTGTGGCGCGATGACATGCCAGATATCTGAGGGGCGCTATGGACGCTGTCGTCGGCATTCTCATTTTCATCATCGCGTTGTTCGCCGTCATCACGCTCATCCGGTCGGTGCGGATCGTGCCGCAGCAGCGGATGGACGTGGTGGAACGGCTGGGCAAGTACAAGCGGACCCTGTCGCCCGGACTCAACCTGCTCGTGCCGTTCGTCGACGCGGTCCGCAGCAAGGTGGACATGCGCGAGCAGGTGGTCAGCTTCCCGCCGCAGCCGGTCATCACGTCCGACAACCTGGTGGTCTCGATCGACACGGTCCTCTACTTCAAGGTGGTCGACCCGGTACGGGCCACGTACGAGATCAACAACTTCCTGCAGGCCATCGAGCAGCTCACCGTCACCACCTTGCGTAACGTGATCGGCTCGCTCGACCTGGAGCGGGCCCTGACCAGCCGCGAGGAGATCAACCGGCACCTGTCCAGCGTGCTCGACGAGACCACCGGTCGCTGGGGCATCAAGGTGACCCGGGTCGAGATCAAGGCGATCGAGCCGCCGCCGAGCATCCGCGACTCGATGGAGAAGCAGATGCGCGCCGAGCGGGAGCGCCGCGCGACCATCCTGAACGCCGAGGGCCACAAGCAGGCGTCGATCCTGACCGCCGAGGGTGAGAAGCAGTCCCAGGTGCTCCGCGCCGACGGTGACCGGCAGGCCCGGATCCTCCAGGCCGAGGGTCAGGCCAAGGCGATCCGGATGGTCTTCGACGCGATCCACACCTCGAACCCGTCGCAGAAGGTGCTGGCCTACCAATACCTTCAGGCCCTGCCGCAGATCGCCAACGGCACGGCGAACAAGGTCTGGATCGTGCCGACCGAGCTGACCAAGGCCCTGGACGGTCTGGGCGGCGCGCTCGGCGGGCTGGCCAACATGGCCAACGACAAGCCCACCGAGAACATCGACTCGGGCGCGGTCGAGCGCGAGGCGGTCGAAGCGGCGGAGGCCGCGGCGGCCGAGGCGGCAGCGGTCGGCCGGCAGGTGCGGGAGGCCGAGGCTCAGGTCTCCGGCGACCAGAACGCGCCCAAGAGCCTCCCGGCTCCCGACCCGGTCCCGCCGTCGGCGGCGCTCGGCGGCGCCGACTACAACGGCGCACAGCAGCAGGAACGCGCCTGATCCTCTGATGGGGCGGCCGGTGACGGCCGCCCCACCGGACAACCGCGGCCCTCACCGGCCGCCCCACCGGAAACTTGTGTCCCTTTTCGGGGGTTTCACGTCGGAATATCAGATCGTCTGCGAGGCTGTCCGCAGAGGACCCACCGACGGTGCCCCCGAGCCGCTCGGCCGTGACCCGAGCGAGGGAACGCGCCATGAGCATCAGCCAGCGGCAGACCGCGAGCGGACGCCCGCTCCGAGTGACACCAGCCTGGGTCGGCGCCGCGCGCCCGGTCCCCGCGACCTCCGACGACCACCTGCTGCCCGTACGCGAGGCGGTGTGGATCTGGTCGGTCCGCCGCTACGCCCGGGTGGCCCTGTGGGCGCTGCCGGTGAGCGCGCTGCTGCTCGGCTGGTCCGGGCTCGGCGTGGCCACCCCGCCCGGCCCGCTCGTCGTCCGGCTCGCGGCCGGATGGTGCTCCACGATCGCGATGATCGCGCTGGCGGCGTTGCTGGCCGGCTCGCGTACCCGTCGCCCCGCCCTGACCGGGCTCCTGATCGGCCTGGCCGGCGCCACGATCCTGCTGCCCATCTCGGCCCTGCCCGCCGGCGTCGCGCCGGACGGCAGCACCCTGACCGGCGGCGACATGCACACCGCGGCGATGGTCGGCGCGGCCGTGCTCGGCGCCGGCTGGCTGCTGCTCGGCTGGGCAGTCTTCCGCAGCCGCCTGGTCAACCCGGCCGACGGTGTGCTGCTGATGCTGGCCGCGGTGTCCATCGGCGCCGGCTCGTACGCGGTCCAGCCGTTCCCCACCATCGGCGCGCTGCTGCTGCTCGCGGCCGGCATGGGCCTGGCCTGGACCGGTGGCCGCCTCATCCCGCCCGCCTAACTCGAAAATCGACCGTGACCAGATACGCGGCAGCATCCCGCGGCGCGAAGCGGCGTGGGATGGGTCTTGGTTGAAGCGGTGACTTATGC
>NZ_JBFBAA010000052.1:0-41206 GCF_040682035.1 Actinoplanes sp. NPDC051470
TGGTCCGGCCGGGCGCCGACCCGGCCCGCCTGCTGCGGATCGTGCGTGGCGCCGGCCGCCTGCTGAGCACGGCGATCGACACCGCGGGACCGCGGCCGCGGGCAGCACCGGCGCCCACCGTCTCCACCTCGAACTCAAGCCATGATCACGAACGGCGGCTGCCGTGCTGGGCCATGTCTCGTGGATCAGCCAGGGGCTGCGGCGTTGGGTCAGTTGGCGATCATGCTGTATCTGTCGGTGGTCACCTCCCCGACCTTGTCCAGCGTCAGGCCGAACGTCACGGCTCTGGTCCCGGCCGGCACGGCGGGCGTCGTCCAGGTCGCGGTGGTGTATGCCGCCGAGACCGGGAAGTACGGGCTCTGCGTCCAGTAGGCCCAGTTGCCCGCGGCGTCCTGCCGGTACAGGGTCAGGAACGTGGTCGCGGTCGACTTGTACGACAGCGCCAGCGTGTACGTGCTGCCGACGGTCACCAGCGGCGCGCAGTTGGCGCTGTCCCACGACGGGATCAGCTTGGCGTCGCCGTCGGTCCAGGCCGTGAGTTCCAGCTTCTCGGCGTACGTGCCGTCGGCGGCGTCGGTGACCCGCGACCAGACCGGCGTGTTCGTCCCGAATCCCGTACCGGTCCAGCATTGGGGGAAGCCGTCGGCCCCGTCGGTCTCGAGCGACGCGTTCGTCAGCGCGTTGGCCCCCGGCGGCGCCGGACCCACCGCCGTGTCGGCGAACCCATAGTCATCGGTGGTCAGGGTGCCGACGCTGTCGATGGTGAGGCCGAAGCTCACGGCCAGCGCGTCGGCCGGCGGCGCCGGGGTGATCCAGGTGGCCTGGGTCCACGTGCCGGCCGGCGTCATCCGCGGGCTCTGCGTCCAGTAACTCCACTGTCCGAGCGCGTTGCGCTTGTACATCGTGAAAAAGACCTGGACGTCGGATTTGTACCAGACGCTGGCCTGGTACGTGCGGCCCTGCGCCACGGACGACGAGCACTGGCCCAGATCGAACCGGGGCAGCAGTTTCGCATCCCCGTCGGTCCGGCTGCTCACCGTGATGCGCGAGGCGTAGGTGCCGCTGTGCGCGTCGGTGACCCGGGTCTGGGTGGTCGTGTTGGCGCCGTAGCCGGCGGAGTTGAAGCAGTCCGGCAGGTTCGGGTCGGGCGCATAGGCGGTTTCGAGCGACGCGTTGCGCACCGTGTTGACGCCGGGCGCGCCGGGCGCGGGCGCCGGAACCGCCGCGACGGCCGGCTGGACGGACCCACCGAGCGCCTGTTGCACCGTCTTCACGGTGGTCCGGATGGTTGGCGACGAGCGCGGCCGGAGCCAGTTGAGGAACTGGCCCAACACGGCCGGGGAGATGGACTCGGCGGGACATCCGGTGCTGCACACGTGGTGCAGGTTCAGTGGCAGCCAGCCGCCGGTGGTCTCGGCCCGGGTGACGAGGTTCTGCAGATTGGCCAGCGTCCAGTTGGACTCGACGTCATCCGGGGTGCGGATCTCGAACCGGTCGGCCGGCGGGATGGTCTCGGTGGCCGGGCAGTCCGAGCAGCTGTACGGCGAGCGCAGGTCGCCCACCGCCCGGGCGCTGTTGTAGCCGCAGTGCTGGGCGATCGTTTTGGTGGTGGCGCTGAACTCGGCGAACGGGTAGGCGAACGAGGTCACGGCGTATCCCCAGGAAAGCAGCACATTGCGGTCCTGACAGATCTGCCGGTCCTGCTCGTCGGCGGACAACGTGGTGAGCGGCTGGTGCGAGACCGTATGGCCGCCGATCTCGTGCCCGTGTGCGGCGACGTCCGCCAACTGCGCCCGAGTCATGTAACCCGGGAGCCCGATGAACGAGGAATTGATGTAGAAGGTTCCGCGCATGCCGTACTGCTGCAATAATTGCTGCGCGACAAGTTCATCCGCGAATCCGTCGTCGAAGGTGAGCGTCACGGACAATGGCCGCAACGCAGAGGCATGAGCCGCAACAGGTATCGATATAATGAACAGCGCGGCGGTGGACAGCGCCGCCAGTACGGTGAGAAGCCGCAGGCCAAGGGCAGGTTTTGTGCCCTGGCGCGACATCGGCTCGACGGTCACGTGACCTCCTCGGGTGGACATTGAACGGACTATCCCACGATGGCTGCCCGATCATCACTGAACGATTAGCTGATTTACTGAGGCGTTCGAAATGCGGACACCAGGCACGGCGGCGCATGTTACGGGCAGATTTCATGACCAGGTCGGGCGAGTGTGTTTATAGACCGGGAATGAAAAGTACGCGGCGTGCCTATACCGCCCAAACCAAAATGTCGCCTCTTTTCGTTTGACCGAATGGCCCACGTTGCATCCAACGGAAGGTCTCTTCACCCCGGGCACGAAAGCCTCGAATACTCCGGTACGGAGCGCCCTCGGTGAGGCGGCTCCCATAGGGTGAGGGCGGCGGAAGATGGGTTCAGATCAGGAGTTGTCCGGTCCGGACGGCGGAACCGGGAGCCGGCCGCCGCGGCCGGCTGGTGTACGGGTCGGCGTGCTCGGTGTGGGTTACTGGGGTTCCAAGCAACTTCGCGTGATGCGGTCCACGCCGGGCATCGCCCGTGCGGTGGCGATCGACGCACGACTCCCTCTGCTGTCGGGAATGGCCCATCTGCTGGCCACCGGCGACGGCTTCACCTCGCTGCAGGCCGCGCTGCCGCACATCGACGCGCTGGTCATCGCGACACCGCCGGCGACCCACGTGCCGCTCGGGCTGGAGGCGATCCGGGCCGGCAAACACGTGCTGATCGAGAAGCCGCTGGCCACCACCGCGGCCGGCGCCCGGGAGCTCATCGCCGCCGCCGAGATTGCGGGCGTGACGCTCATGGTCGGCCACACGTTCGAATACAACGGCGCGGTCTGGATGCTGCGCGAGCTCGTGCAGACCCAGGAACTCGGCGATCTGTACTACATGGACAGCTCACGGCTCAACCTCGGGCTGTACCAGACCGACGTCAACGTGATCTTCGATCTTGCCCCGCACGACATCTCGATCACCAACCACGTGCTCGGTTCCACCCCGACATCCGTGCAGGCCTGGGGTTCTCACCACGTCGACCCGATCTTCGAGGACGTCGCCTTCCTCAAGCTCGGGTACGACGACATCGGCGTGCAGGCGCACATCCATCTCAGCTGGCTCGATCCGCGCAAGGTGCGCCTGATCACCGCGGTCGGCTCGAAGAAGATGGCGGTCTACGACGACACGAACGTCGAGGAGCGGGTCCGCATCCACGACAAGGCGGCGCTGCGCGGAGCGCCCGGCAACGGGTCCGCCGAAGGAATCAGCTACCACCACGGCGCGGTCACGTCTCCGGTCGTGGCGTTCGAGGAACCTCTCGCGGTGCAGGCGAGACACTTCGTCGAGTGCTTGACGACCGGGGCCCGCCCACGGACCGACGGCGCCAACGGCCTGGCCGTCGTCGAGGTCATCCAGGCGGCGCAGCTGTCCCTGGCCGAGGACCGCAAGGTCCTGCTGAGGGAGATCGCCGAGGAGCCGCGGGGGCCGCGTCCGGGTCTCATCCCGGCTCCGCGGCGCGCTACCACCGCCACCGCGGTCTGATCCGCGCCACTCCGCGACGTCGACTTCGACTCCAGCGAGGAACCCATGCCACCCTTCATCGAAGTTCCGTTCACCGACCTGAGCATGATGGCCCGCGAGGTGTGGCCCGAGGTCGAAACCGCGTTCACCGAGGCCCTTCTGCAGGGCCGCTACATCGGCGGCCCGGCGGTCGCGGCGTTCGAGGAGGAGTTCGCCCGCTACTGCGACTCCAGCCACGCCGTGGGCGTCGCCAACGGCACCGACGCCCTTCAACTCACGTTGCAGGCCCTCGGTGTCGGCGAGGGCGACGAGGTCGTCATCCCGTCGAACACGTTCATCGCGACCGCCGCGGCGGTCGTCCGGGCGGGCGCCAGCCCCGTGTTCGTCGACGTCTGCGCCGACACCCTCCTGATCACGCCGGAGATCCTGGCCGCCGCGATCACGCCGCGCACCCGCGCGGTCATGGTGGTCCATCTGTACGGCAACATGCCGGACATGGACGGCTTGCGGGCCGTCGCCGGGCAGGCCGGGATTCACCTGATCGAGGACGCCGCCCAGGCGCACGGCGGCGAATGGGCGGACCGGCGGGCCGGCTCGTTCGGCGTCGCCGGGTGTTTCAGCTTCTACCCCGGCAAGAACCTGGGCGCCTTCGGCGACGCCGGCGCGGTGGTCACCTCCGACCCCGAACTCGCGGACCGGATACGAAGCCTGGCCAACCACGGGCGCAGCGGCGGGGCGGCGCACTACGAGCACCGGTACGTCGGCACGAACAGCCGGCTCGACACGTTGCAGGCTATCGCCCTGACGGCCAAGCTGGCCCGCAACGAGCGCTGGACCGAGGCGCGTATCGCGCTCGCCCACCGGTACCGCAAGCGGCTCGCCGGCTCCGGCGTCCGGCTGGTCGAGTCGGCACCGCAGGCGCGGCACGTCTATCACCTCATGGTGATCCGGGTGCCGGACCGGGACCGGATCCGGACCGCGATGGCGGAGCGTGGCGTGCAGACGGGGGTGCACTACCCGGTGCCCTGTCATGTCCAGCCGCCGCTGCGCCGCTATGCGACCGGAGCGCTGCCGGTCTGTGAGCAGGCCGCCGGCGAGCTGCTCTCGCTGCCGTTGTTCCCGCATCTGACCCGGAATCAGGTCGATCGGGTCTGCGAGGCGCTGGAGGAATCCCTCGCGGCGGTCCCGGCTCCGGACGGACCGGTCTCGTGACCTCCCCCCGGCAGCGCCCCGAGGCACGGGGCTGGACCGCCGACGAGGGTGTGATCATCGGATATCCGGTGAGCCGTCGCCCCGACCGCCCGCTCGTGCTGGGAACGGGGGCACGGCTGCGCAGCGGCACCGTCCTCTACGACTCGAGCCGGATCGGCCCGGATTTCGAGACCGGCCACGGCGTGGTGGTGCGCGAGGACTGTGTGATCGGTGCGCGGGTGAACATCTGGAGCAACTCGGTGGTCGACTACGGCTGCCGGATCGGCGACCGGGTGAAGATCCACGCGAACTGCTACATCGCGCAGTTCACCCTTCTCGAGGACGACGCGTTCCTGGCGCCCGGCGTGACCATCGCCAACGATCTGTATCCCGGGGACGAGCGGTCCGCGAAGCTGATGACCGGCCCGCACATCGGGGCCGGTGCCCAGATCGGCGTCAACGTGACGATCCTGCCGTTCGTCCGGATCGGGGCGGGCGCGATGATCGGCTCCGGCTCGGTGGTGACCCGGAACATTCCACCCGGCATGGTCGCGTACGGCAACCCGGCGGTGCCCCGTCGCCGCGTCGCGGACCTGCCCGGCATCGAGGCCCGGGTCGCGACCATGACCGCCGAGGCCTCCTCATGATCAAGCGTGCTTTCGACATGCTTCTGGCCGTATGCGGTCTCGTCGTGCTGTCTCCCCTGCTGGCGGTGATCTGGCTGGCGGTCCGGCTGTCGTCGCCCGGTCCGGCGGTGTTCTGTCAGGAGCGGCTCGGCCGCGACGAACGGCCGTTCGTCATGTACAAGTTCCGCTCGATGTCGACCGGAGCGGGGGACGACATCCATCGCGCCTACGTGCGGCGGATGCTCACCGGCGAGGGCGGCCCGGCCGTGGCCACGAACGGCCTCTACAAGCTGGCCGGCGATCCCCGGGTCACGCCGCTGGGCAAGTGGCTGCGCAGGACCAGCCTGGACGAGCTCCCCCAGCTTGTGAACGTGGTCCGCGGCGAGATGTCGCTGGTCGGGCCGCGCCCCGTGCTGGCCTGGGAGGCAGAGCTGTTCGCCCCCGAGGCGCGGGCCCGCTTCGGGACCCGGCCCGGCCTGACCGGGCTGTGGCAGGTGAGCGGGCGTAATGCCCTCACGATGAACCAGGCGCTGGCCCTCGACGTCGAGTACGTACACCGGCAAAGCTTGTGGCTCGACCTCACCATCCTCGCCCGTACCCTCCCCGCCCAGCTCAGGCGCGGTACGGCGTGACCGTGACGCCGGTCCGCCCCGACGACGACCTGCCGATCCTGGCGGCGGAACCGGCCCTGGCCCACGAGTCGCCGGCGGCCGCCGTCGGCGACTCGATGACCGTCGCGGTGTGGACGGCGATCAGCCGGATCACCGGCGTGGTCCGCGGCGGCGTCATCGCGGCCGTCCTGGGCGCCACGCTGTTCGCGAACACCTACCAGTTCACCAACTCGCTGCCGAACCTGGTCTTCTACGGTCTGCTCGGCGGGTCGATGCTGTCGTCCCTGGTGATCCCGGCGCTGGTCCGGCACGTGGACACCGGCGACCGGCGCGCGGCGGAGCGGGTCGCCGGCGGATATCTCGGCATCATCGCGCTGGGCTCCGCCGTGCTCACCCCGCTCGCGGTTCTCGCCGCGCCGCTGGCCCTCGCGGCGGCCACGCCGGGCGCGGGCGGACCGGCCCGGGACGGGATCCTGCTGGTCCTCATGCTGCTCCCCCAGATCCCGCTGTACGGCCTGGTGGCGACCGCCGGCGCCGCCATGAACGCGCACGGCAGGTTCGCGCTCGCCGCCGCCGCGCCCGCGCTGGAGAACATCGGGACGATCGTGGTGCTCGGGTTGGTGGCGGCGATCCATCCCGGCCTCGGTGGCCGCCCGGACGCACCGGTGAGCGCGCTGGTCCTGCTCGGCCTGGGTACCACCGGCGCGGTCGGCGCACACGCCGCGCTGCAGTGGTACGGCGCACGCCGGGCCGGCGTACGGCTGCGGCCGCGGGCCGGCTGGCGGGACGCCGAAGTGCGCCGGGTGCTCCGCCGGGCGCTCCCGTCGCTGGCTCAGGCCGCCCTGGCCGCGGCGCAGCTGCTCATCCTGCTGATCCTCGCGAACCGGGTGGCCGGCGGCGTTGTCGCCTTCCAGCTGGCGCTCAACTTCTATTTCCTGCCGATCGCGCTCGGCGCGACGCCGGTGGCGCTCGCGCTCGCTCCCCGGCTGTCCCGGATGCGGACGGCCAGCGATGCGCCGGCGTTCCGCGACACGTTCGTCCGCGGGCTCGTCTTCGCGCTCTTCCTCGCCGTGCCGGCGGCCGCCGGATACCTCGCCATCGCCGGCCCGATCGCTCAGGCCGTCGCCTTCGGTGGATTCGACACCGACGCGGGCACCACGCTGATCACCACGGCGCTCGGCACGCTGGCGCTCGGCATCGGCGGGGAAACCGCGTTCCTGGTGGCGACCTACGCCTGCCTGGCCCGCGAGGACACCCGCACGCCGATGCGCGCGATGCTGCTGCAGCTCGGCGTCTGCCTGGCCGGAGCGAGCCTCGCGCCGGCCGTGGACGGGCCGGCCGTACTCGCCGTGCTCGGCCTGTCGATGTCGGCCGGCGCGCTGATCAGCGCCGGATATCTCGTCGTGGCGCTCCTGCGCGGCCTCGGCGGCGGGACCGAGTCACTGGGCCGGCCGGTGCTGCGCATTCTCGGCGTCGCGGTCCTGATGGCATTGCCCGCGCACCTGGTGGCCGGATTCGTCGCGGATCGGGCCGGCGCGGTGGCCGGCGTCGCCGCGGCCGCGCTGATCGGCGTCGCGATCTACTTCGGGGCGCAGAAAGCGTTGCGGGCGCCGGAGATGGCCTGGGTCACCGATGCCGCCCGGAACAAGGTGGGGATGACGGCCGGCGGCGGGAAGCCCCGCCGGCGCCGCGCCCGGCGGCTCGGCCGCGGTCCGGGGGCAACGGCGAACCTCGTCCTGCTGGCCGGCGCGGCGGGAGCCGGGGCGCTGCTCGGACTCAACCCGCTCGCGGCGGTCATGGCGCTGGGGGCGATCGGCGTCGGCGCCTGGGTGTTCGCCCGCCCGGCCGTGGCGGCGTACCTGCTGATCTTCCTGACGCCGCTGACCGCCGGCATCGACCGTGGCACGGTGCTGCCGGTGCTGCGGCCCAACGAGGCGCTCGCCGTTCTGGTCGGCGCCGCCCTTGTCGTCCGCTGGGTCGTCCGGGTGCGCACCGGCGGCGTCCGGATTCCAAGGATGAACTCACTCGACGGAGCCTTCATCGGCCTTGCCGTGTTCAGCTCGATCGTGCCGCTGCTGATGATGCTGGCCCGGCATCGGGAGATCACCGCCGACGACCTGCAGCACGCCATCGTGCTGTGGAAGTACCTTGCCGTGTACTTCATCATCCGGTTCAGCATCAGCAGCGTGAAGCAGGCGTACCGGTGCATCGCGCTCTCCATGGCCACCGCCTGCATCGTCAGCGTCCTCGGCGTGCTGCAGTCGCTCGACCTGTTCGGGGTGCCGAAGCTGCTGGGCACGCTGTGGGCGCCGTTCGGGGTCGAGCGGACGCTGGCGATCGGCCGGGGCAGTTCGACGCTGGCCCTCGCGGCCGCGGTCGCCGACCTGGCCGTGCTGAACCTCGCGCTCGCGGTCGGCCTGCTGCTGCGCGGCGCACGGCATCGCGTGCTGCTCGGCGGCGTCATCTTGATCTGCCTGTTCGGCACGCTCGGCGCCGGTGAGTTCTCCACCGTGCTCGGCCTGTTCGTCGCGGTGGCCATGATCGTCGTGGTCTCCCGCGCCACCCGGCTGATCGGGTACGCCGTACCGCTGCTGCTGCTCGGCGGGGTGGTGATGTGGCCGGTCATCCAGACGCGACTGCTCGGGTTCCAGAGCGCCTCCGGGCTGCCGGACAGCTGGATCGTCCGGTTGCGCAACCTGAACACGTACTTCTGGCCCGAACTCGGCTCGCACGGCAACTGGCTGCTGGGCGTGCGGCCGTCGGCGCGGGTGCCGGCCGCACACGAGGAGTTCGGCTGGGTCTGGATCGAGAGCGGCTACACGTGGCTGCTCTGGGGCGGCGGTGTTCCGCTGCTGGGCGCTTACCTGTGCTGGGTCGTGGTGTCCCTGCGCCGGGCGACGGCGGCGGCCCGGCATGCGACGGGCGCGGTGGCCGCGATCGGCCTGGCGGTCAGCGCCGCGGTCGCGGCGGACGTCGTCCTCATGCTCTTCGACCCGCACCTGACCTACCGCGGCGCCGCCGACGCGCTGTTCGGGCTGCTGGCCATCCTCCGGTCGCTCACCGAGCCGCCCGGACCCGACGACAAGCCGCCCGGCGCCGGACACCAGCCGCGCGACACAGAAGCCGCCCCTCCCGCCACAGAACAGGTAGCGACATGACCATGCCGACCAGGAAACCGATCCGCGTCCTGCTGATGGTGGAGAACGTCTCGATCGCCCGGGACCACAGGCTTCGCAAGCACGCCGCGGCGCTGGTCCGGGCCGGCATGACGGTGACCGTCATCTGCCGGCGGGACCCGGAGAACCGCGCCGTGCCCGGCATCCGTGTGCTCGACTACCGTCCGCCGACGGACGGCACGACCAAGCAGGGCTTCGTGCGGGAGTACTCCTACTCGCTGGTCATGGCCGCGGTGCTGACCGTACGAGCACTGCTGTCCCCCGGCGTCGACGTGGTGCAGGTGTCCAGCACACCGGACATCTACTTCCTGCTCGCCGCGCCGCTGCGGCTGCTCGGCCGGAAGACCGTCTTCGACTTCAAAGACCTGTCCCCCGAGATGTACGCGGCCCGATACCGCAGCCGGGAGGGCCTGATGTACCGGCTGCTCGGTCGCTTCGAACGGGCCAGTCTGCGGACGGTCGATCGGGTCGTCGCGGTCAACGCGTCGGTGCGTGACATCGCGGTGCGGCGCGGCGGCATCGGCCCGGCGCGCGTGACCGTGGTCGGCAACGGCCCGTGGCTGCACGAGATGCGGCGGGGCGAGCCCCGGCCGGCATTACGCCGCGGGCGCCGCCATCTCGCCGTCCTGATCGGGATGATGGGTCCACAGGACAGCATCGACCTCGCCGTCGAGGCCATCGGCCACCTGGTGCACGGGATGGGCCGGACGGACTGCGCGTTCACGTTCGTCGGCGTGGGGGACGCCATTCCGGACGCCGAACGCCTGGTCCGTGAGCGCGGGCTGGAGCCGTGGGTGACGTTCCCCGGCTGGGCCACCCGGGAACAGGTCGCGGAATATCTGTCCACCGCGGACATCGGCATCGAACCCAACATCGAGGGATTCGTGACTCCCGTCAAGGCGATGGAGTACATGGCCTTCGGCCTGCCGTTCGTGGCGTTCGACGTGGCGGAGACGCGGCTCATCGGCGCGGACGCCGCGGCGCTGGCGCCGGTCGGCGACGTGGTCGCGTTCGCGGCGCGGATGGAGGAGTTGCTGCTGGATGCGGATCGGCGCGCCGACCTGGGCGATGCCGGGCGCCGTGCGGTGGAGCGGGAGCTGGCCTGGGACCACCAGCAGGTGCCGTATGTCGCGATGGTCGCGGAACTCGCCGCCGGGCGGCGGCCGGCACACCGGTCGGTGGAGGCCGGCAGCGACATGGGTGCGGGAGGTATCCGAGAATGAGTGTCAACGGAGGTCCGGGGCGGCTGTTGCGCGTGTACGGCCCGTGGATCGTCCTGGTGACGGCGGTGGTGATGGCGGCCGCGTTCGGCGCGAGCCGGACCGCGCCGGTGGAGTACCGGTCCACGGCCGTCGTCGTCGTCGAGGCACGGGTCCGGTCCAACACCACGCCGGTGCCGCCGGACATGGGCACCGAGAAGGAGCTGGCCAGCTCCGGCGTGGTCGTCGACCCGGCCGCGTGGTCGCTGGGCGTCGACCCGGGCGTGCTGCTGACCGGACTCACGATCAGCGTCGCGCCGGACGCGAACGTGCTGACCTTCGCGTACACGAGCACGGAGGCGGCGATCGCACGGCAGCGTGCCGGGGCGCTGGCCGAGGCGTACGTCGCCTATCGCAACGCGGGCGAGGCGAAAGAGCCGGCCGGCACCGCGAAGACCCCCGTCGCGACCACGTCGACCCAGCATGCCACGCTCGTCACGCCGGCCGGGCTCCCGGACGGCCCGGTCTCCCGTCCGGTCTGGATCGACCTCGCCATCGGGCTGGTCGCCGGGCTGGTGCTCGGCGTGGGCAGCGCACTGATCCGCGACCGGCTCGACGACCGGATCCGCGGCCGCGCCGACTTCGAACGAGTCGCCCGGGCAACCGTGCTGGCGACCGTTCCGCGAGTGCGCGGGCGCCGGGGCGGTTCGCCGTCGCCGGTGACGTTGCGCGCGCCGGAGTCACCGGCCGCCGAGGCCTACCGTTACCTGCGGTCCCGGCTTCAGCCGCTGCTGAGCGAGCGGGACAGAACGATCCTGGTGACCAGCGCGGACGACGGGGAAGGCCGGACCACGACCGCGGCGAACCTGGCCGCGGCGCTGGCGATGGCCGGTCGTACGGTGATCCTCGTCGACGCCGATCTGCGCCGGCCGGGCCTGCACACGGTGTTCGACATGGCCAACGGCGCCGGGCTGACCACCATCCTGGCCGGCGACGCGGCCCCGGCGGACGTGGTGCAAGCCGGCCCGGTGCCGCGTCTGCGCCTGGTCACGGCCGGCCCCGCCGCCGGCGCCGCGGCGGACCTGCTGGAGGGCTCACGGCTGGACCGGACCCTGCGCGGCCTGCACCAGCTCTGCGACATCGTCGTGCTCGATTCCGGCCCGGTGCTCAGCGTCTCGGACGGCATCGCGCTTGCCGCGGTGAGCGACCACGTCCTCCTGGTCGGCGACTACCGGCGAACCACCCGGGGACACGTCGTCCGTGCGCTCGCGGAGCTGGCCGAGGTGGTCGACGGCAACATCAGCGGCGTACTGCTGAACGCGCCTAAGAGTGCCGGTGGCCTCACCCCGCGCGGACGCGAGCACACTCCCGTCGCACGGGCGCAGACCGACGCCACGGCCGTGCTTCCGGCCGTCGCCGCGGAGCCGGGACGCGGCGCCGCCCGCAACGGCGCGGCCGCGCCGACAACCGTTCCGGTATCCCCCGGCCCGGCCTCGACGCTCTACACGTCGGCGGCGGCCGCTCCACTGACGCCGCCGGACGAACCGCGCCTTCCGCGCCGGCGCGGCGAAATGGAACGCCGTACCTGACCGGCCCTCGCCTCCCTCAGCCCGCGGCGAGCCGGCGCCGTACCTGATCACCCCACACCGCCGTCGGCTCGCCGTCCCAGCCTCGCACCAGCGACCAGCAATCGCCCCACGGGTTCCAGCTCCACGGCGTGTAGCTGGCGCCGTGCCGATCCAGCCAGTCGAACGTGGCCGTGGCGAAGCCGCCCGGGCGCATGACCGACGCGGGACACGACTCGTCGACGTCGGCGCCGGGCGCGACCGCCAGCCGCGGGCCGATCTCGCCCACGAACAACGGCACCGCCGCGGCGATGGGTGCCAGGTCACGGTCATAGCAGCGGACGTCCGCGCACTCGTTGAACGAGTACGCGTGAAACGAGGCGGCGAGCTGACCCAGCGGATCGGCCGGGCGATAGCGCAGCCATCGGGTCATGCCCTCGGCCCAGTAGATCCCGCCGGCCAGGACGACGGTCCGGGAGCCGGTGCCCCGGACCGCGGCGACCAGCTCGCTCATGCCCGCGGCGACGTACGGCTCGCCGGAATTGGTGGAGGTGAGCGTGCACCCGCCGGCCCGCCAGCAGGCCCAGGCCCGGTCGGTGTCCGGCTCGGCGTACGGAAAAGGCTCGTTGAAGAGGTCGAACACGACGGCGCCGGAGGTGAACGTCGCAGCGACCGACCGCCAGAAGTCGATGCTGTGGTCGCGGTCGGGCATCTGCTCCTGCTCGTGCGGCACGGCGTCGCCGGGAGCGCTGCGGTGCAGGTCGAGGACGGCGGTGAAGCCCTGCGCGTTGAGCCTGGTGACGAATGTGCGAATCGCGCGACGATAGGGTTCCCCGGCGTATTCCGCGGGCACCGAGGGCAGACCGAGCCAGCACTGCTCGTTGAGCGGTACGCGCACCGCGCCCGCGCCGCGCCAGCCGCGCATCGCCTTGACCACCGCGACCGAGGGGGCCGCTCCGTCCGGGGTGTCGAACACGCCGGTGCCCTCGACGCACGAGTACTCGGCCCCGGCATGGTTGAAGCCGCGAAGCCGCACCGGCCGGCCATGGCCGTCGACGAACTGGTTCCCGGCCACCGCGATCCGGGTCGCCGGACCGCCGGCCGGAGCCCCGCCTCGCGATGGCATCGCGGTGACCAGCGGTGACGGCGCAGCGCTCGACGATGGCAGAGTTTCGGCCGGCGACGGCGGGGCGGCGGTCGGTGACGGCGCCGGGTCGGGAGCCGCGTGGCCGCACGCCGCCGCCGTCACCACCACGGCGACGGCCAGAGCAAGACGCGGCGACCGGCGGTTCACGTCCCGTACTGTGCCTCCCCGCGGGGGCAAGGAGTATCGGTTGCTCGGCTGTTTCGCCGGGACAGGGCGGGCCGGCGATCCGCTGACCGATCTGCGGGCGCTGACCGTGGTGAACGCCGTTTCCGGGCCGGCGTGCGGGTGCGATGATCCCGCTCGGCCGGCGGCCGCCGCTGAACGTCCGCTTCACCGGACCCGGATGACCCGACCGGGTGATCGATGGTCGTCTGACCAGCCCTGCGGGCTTAGCCCCCTCGGCTGCGGCCGGAAGCAGGTGTACCGTCCTGGCCCTGCCGGTCGCAACAGGGTCCGCGTGTTCAAGGGGTCGAGGATTCAGCGTGTCAGGTGACGACGAACTCGCCCGGGCGTTGATCGCCGCGGCCGGCGGGGACGAGGCGGGCTTCGCCATCCTGTGGCGCTCGCTGCAGCCCGCCCTGCTGCGGTACCTGCGCGTCGCGGTCGGCGACGCGGCCGAGGATGTCGCCTCCGAGACGTGGTTGCAGGCCGCGCGCGACCTGGAGCGCTTCGACGGTGACCCGGCCGGCTTCCGGGCGTGGCTGTTCCGGATTGCCCGTCACCGCGCGATCGACAACCGGCGCTCGGCGGCCCGGCGGCCGGAGGAGCCCACCGACTCCTTCGCCGGCCAGATGCCCGCCGCCCGGGACGCCGCCTCCGACGCGCTCGAGCAGGCGGACACCGCATGGGCCCTGCGGCTGGTCGCCACCCTGCCGCGGGATCAGGCGGAGACCGTCATGTTGCGGGTCGTGGCCGGACTGGACGTCGCCAGCACCGCGCGGGTGCTGGGCAAACGTCCCGGCGCCGTGCGCGTGGCAACGATGCGTGGCCTGCGGAAACTTGCCGCGATGTCCGCGGTTCAGGAACGGAGTCCGCAGCCGGACCGGTCGCGCGGAGCGATCGACCCCGCTTCCGGCCAGGCCCGGCCGGGCGAGGTGTAACGCTGTGGACCTCCTCGACGCTCTTCATGGTGCGATGCGCAGACGACGAAATCCTCGGATCAGCACCGCGGACCTCGACCGGTTACTCGCCGGTGGCTCTCCCGGTCCCGGCCAGCAGGAGCTGGCCGCGCTGCTCGACGCCATGCGGGCCCCTGCCTCGTCGCGGGAGCTGGCGGGCGAACGAGCGGCGGTGGCGGCGTTCGTGGCGGCGCAACGCGGTGCCGTGCCGACCGCAACGCTGAAGAGGAGTAGCCGTGTACGCATACTGTCGCTCGCCAGGGCGGCCACGATGAAGGTGGCGGCCGGCGTGGTCGTCCTGGCGGTCGGCGGCACCGCGGTTGCCGCCGAGAGGGGCGCTCTTCCGCGTGCCGCCCAACAACAGGCGCACGGGTGGTTCTCCGCGCTGGGTGTCCCGCCGCCGGGTGCCTCGCTGGCCGAGGCGCCACCCAGCAGTTCCGCGACCCCCGAACCCACCCGATCGTCGGACCCGGCCCCGACCCCACCCGTGCGCGGGGAGAACAGCTCCGAGCCGGTCGCGCCGAAGGAACGCGGGCTGTGCCGTGCCTGGCAGGCCACCCGCGGCACCAAGCACGGCAAACCGATGACGGCCGAGTCCCGCCGCACGCTTGCCGCCCTGGCCGGCGGCGCGGCGAACATCGCCGCCTTCTGCGCCCCGCACCTCACCGCCTCCTCGGCCGATCCGGCCCCGAGCGCCACTGCCGGCCCGGCACACCCCGGCAACGGGAACGGCAATGGGAACGGGAACCGGAACGGCAACGGCAACGGCAACGGCAACGGGAACGGGAACGGGAACGGGAACGGGAACCAGAACGGGAACCAGAACGGCAACGGCAACGGCAACGGCGGCCCGAAAGACAAGGGCAACCACGGCAGAGCCGGGCCGCCCAAGTAACTCCCCCTCCCCCGAGTGGGTTCCGGTCCGGTGCGGCGTCCAGCCGCGCCGGGCCGGGATCCGGTGGCGCGCGCCACCGACCAGTTCCGACAGACAGGCAAGGACTGACGTGGAGAGAAAACGCGGTGTTGACCCGGTCTTCGTGGACCGCACCGGACGCCGCCGCCGGCTGATCACGATCGCTGGTTCCGTGGGCGGACTCGTGCTCGCCTTCGTCGTCCTGGCGTTCGTCGCCGGGTTCACCGGCGCCGGGCCCGCTTCGGCGCCGGGATGGCCGGATGCCGCCGCGGGCAGGGTGCGCGATCGAGGGCCAGAGCCCTCGCCGTCGCGTACCCTCGCCCCCACGCGGCCCCAACCGCGGAACACCGGAACCGAACCACTCAGGCCGGCCACCTCGAGTCCTGGGACCGGCAGCGCGACAACCAGCGCGGCGCCGACCCCATCGCCGCCCGCCGCGGTCGCACCGGCACCCTCGGTCGGCGCCTCGGCGACGGCGAAGAACAACGGGCGCAGACCCAGCCACGCGCCGAACCCGAACTCGTCGAAGAAGCGCTGAACGTGGGCAAGCGGGTGCTCCGGCGCGAGCCACGCGCGCACTGGGTGCTGATGGCGGCCTTCTTGCTCGTCGTGCTGGGCGAGCTCTGCTTCAACGGGTACGTCTCGCACGCCGGCTCGGAACACTCGGGCGCCGCGCCGCGCCCGGCGAACCCCGAGGCGGCTCCGGCCGCGGTGACCAGCGCCGCGGCGGTCCTGCGCGTCGGACCCGAGGCGGCGGTGAGCAGCCGCCGGATGCCGCCGAGAACGATCGCGCTCACCTTCGACGACGGCCCGGACCCGGTCTGGACGCCGCGGATCCTCGACGTCCTGGCCCGGCACCGGGCGCACGCCACGTTCTTCCAGGTCGGGTCCCGGGTGAATCAGTACCCCGGCCTCTCTCGCCGGGTGCTCGCCGAGGGACACGAGATCGGTTCGCACACCTTCAGCCACGTGGACATCGCCGCCACGCCGGCGTGGCGGCTCGCGGCGGAACTGACCCTGACGGACAACGCCGTCGCCGCGGCGACCGGCCGGCGGCCGCAGCTGATGCGACCGCCCTACTCCTCCACACCGAGCGCGATCACCCGCGCGGACTTCGCCTCTCTCCGCCAGGTCGGCGAGTCCGGGCACCTCGTCGTGCTGTCCGACTTCGACACCCAGGACTGGCGCAGCCCCGGCGCCGAAGCCGTCGCGGCCGCCGTCCGGCCCGCGTCACGCGCCGGCGGGGTGGTGATGATGCACGACTCCGGCGGTGACCGATCCCAGACCGTACGCGCCCTGACGCTCCTCCTGCCCCGTCTGCAGGCCCAGGGGTACCGGTTCGTCACCGTCTCCGAGGCACTCGGCCTGCCCGGCGCACCCCGGGCCGCCCCGGAACAGCGATGGCGTGGTCAGGCTCTGCGCATCGCCCAGCTCGGCGGCGCCGGGCTCGCCCGGATCATGACCGTCCTGATGATCCTCGCCGTCGTCCTGGCCGGGCTGCGGCTGCTGGTCCAGGTCGTCTGCGCCGAGATCCACCGGCGTCGCATCCGGCGTCTGCACGCGGCGCCGCTGACGTACCTCGGCCCGGTCTCGGTGATCGTCCCCGCCTACAACGAGGCCGCCAACATCGCCGCGACGGTCCGGTCACTCGCCCTGAACGACTACCCGCGGCTGGAGGTGATCGTCGTCGACGACGGGTCCACCGACGGCACGGCCGACATCGTCGAAGCTCTCGGCCTGCCCGGCGTCTTCGTCCTCCGCCAGGCCAACGCCGGCAAGCCGGCCGCCCTCAACGCCGGCATCCGCTATGCCCGGCACGATCTCCTGGTCCTGGTCGACGGCGACACCGTCTTCGAGATCGATGCCGTCGGCCGGCTGCTGCAGCAGATGCGGGACCCGGCGGTAGGCGCGGTCTCCGGCAACGCCAAGGTCGCCAACCGCACCGGGTTGCTGGGTCGCTGGCAGCACCTGGAGTACGTGATCGGGTTCAACCTGGACCGCCGCATGTTCGACCTCGGCCGCTGCATGCCCACCGTGCCCGGTGCCATCGGCGCCTTCCGGCGATCGGCGATCCAGGACGTCGACGGAGTCTCGGCGCAGACGCTGGCCGAGGACACCGATTTCACCATGGCCGTCATCCGCGCCGACTGGCGAGTGGTCCACGAACCGGGCGCCGTCGCCTGGACCGAGGCGCCCACCTCGCTACGGCAGCTGTGGCGCCAGCGATACCGCTGGTGCTACGGCACGATGCAGGCGATGTGGAAGCACCGCCGCGCGCTGACCCAGCGCGGCGCCGCCGGTCGGCTCGGCCGCCGCGGGCTCGTCTACCTCCTGTTGTTCCAGGTTCTTCTCCCGCTCACCGCTCCCGTCGTCGACATCTATGCCGTCTACGGCCTGATATTTCTCCCCCCGGCCAAGGTCGCGGCCGTCTGGCTCGGCTTCACCGCGCTGCAGGTCGCCACGGCCGCCTACGCGTTACGCCTCGACGGCGAACGGTACGGACCGCTGTGGAGCCTTCCCCTGCAGCAGATCGTCTACCGCCAACTCATGTACCTCGTCGTGTGCCAGGCCACCGTCATGGCGCTCGGGGGCAGCCGCTTGCGGTGGCACACCATGGTCCGCACGGGCGCCGCCACCGCCCACGCGCACAACGCGATCCGCTACGCGCCCGCGAACGCCTGCGCCACGCAGCACGGCCGAGTCCCCGGCAGAACGAACCTCCGGCACTCGATGGCGTCACACAGCCGGCCACCGCACTCGCCGGCGGCCGACCGGCACTTCGACGACATCCGGGCCGCGGGGCGCCGGCCCAACCGGCGGTGGCCGGACAACTGACCGGGTCGGTCAGGGCCGGGTGGATGCAGGGGCGGCCACCGCGTGAGCGGAGCCGCGCTGTGGGCTGCGGCGGGGTGATTCGTCAGGCAGGACGCGTTCGTAGCAGACCGAGTGGTCGGAGCCCACGTACGCGCCGAACAGCGGGATCTCGCGGTAGCCCTCGCGCTCGTAGAAGCGCATCGCGTCCGGCTGGCCCGGGCCGGTCTCCAGCCGGATGGTCGTCCAACCGCGCTCCCGTGCGGCCTCCTCCAGCTCTCGGAGCAAGTCGGTCGCCACCCCCGAGCCGCGGCTCTTCGGTACCACGTACATCCGCTTCACCTCGACGGTGACCGGGCCGAGGCGGCGCAGCGCGGCGCAGCCGAGCGGTTGGCCGGTGGCTTCGTCGACCGCGACCAGGAACAGGTCGATGTTGTCGGCCGTCGGCGGCGTGCCGGGCTCATGGTCGTCGGTGCCGTAGCGGAGGTCGAGTTCGGCTTTCTGCGCCACGCGTAACGCCTCGCCCCCCGGGTCGGTCCACGGCCGCTGCGCGATGATCCAGGTCATGCCGCTCCTCACCTGCTTCGGTAACAAACGTTACGGTAACATTCGTTACGAGCATGGAGGTGAGGGTCGTGTCACTGCCTGCGGACCGCTCGGCCCAGGGCGAGGCGCTGTCGCGCGCGGTCTGGGCCGTGCTCGCGCACCAGGGCCTGGAAAAGCTGACAGTGCGCGCGGTCGCCGCGGCGGCCGGCTGCACGACGGGCCTGGTTATGCACCGCTTCCCGAATCGCCGAGCGCTGCTGCTGCACGCCCGGCAACTGCTGCACGACACCACCCGGCAGCGGGTCGAGGAACTCGAGGCCGCGGCCACCTCGCCGCGGGCAGCGCTGCGCGCGGTCCTCCGCCAGGGCATGGCGATCGATCCGGAGACGACCAACTGGAGCATCGTCTGGTTGGGCTTCCTGGCTGCGGCGGTGGCGGACGCCGAACTGATCGGCATGCACCGCCGCAACAACCGAGCGTGGCGGCAACGGGTCGAGCGGCTGGTCGCCGCGGCTGCCCCGGACTGGCCGGTCGATCAGGTCGGCGCGGTCGCCCTGGGGCTGATCGCCATGACCGAGGGTGTCGCGGCTCTCGCCGCCGCGGATCCCGCTGCCTACCCGGCGGATCAGCAGGAACGCATGCTCGACGCCGCCTTAGTGGCATACGGCCTCGGCTGCTCCGGTAGCGGCCGTTCGTGATCAAAGCTGAAGGCCGAGGTTGAGGCGACCTGTGTAGTGGCATCGCCGGTCGATCAGCGTGTTCCCGCCCGAGGCGGCATAGCCCAGGAACACTTCGACCTGGCTGTTCTCGATCCGCCCGGCGGTGCCCGTGTACTGCCGCCGCATTCCACCTCAGTGGTGGTCATCAGCGCGCCACCGAACTGCACGCCCTCGATGACCAGCGGCTCGAGGTTCGCCGAGTGGTCGCCTCGGCTGCGGGCCTCCGTGGGAACGGGAAGCGGGCGGCTGCGGCCAGGTCAGTTCTTGCAGGGTGAGGTGCTGGGTCGTCGAGTGGGTGCGGTGGCGCCCTGGTGCCGCTGAGGGGTAACGGCAGTGCCCGCGCGTATTTCATGGACTGCGCCAGGTTCGATGCCGCATCATCGTTCGGTGACCGGCTCCGAGCGTGACCTGTTCGCATCCCTTGCGCCGGACGAACGCGCGCTGCTGGGCTGGGTGGCCCCGCAGTTGGACGCCGCTGCGCTCGACGAGATCGCCGCAGCCGACTATGGCGCCGGGGTGCAGGAGCATCGTCGGGAGCTGGCCGAGCTGGTGCACAGTCCCTGGCTGCCCGACCAACTCGCATGGCATCCCGGCGAGGTTCTGGCCTTGACACGGTGGGCGAGGCCAGCCGGACGGCGCGACCACCTGAAGCGGTTGTTCGCCTGTATGTTCCTGGTCCGGGCGGTGAACGCCGGGGGTGATCCGGTGGACTCCCTCGCCCCGTTGGTGGATTCGGCGCTGAAACTCGGCGAGCCGGCCCGCGCTGTCGCAGTACGCTTTCTGGCCTGGTGCCGGCTGAACCTCCCGGGTGACTGGCGCGACGATCTGCCCTCGCAGATGTTCCTGACCCTGGCGGTGCTGCTGCTGTCGGCGGAAACGGCGGTCGCGCCGGCGTTGGCCGCCGTCATGGTCGAGGAACTGGACGAGGTGCTGGCCGACGCGGAACTGCCGTGGCGGCGGCGTCCCGGGTCGCCATTGTTCACCCGCCGCACCGGCGGCCTCGGCACCACGCGCCGGCTCTGGTCAGCCCTCGTGACCCACTGCCTGGTAGACAACCCCTCAGTCGTCGATCCCCGCCTGACCGCGCTGGGTAGAGCCCTCGGCGGCGACACCGCCACCTCGATGGACGAACTCCGCGCACTGTTCACCGCCACGAGGTAGTACGAGTCCGAAGAGCGCGAGGCCAGCCAGACCCTGACCCGCCTCCGGGTATCAGACGGAGCGGTAGTCCCTTCTTCACCCAGTCGCAGGTGCGTTCCCGTGGGACAAGGGCCTGCGCACCGACCTTCGCTTCGGGCGGCACCGAAGCGTGCATGCCGTGTACGTCGATCAGCCGGTCGTAGATCCGCTTCGCGGTTGCCGCTGTTTGCGGGCGCGTCCAGGCATGCCCGCCCGCGAGTCCCTGCGGATCGCCGCGAACAGCTCGACGCTCGACATCCGCGGCATCGGCGGACCTCCGTCGCGACCCGCCGACGATCCCACCGCCGCCGGTGGCTCCAAAACTCGCCGACATCCGCTCAACTCAGTAATAAACCCGAGGTCAGTAACACAAGGAAAGATCAACAAAGCCATATGACTCCGTGACGGTCTGGTGTTGAGCCATCGATGGCCTACCGGCGGAACGCGGCTCGGGTTGCGGCTGCGGTGGAGCGGAAGTATTCGGGTGGTTGGATGAACCACCACTCGTCGAACGGGGAGCCGTTGAGGATCGCGCGTCGGTAGCCGAAGCAGGTCAGGTAGAGCGTGCGGATATACATGAGTGCTTCGAGGCGGTCGAGTTCGTCGTCGGTCGGCTCGATGTGCCGGCGGTAGGCGCCCACGGCAGCGTCGATGCGTTCCTGGTCCGGCCGCCTCGGGTTCCATGAGCCGGTGCCCCAGATCAGGTAAGCGAAGTCGGCGAGGCGTGGTCCACGACCTGAGGCCTTCCAGTTGATCGCGACCGGTGCTTCCTCGCTCAGGATGGCGTGATCGGGGGCGTGGAGCAGGTTCCCGTGCAGCAGCCCTTCGGGAAGACCGTCGCCGTCGTCGGCCGAGCGCACCTTGTCCCTGAGCCGCTCGAAACGTTCGCGTTCGGCGGCCGGCACTTTGTTATCCACGGAGTCGAGGAACGCGAGCGCGGCGAGCAGGTCCTGACGCGGTGCGCCCTCACGGCTCGGGTCCTCCCCGCTCGCTCCACCCAATCGCTTAACGGACTCGTCTTGCGGCAGGGCGTGCAGTCGTCCGAGCAGCTCACCCATCATCGCGAACTTCTCCGTGCTGTCGGGAAGCTGGCCGCCTTGGACGAACCGGGTCACGAGCACTGAGCTGCCGTCGAAGTCGGATACGGCGGCGTCGACCGCAAGGCGCTCCGCGGGATAGTCCTGTCGCTGAAGAAACCGCAGGATCGCCGCGTCGCCTTCGACACCTGCCCTGGGGCGAGCCGGCGGAAAGGCCCGTGCGACCCATGGGTCGCCGTCCCTACGGTCAATACGAAAGACGTAGGTCTTGTGCACACTCAGCTTCGTCGCCGCGATCGGGTCGATGTCGTAGCGAGCCCGTAGATGGGCGAGCAGCCGCTCTCCAGCGGGCTCGTGATCCATCCGCGCGCCGAGACCCTTCAGATCGGTCAGCGCTTCGGTGTAGCGCTGACCGGTGTCCTGCGCGTGGTGGCGAACCACCTTCTTGAAACTGCTGTCCTTCGTCATGGGCAAGCCTCCTCTTGGCACCCTCGCCCCCCAGCGGCGCGGTGTGCGGAGATGGCCTGTGACGTTCGACGACCGTGAGGGCAACTTCCCCTTCGCCCTTGGAACTCCGGCTGGGGCGGACGTTCCATAGCTCGGCGTCCGGTCGACGCCGTCCGGAGCAGTCTATCAACCTTGGACAGCCGCGTACGGCCCGCTTGGTTCGAACGTTACGGTAAGCCTGCGTGCTTCAACCAGAAGCTGCGTTCGATGCATCCGACTTTTGAGGCGGCAGTGACACCGGCAGGCAACAGCCCTGCGAGCTGCGGTACGTTGCTGCCGCGCGGATGAGCCAGTCGAGTTGTGGCCACGGCCGCCAATGCGCTACCGCGACGCGTTCGTCGACCAGCAATGTCACAGCGGCCGCCATCTGCTGAAGCGGATGGTGCCACCTTTCCAGCACCCACCGCCGGGAAACCACGCCCTTGCGTGCGTAGTGGGCCAAGAGGTCGAGCATGCCCAGCGTTCGGTTGATGAGGTAGTAGTCAGCTGAGCCTTGGTCGGGAAGCCGGCCCGCGCCGGCGATGTCCCACATCAGCCACCGGCCGCGCTGGTGCTCCGGAGTCATGAGGACATCGTGGATCTGCTGGAAGGCGTGCTGTCGCTGCTGTCGCCGCTGGACCATCACCGTGACCAGGGAGAGGATAATGGCGATAACCGCGAGGGCGATCGCGATGAGGTCCTTCGACCGTGCGAAGAAGTCCATGCCAGTCAAGCTATCGATCGGTGGGTCGACGACCTGCCCAGTGCCGGCAAACCGACTGATCGACCGCCCTCATCTGCCGCGATTATCTCGTTGCGGTTTGGATCCCGGTGGCGCTTGGCGGCGGGATTCGCGCTCGACCACACTGCGCCTCATCCCCGTCTCGGCATGGCGCGGGGCGGCAACGGCGGGTCGGCCTCGGTGGCGGCGTCATTGCGCCGGGGATACCAGCAAACCGCACACGGTGTCGCCCACGTAGGCCTTCGTACGACCGCGGGCGTCCAGCACCACGGTATCGGCGCTGGGCTCGGCGGTCGCGAAGTCGAGCGCGGTTCCGTCGGCCGGGTCATAGAGGGTGATCAGACACTTCGGGTTGCCGTGGAAGTCCCGCACCTCTACCGACACCCGCGCCGGCGCCGGCGCCGCGAAGACGTCGCTGTCGCCGGTCGAGTTCACCGTGAATGGAAGGGTCGCGGCACCCGATCCGGCCAGCGGGATCATCCGGCAGGCCGGCATGTTCGCCTCCCACCGGAACGATCCGGCGCGGGATATCTGGAACGTACGCGGGCTCCAGATGTCGTCCGGCAACGAAATCTCCGAGCCGGACCGGACATCGGTAACCGTGACCTTGCACGGGACATTCGAGCCGACCTGGTGGTTCTCGATGCGCAGCCGCCACGGTGCGGTGGCCGAATGGTCCACCCGCCCCGGCGCCGTCTCGTCAGGACGTACCGCCCTGGCCCGGCGACGGTGTCCGGCACGTCGCCGCCGCGGAACGCGCCGGCGTGGCAGCAGTCCAGGACGATCACGACGTTGCGGGCCCGCGATGCGTCGGCGAACTCGTTGATCCGGGCGCTGCTGACCGCCGTGGCCAGCAGGTCGGCCGAGTCGGTGTCCTGCATACACAGATGCAGCCGCCCGTTCTGGTCCAGCTTGCCGTGCCCGCTGAAGAACAACAGCAGCACGTCGCCGCGTTCCGCAGCGCCGAAGAACCGGCCCAGCGCCCGGATCGCCCGGCCGGACGTCGCCTCCGGCAGCAGTGTCACCTCAACGTCGGCGAACATTCCGGTCTGCTCGTCCACCAACGCGCGGTTGAGCGCGGCGATGTCCTTGACCGGCCCTCTGAGCGTCTGGAGGTTGTGCTCGTCGGACGGGTAGGTCGAGTTGCCGATCAGCAGGGCTCGGTATCGGCCGGCCATTCCGGCCCTCCCCGCCGCTGGGACACCGCCCGGGAGATCTCCCGGACCGTCTCCACATCCACGCCCTCCCCGGTCAGCGTGACGAACCGCTCAACATCGTCATTCCGGCGGCTCCGAGTCCGCGTCCGATGTCATACGGCTCGATTGCATGTCGGCCCGATTGGCTGCGGTTCGATGCGTCGTTCCCGGTCCTTGACGACATTGCAATCATGCGTCCCATCCTCCAGACAACAGGAAGACATCCGGCATCCGTCGACCTACGTATCCACACGGCGGCACATACGTAATGGCAGGTGCCGGGCGGGCCGAGTCCGACTGCGCAATCACCCGTCATGGATCATGCGGCGGTGCCGAGATCCTGGTCTGCGCATGCCGACAGCCAGCCTGACTCTGGCTCGGCGGGCAGAGGCCGGTTATGGCAGCGATCTTCCAGAACCGCGTATTCAGCGGCTTTCCCGGTCCTGGACCGCCGCCCGGCCGACGAACAGGGTAGTGCTAGGTCGACCCCAAGAGTCGAACCAGCGTGCTGTCGGAGGTTGTGCGCAGCCGCCTAACTTTGGACGCGTGACAGACACGCTGCTCCGGGCGGTGACCGGGCGACGGTTCTTGGTGTCGGCCTGGCCGTGGCGCGGGTTGGTCTATTGCGTCACGACCGCGGTGGCCTCCGGCATTCTGTGGCTGTTGCTGGCGGTGCCGCTGACGCCCGTGTTCTCGGCCGTCGTGGTGCTCTTTTCCGGGCATACGAGCGGCCACCTGATCGTGGCGGCCGGCCTTGGGCTGGTCGGAGTGGGCCTGCTCGCGCTTCTGGGCCCCAGGTTGGCGCTCTCGGTGGCGCGGGCCGAACGATGGCGGCTGCGGCTGGTCGGCGATGCCCCGCTGCCGCCGAGACGCCGTGGCGACCTCTATACCGACCCGGCCACCTGGCGGGCGGTGGCCTACGCGGTACTGCTGGGCATCGTCGGCCCGATGTGGCTCGGGGTGCTGGGCGTCATCGGGCTGCTCGTCGTTTCGACGCCGATCGCGGTGGAGTACCGGATCTCGGTCACGGACTCCCTGGCCGCTGTCGCCGGGCGGGTTGTTGTCGGGCTGCTGCTGGTCCCGGTCCTGTTCTACCTGATCGCGCTGTTCGGTGGGGCGCACGCCGCCCTGGTCCGGCTGTTGCTGTACCCGGAGCCGTCCGAGGAACTGGTCGAGGTGGCCCGGTCCCGGTCGCGGCTGGCGCACGCGTTCGACGCCGAGCGGCTGCGCATCGAGCGCGACCTGCACGACATCGCCCAGCAGCGCCTGGTCGCGCTGACCATGCAGATCGGGTTGGCTCGGCTCGATCTGCCACCGTCCTCGCCGGCCGCTTCTGCGATGGCCGCCGCGCACGAGCAGGCCAAGACGCTGATGGTCGAGCTGCGCGATCTGATTCGCGGTATCAGCCCCCGTACGCTGCGGGAACTGGGCCTGCGGTCCGCGGTCGAGGAGTTGGCCGCCGCTAGTTCCCTCGATGTACGTGTCGATGCTGCTTCGTCGCGTTTCCCGGCGGAGGTGGAGTCGGTCGCGTATGCGGCGATCTCCGAGGCCCTGGCCAACGCTGCGAAGCATGCCGCCACCGCTGAGGTCACCGTCACGGTCCGGCGCAAGGCCGACCGGCTGCTGGTCGAGGTCCGCGACGAGGGCGGCGGTGGTGCCGACCCGGCCCGCGGATCGGGGCTGACCGGGCTCGCCGACCGGGCCGCCGCGGCCGGTGGCCGGCTGCTGTTGTCGAGTCCGGCGGGCGGCCCGACGATTCTGCGGGTGGAGCTGCCGTGCGCGTCGTGATCGCCGAGGACTCGGTGCTGCTCCGGGAGGGGCTGGGCGCGATGCTGCCCAGGTTCGGGGTCGAGGTCGTGGCCTCGGTCGGGGATTCCCCCTCGTTGCTGGCCGCTGTCCGCCGGCACCGCCCGCAGCTCGTGGTCACCGACGTGCGGATGCCGCCCGGCTATACCGACGAGGGGTTGCGGGCGGCCGTCGCGCTCCGCACCGAAGATCCCGGGCTCGCGGTGGTCGCCGTCAGCCAGTACGTGCAGCACGGCTACGCCGGAGAACTGCTCGCCTCAGGTTCCGGCCGGTCCGTCGGCTACCTGCTCAAAGACCGCATCGGCGATGTGGCCGAGTTCGCCGGGCAGCTTCGCCGGGTGGCCGAGGGCGGCACGGTGGTCGACCCCGAGGTGGTGCGGCAGCTGATGCAACACCGCCGCGACCCGCTCAAGCAGCTTTCCGCCCGCGAACGCGAGGTTCTCAGCGTGGTCGCTCAGGGCCACTCGAACGCGGCCGCCGCCCGGCTGCTCTCACTGACCGAGGCCGGTGTCGCCAAGCACATCGGCAACCTTTTCACCAAGCTGGGCCTGCCGGTCAGCGACGACACCAACCGGCGGGTTCTCGCTGTGCTCGCGTACCTGCGCAGCCGGTCCGACTAGGAGTCCCTTGTGATCACCACCACCGCCCGGCGGCGTGACGCCGGGCTCCTCACCATCGCCGTTCTCCTGGCCGCGGCGTTCTTCCTCGCCCCGCCGCTGCTGCTCGGCCCCGGCCGGCTCGGCGACTTCCCGCGCGCCTTCGTCGGCTACTGGTCCTCGGGCGGTCCGGACTTCCGGCCCGACCTCCAGCGCCTCGTCGACCACCAGTTCCACTATCACCTGGCGCGGGTGGTGTTCGCACTGCCGCTGCTCGCGGTACTGGTGACGCTGGCCGTCCGGCACCGGCGGTTCCGGCTGCCGCTCGGGGCGCTCGCGCTCGTCGCGGCGGTGCTGCTGATCGCCAACGTCCAGGGGGCCGTGTCGCCCTTCGGCACGATGCTGCCGGCCCTGGCGTCCGGTCCCGCCGACGCCGAGCTGGTCGCCGTCCTGGCCCAGGTCCGCGACCAGCTCCACAACGGCCCGGCGTCGCCGGCCCTGGACGTGATCCTCGACGAGTACGTGCGGTGGCACGTGGTGAAGGGCGTGCTGGTCGGGCTGCTGGCCGCCGTTCTCATCGGCCTGTCGGTGGTGGCGTGGCGCCGCCGGCATCGGTGGCTGAGCCTGCTCACGACCGTGCCGGCCATGGCTGCGCTGGTGGTCGTCGCGGCCAACGTGACCACCGTGATGAATCCCATCCCGCCGCTCCTGCTCCTCCTCCAGGGCAGTTGGTGAGGTTCGCGAGTGATTCCTCGATCAGGGAGTGTCTCGTGGATCAGCTCGGGCGTCCGCGGCGGAGGGACCGCCAGCCTTCGACGACGGCCACAAAGACGCCGAGTAGCGCCAAGACAGCGAGCGCGCCAGGAGCAGAGGTCCACACCGGCGTCGCATAGCCGTCCTCGGTGGCGATCAGTTCGGGGTTCGTCCGGTCGGCGTAGACGATCAACTCCCGGCCCTCGCGGACCTTGTCCATGACCCAGGGGTGGCGGAGGTTCGCGCTGTGCTGCTCGCCCTGGACGGTGTAGCTGACCGTGAACCAGTGGTCGAACTCGTTGTCGTGGTCGCTGATGATGACCGCCCGCGTACGGGTGCCGTGCTCAACGACGTCCTTGCGGAGCTTGTCGTCGACGAGGAAGACGCCGGCCGCCAGCAGCCCGAAGACAACTGCGCCAAGCAACCCCCACTTGACCAGCGGCCGGTTGAAGATCATGTGCCGTGCCCCCGCCGAAATTGTTGTCGATGTGCTCGACCGTAGGGCTCGCGGTGTTGGGGTCCCAACCTGTCCCATGTCTTGGCGTTAGATCGTGACCGTGGTCGGGGGGCGCGGGCCTTGAAGGCCGGATTGCTCAGACGTCGTCGTGCGCCAGTGACGAGGACAGTTCCCGGTGGGCCTCAGCCTGTTCGAGCAGGGTCTTGGCCTTCTGCTCCAGGACGCTCACCGCGTCGGCGCCGGCCGGCCAGCGCAGCGGTGGCTGCGCGGCGCTCATCAGCTGAGTCAAAGCGGCGGCGAGTTTGGCCGGGTCGCCTCCCTGCCGGCCATTCATGCCACTGAACGCGGTAACCATTTGCCGGGCACGTTCGCGGTAGTCATCGATGCTCGACTCGGCGAAGCTGGCCGATTCCGGCGAAAGCGCCTCGGTGCGGAAGAAGCCCGGTTCGACGAGCATCGTGCGGATGCCGTACGGCGTGACCTCGGGAGTCAGCGATTCCATCCAGCCTTCCAGGGCGAACTTCGTCGTCGCATAGGCGGAGCAGAACTCCATCCCGGTGATGCCGACGCTCGAGGAGTTCGTCACGATCAGCCCGGAGCGCTGGGCGCGCATGACGGGCAGGACCGCCCGGGTGACGTTGAGTGGACCGAAAAGGTTCGTTTCGACCTGGGCGCGGAAGTCGTCGGCAGTGGTCTCCTCGAAGAATCCGGCGTACATCGTGCCGGCGTTGTTGACCAGAATGTCGATGCGACCGAACCGATCGACGGCCGCCTGAACCGCGGACCGGGCACTGACGGGGTCGGTCACGTCGAGCGTGACCACCAGCAGGTCCTCGGTGGCCCCCAGGGCCTGCTCGACCCTTCGCGGGTCGCGACCGGTCGCGACCACCGCATACCCGGCGGCCAGGGCCGCCTTCGCGATGTCGACACCCATGCCCCGGCCGGCGCCGGTGACGAGGAGAACGTCCTTGTGAGCCATGTTGCTCCTTCTCGAGGGGAAAACCGCGTTCAGACAACCGCCGCGCCCATCGGTGGAGAAGATGCTGGTGAAGGGGGTGCTGACAGCCCACCCTTCGCCTCGCGGTTTGCGCCTACCGTGGAAAGGGTGGACAACCGTGACGAGGCAAAAGCCTTCCTCACCTCTCGGCGCGCCAAGATCAGCCCGGAACAGGCTGGTCTGACCGTTTTCCATCGCAACCGGCGAGTGCCGGGCCTGCGCCGCAGTGAGGTCGCCGATCTGGCCGGTGTCAGTGTCGAGTACTACACCCAGCTTGAACGCGGCAACCTCGCCGGTGTCTCCGACAGCGTGCTCGATGCGATCGCCCGGGCCCTGCGTCTCGACGAGGCCGAACGCCAGCACCTCACCGACCTGGCCCGCACCGTCGGGCGGGCTGCCCGCCCCCGGCGCAGGCCGCCCGCCGCGCAGGTCCGGCCCAGCGTTACCCGGGTACTCGAGCTCCTGACTGACGTGCCCGCGTTCGTCGGCAACGGGCGCGGCGACCTCCTCACCGCCAATCCGCTTGCCGAGGCCCTCTACGCGCCGATGTTCGACGATCCCGTACGGCCGGTGAATCACGCCCGGTTCGTGTTCCTGAACCCTTCCTCCCGTGGTTTCTGGCGCGACTGGGATGTGGTCGCCAGCGATGCGGTGGCAATGCTGCGGGCGGAGGCCGGTCGTGATCCGTTCGACCGGACCCTGACGGATCTCGTCGGTGAGCTCAGCACCCGCAGCGAGGACTTCCGCACGCTATGGGCCGCCCACGACGTACGGCTGCACCGCACCGGCGTCAAGAAGTTCCATCATCCCGTGGTAGGCGACCTCGACCTGCACATCGAAACGGTGCAGCTGATTGCCGACCCCGGTCTGAACATGGCAATGCTCACCGCCCCGGCCGGCTCGGCCGGCGATGACGCCCTGCGTCTGCTGGCCAGCTGGGCGGCCACCCGCCAGACTGACGCCGCACACCACCTCACCGATGATCAAGGCGGAGGGGCGCCGTGATGGTGCGTCTCTGCGGGATCGCTGATCACCACTGCAGCGAGTACGGGTCCAGGACGTCCTCGGGCGTCGACTCGATCGTCATCTTGCGGCCGAGGCCCAGCTCGTCGGCGAAGCCGAGCAGCACGTCGAGCGCGATGTGGTCGGCGAACGCGCTGCCGGTCGAGTCGAAGACGCTCACGCCTCGGCGGTGCGGGGCGGCCGTCTCGGGCGCTGCGCACAGGTCGGCCAGGGAGGGGCCCAGCTCCCGGTCGGGCAGCTGCTGGAACTCGCCCTCGGTACGGGCCTGCTCCGGGTGGTCGACGCAGATGAAGGCGTCGTCGAGCAGTGCCCGGGGCAGCTCGGTCTTGCCCGGCTCGTCCGCCCCGATGGCGTTGACGTGCAGGTGGGCCGACCGGGGGGTGGCCGGTACGACCGGTCCCGCGCCGACCGGCACCGAGGTGACCGTGCTGAGGACGTCCGCCGTGGCCGTGGCCGTCGCCGCGTCGGTGACCTCGACCGCCAGCCCGAGGAACGCCACCCGGAAGCCGAACGATTCCGCGTGCGCCGGCCGGATGTCGCTGACCAGGATGCGCTCCAGCGGGAGGACGCGGCTGAGCGCGTGCGCCTGGGTGACGGCCTGGGCACCGGCCCCGATCAGCGCGAGGGTGGCGCTGCCGGGCTGGGCCAGCAGCCGGGTGGCGATGCCGGCGACCGCCCCGGTGCGCATGGCGGTGATGGTGCCGGCGTCGGCCAGCGCGACCAGGCTGCCGCTGTCGTCGTCCAGCCGCGCCACGGTGCCGACGATGGTCGGCAGGTGGAACCGTTCCGGGTTCTGCGGGCTGTAGCTGACCGTCTTCATCGTCACGCCGACGCCGGCCGCCCGGTGCGGCATGAACTCGATGACGCCCGGCACGTCGCCGCGCCGGGCGAAACCAGTGCGTGGTGGCGGCGGGTCCGTCTCGCCTCGTCCCAGCCGCGCGAACTCCCGCTGCAGCTCGCTGATCAGCCGGTCCATCACCACGTCGCGGCCGACCACCGCGAGAATCCGTTTGATGTCGCGCTGGCACAGAATTCTGGTCTGCATGCCACCTCTCTCTCGGCGCGGGCGAGTAAACGATGAATCGATGGCGGACATAAGACTCGAGGAACGGCCCCAAATCAATTCGCGAGAGGATGACGGCGACGTTAGCAGCCGGTCGATGACGGTCACCCCCTAAACATCCCCCTGGGAATGTGCGATCGCCGAATAGGCCCTCTCTAGGGGGTTGCGGTAATGGACACGCACATATTTTCTAGCTGGCATGCGCCCGGGAGCGGCAAGGGAGGGTGAGGCGATTGTCCGCGCCAGTCACGGCACCGTACTGCAGCTTCGAGAAGCTCGGATCGGCCGATCTCGACGGCGATGAGACGCTGCTCGGCGTCATCGAACACGGCACCGGGCACACCGACGTGTCCTTGACCGACGGCCACCCGCGGGCGGCCGTGCACACCACGACCGGTGAGGACGAGTCCTTCGCCGAGGCGTGGCGCGCGGAGGGACCGAAGGAGTCCGGGCGCCACGGGGGCGTCGCGTGGGCACGTACGCCCGACTATCTCTTCGGCGTCGCCCGGGTGCCCGAGGCCGACCGGTACACGGCCGGCACCGCGGCCGCGTACACCGACATCTTTGATCTGACCGCGACCCTGGGCTACCCCTTCCTGGTCCGCACCTGGAACTACCTCAGCGGCATCAACACGGCGAACGTCGACGGCCTGGAGGTCTACCGGGACTTCTGCGTGGGCCGGGCGGAGGCGTTGGACGCCTGCGGGATCGACCCGGCGACCATGCCGGCCGCCACCGGCGTCGGAGCCCACGGTGGCGGCATCACCTGCTATTTCCTCGCCGCCCGCGGGGGCGACCGGATCAACGTGGAGAACCCGGCCGTACTCACGGCTCACCGCTATCCGGCGCACTACGGCCCGCGCCCGCCGATCTTCGCGCGGGCCACCTGGCTGACGCCGCCGGGGCCGGGCGACGGCCGGCTCTTCGTCTCCGCGACCGGCGGCATCCTCGGCCACGAGACCGTCCACCGCGGCGACGTCGCCGGCCAGTGCGAGGTGGCGCTGGCCAACATCAGCCGGGTGATCAGCGCCAGGAACCTGGGGCGGCATGGGCTGTCCCGGCACCACACCCTGGCCGACCTCGACCATCTGAAGGTCTACGTCCGCCACCGCGAGGACATTCCGGCCGTACGCCGGATCTGCGCCGATCGTCTGGCGCGCGCGGCCACCGTCGCCATCCTGAACACCGACATCGCCCGCTCCGACCTGCTGGTCGAGATCGAGGGTGTCGTCACCGTCCCGGCCGGAAAGGACCGCCGATGAGCACCGAGGTTCACCAGGAGAACACCGCGGCCGGGCGGTGCCCGTTCGCGATCCAGGACGGGCACCGCGCGGTTCTGGAGAGCGGCACGATCGGCTCCTTCGACATGTTCGGCGTCAAGCACTGGCTCGTGGCCGCGGCCGACGACGTCAAGCTGGTCACCAACGACCCGCGGTTCAGCTCGGCCGCGCCGTCCGGGATGCTGCCCGAGCGGCGACCGGGCTGGTTCTCCGGGATGGACGCGCCGGAGCACAACCGGTACCGGCAGAAGATCGCCGGCGACTTCACCCTCCGGGCCGCGCGCAGGCAGGAGGAGTTCGTCCGCCGGGCGGCGGACGCCTGCCTCGACGACATCGAGACCTCCGGCCCCGGCGCCGACCTCGTCGCGGGGTACGCCCGACGCCTGCCGTCCCTGGTCATCAACGACCTGTACGGCCTGAGCGAGGACGAGGGCGCCGGGTTGGAATCCCGCATCCGGGCCATCACCGGGGCCACCGACCTGGGGGACGTCAAGGGCCTGACCGACGAGTTCTTCGCGTACGCCCTCGCCCTGGTCCGGGCCAAGCGGACGCAGCCGGGCGACAACCTGCTGCACCGGCTGGCCGAGGCCGGCGAGGACGAGATCCTGCTCAGCGACGAGGAGGCGACCGGGGTGTTCGCCGTGCTGCTGTTCGCCGGGCATGACTCGGTGCAGCAGATGGTCGGCTACTGCCTGTACGCGTTGCTGGCCCACCCCGAGCAGGCAGCGGCCCTCCGGGCGGACCCGGCGCTGATCGATGGCGCGGTCGAGGAGATGTTGCGCTTTCTGCCGCTCAACCAGTTCGGCGTGCCCCGGGTCTGCGTCGAGGACGTCGAGCTGCACGGCCAGACGATCGCGGCCGGCGACAACGTCATCCCCCTCTACTCGACGGCCAACCGCGATCCGGGGGTCTTCGCCGACCCGGACACTTTCGACGTCACCCGGGTGCAGGAGCACAACTTCGCCTTCGGGTACGGCATTCACAAGTGCCCGGGCCAGCACCTCTCCCGGGTCCTGATCAAGGTCGCCGCGACCCGCCTGTTCGAACGCTTCCCGGACGTCCGGACGGCCGGCGAGGTGCCGATGAACAACGGCCTGGGCCTGTTCAGCCCGGCCGAGTTGCGGGTCACCTGGGGTTCCGCCTGAGCGTGGCGGCCCGGAATGGGAGGTCAGCCCGGACGCTCAGGGCCGGCCAGCTCGGCCGACAGCTGCTGGCGGCCCCGCACGCCCAGCTTGCGGAAGACGTTCGTGAGGTGCTGCTCGACCGTGCTGGCGGTGACGAAGAGCTGGTCGGCGATCTCGCGGTTGGTCTGTCCGGCGGCGGCCAGCGTCGCCACCCGGCGCTCGGCGTCGGTCAGTGACCTGATCCCCCGCGGCGGCCGGCCGAGGCGGCCGGGCCGGCCGGCCTTGACGCCCAGCCTGCGCAGCAGCGGGACCGCCCCGCACTGGGCGGCCAGGTCGCGGGCCTGCCGCAGGACGCTCCGCGCCCGGCCGTGCTGCCGCACCGCGCTGAACGCTTCGCTCAGGTCGGCCAGCACCCGTGCCCGCTCGTACTGGTCGTTGCCGGACAGCGACAGGTCGGCCGCCTCGTCGAGCAGGCCGATCCGCCTCGCCGGCGGTTCGTAGGCCGCTCGTACCCGCAGGGTGATGGCCCGGGATCGGGGCCCCATCGCCCGGGTGAGCTGCTCGTCGATCAGCCGCCGGCCCTCCTCCCGGTCGCGGCCGGACAGCATGGCCTCGGCGGCCTCCACCCGCCACAGGGCCAGCCCCGGCACGTCGACGTCCCACCGGCGCATCCGTTCCCCGCAGTCCCGGAACGCCGTGTACGCCGCCTCGGGCCGGCCCACGGCAAGGTTGTACCGGCCGCGCGCGATCAGCAGGTGCAGACCGAACAGACTGTCGTGGACGGCGTCCGGCAGCGGCTCGGCGAGCCACTTCTCGGCCCGCCCGATCTCGCCCAGCCGGACAGCGGCGGCCACCGCGCTACTCAGCGGCAACACGGCGGTGAGGCCGAGCGGCGGCAGCGGGCGGCGGTCCAGGACCGCGGCGGCCGCCTGCACCGCGGCGGCCAGATCACCGCGGCGCAGGGCGGCTTCGGTCCGCGGCCCCGCGTAGCCGGCCTCCCCCTCCGCCGCCCCGGTCCCCGCCACCAGCTTGTCGGCCCAGAGCTGCGCGGCGTCGGTGTTCTCGGCGTAGAGCAGGGCCGTCAGCGCGGCCAGCGCGGTCGGGCCGGCCGCCGCGGCGTCGGCGTTGCGCAGGACGTTCTCCGCCTCGGCGGCGGCGGATTCGGGACGGCCACGCAGCGCCGCCAGCAGCGCGTTGTCGGCGGTCACACCGTGCCGGGCGGCCCGGGACAGGGTCGCGAGCTCCTCCGGCGCGAGGGGGTGCGGGTTCCGGTCCGGATCCGGGGCGCCGGGGTGGAACAGCGCGAGCGACACCTCGGCGGCCCGCAGGTGAGCCCGGTCCTGGTCGGTGACCGTGAGCGCACGTTGCAGCGCCAGCACCTCGGCCGCCTCAGCGGAGCGCCCGGCGTCGGCCAGCCAGTGGGCGGTCAGTGCCCCGTGCTCGGCCGACAGCAGACCGGCACGGGCGGCGGCGGCCAACTCGTCCAGGTGCCGGCTGGGGGCCAGCGGGTTGCGGCGGCGTTCGCTCGCCACGGTCTCCACCCGCAGCGCGGCCCGGGCGCCGGCGTCGTCGGAGGCCCGGTACGCCAGTTGCAGGTACTCGGTCGCGGCGTCCACCTCGCCGCGTACCCGCAGCTCCTGGCTCGCCCGCGCGAAGATCTCGGCGGCCTTCGGACCGCGTACCAGACCGGCGCCGGCCTGGTGGTGGGCAAGCACGTCGACGGGTACGCCGTCCAGCACGTCCAGGGCGGACCGGTGCAGGCGGCGGCGTTCCTGTGCGGACATGTCGTCCAGGACGACCGAGCGGGCCGCCGGGTGTGGGAACCGGTGGTCGCGCAGCAGGCCTCCCTCGGTGAGGACCTCGGTCGCCTCGTCCACCGTCTCGGCGTCGAGCCCGCTGACCCGGCGCGCCAGCGTGACGGTGGCACTGGTGCCCAGCACCGCCGCCGCCTGCGCGATCTGTAACGCGGCAGGACCGCAGCGATACAGGGAGCTGAGGTACGCCAGCCGATACGCGCGCCCCGCCTGGATGCCCGTGCCGCCGGCCGCCCAGGCCTCCCGCACGTCGTTGACCAGGCCGCGGACCAGGTTGGGGTTCCCGCTGGTCGCCTCGTACACCTCGGCCAGCTCGCCGGCCGTGACACCGGGGCCGAGGCCGGCGCGGGCCAGATCGGCGGCGTCCGCCGGGCCGAGCGGACGCAGCGCGATCTCGCGGTGGTGCCGCAGGCTGAGCAGTTCCGCCTCGAACCGGGGGTGGGCCGGGGTGAGCCGGCGCAACTCGGTGAGGATCATGGCGATCCGGGCCGAGGCGACCCGCCGGGCCAGGTGCAGCAGGCAGTTCAGCGAGGCGGTGTCGGCCTGGTGCACGTCGTCGATGCAGATCAGCACCGGCCGTTCGGCGGCGAGGGCCAGCAGGGTGCGGGTGAGGTCGCTGCGCAGGCGGTTCTCGACGTCGGCCGACAGCGTCCGGCCCGCCGCGGTCACGCAGGCCAGCCCCGGCGCCCGGGAGGAGAGCGCCGGGTGGTCGAGGAGCTGCCCGATCACGGCGTACGGCAGGGTCCGTTCCTCGGCCGAACAGACCGCACGCAGCACGATGACGTCTTCCTTCGCCGCGGCCGCGTCGAGCAGTTCGGTCTTGCCGCAGGCGACCGGCCCGGTGATGGTGACGACGACACCCCGTCCACCGGCGGCGCGGCCGAGAGCCTGATCCAACCTTCTGAGCTCGTCATCGCGGGCGACCAGGTCGTTGAACTCCACAGACAGGCACCACCTTCGCGTCGAACCTCAAACGCTTCCCATCGCTGACAACAACGCCGTAAGTACGGCAAAGTTCATGACGTCCGACATAGCCGGATCAGCTACCGCACGTGTCCGTCATGAATCCGCATTCTTCGGCGGGACGCATTCACATTGTCGGATCACCGAATTCCCGGTCGATGAATTCGAGGATCTCGCCGGCGCTCGCGCCGGCGAGCGAGCCGGTCATGGCATCGTCGGCCCGCGACCGGCGACGCCTTCCGTTCAAGATCGCGGCGAGCCGATCCTCCAGCAGGGAAACCTGCTGCTCGTCGGGGCCGGCCGACGAGAACATCTCCGCGATCCACCCCTCCAGCCGGTTCAGTTCGGCACTCAGAGTCGTCGCTTGCTGAGCCTCCGGAGTCAGCATTTCGCCGAGCCGGGCGGCCAAGGCGTGCGGGGTCGGATAATCGAACACCATGGTGGCGGGCAACCGTATCCCGGTGGCCTTCGCCAGACCGTTCCGCAATTCCACCGCGGTCAGCGAATCCACACCGAGTTCGCGGAACGCGGCAGTCATCGGAACAGCACCGGGATCCGCATATCCGAGCACCCCGGCCGCGGTGTCGGACACCAACTTCCGCAAGGCCTGTTCCCGCTCGGCCGGCCCCAGCGATGCCAGTCCCCGGACCGGCGCGTCGCCGCGGGACGGGGCCCGCCGCGCGACCGGGCGATGGATCAGGCGCAGCAACGCCGGAACCTCAGCGTCGCGCGCGGGATCCATCGGCGCCGCCACCAGAACCGGCTCGCCCCGGCCGGACGCGAGGTCGAACAGGCGCATCCCGTGCTCGGCGGTGATGGGCCGCAGACCACTGCGCCGGATCCGGTCCCGATCGGCGCCGGTGAGCTCGACGACCGGCCCGCCGGTGTCCTCCCACATGCCCCAGGCCAGCGCCAGCCCGGGGAGGCCGTCGGCGCGGCGCTGCTCTGCCAGGGCGTCCAGGAACGCGTTGGCCGCCGCATAGGTGCTCTGTCCGGGAGCGCCCAGGAGGGCCGCGGCCGAGGAGTACAGGACGAACGCGGCGAGAGCGCTGTCCCGGGTGAGCTCGTGCAGGTGCCAGGCGGCGTCGGCCTTGGGCCGCAGGACGGCGTCCAGCCGCTGCGTGGTCTGCGACTCGACAACGCCGTCGTCCAGCACGCCGGCGGTATGGATCACGGCGGTGAGCGGATGCTCGGGGGACACCTTCTCGAGTGCCCGCGCCAGCGCGGCGCGGTCGGAGAGGTCACAGGCGACCGTCTCGATGTGGGCGCCGAACGTCTCGTCCGGAGCGCCGGGCGAGATCAGCAACACGTGGCGGAGCCGGTCCTCGGCCACCAGGTGCCGGATGAGGACGGTGGCCAGTCCCGCGGAGTCGGCCGTGATCAGCACCGTGCCGTCCGGGTCCCAGGCCGCTCCAGGTTCGGACGTGGCCGCGCGGACCAGCCGTGGCACCTCCCATCGGCCGTCGGCGACGCGTAGCCGTGGCTCGTCCAGCCCGACGGTCCCGGCCAGCTGTTCCAGCTCCACGGGGTCATCGCTTTCGACCAGGACGATGCGGCCCGGGTGCTCCGATTGGGCGGATCGCACCAGGCCGGAGACCGCGGCGGCGGCGAGGCCGGTTCCGGTGTGCACGACCAGGGTGCTGTCGGCGAAGCGCTCGGCGGTCAGCCAGATCCGGATCGCCTCCAGGGTCCGTGCGGTCAGGGCGCGGGCCTGGGCCAGCGGGTCGTCGCTGTCGGGGTGGGCCGAGAAGACCACCACCTCAGCGGCCGGGGAGCGGTCGTCCTCGAAGCGGCCGGCGGCGAGGCTCGGTCGTCCGGGGCCGGCGATCTCGGTCCAGGTGAGGGCGAGCAGGTCGTCGGGCTCGGCGGTGACCGGTCGGGTGACGAGCGTGTCGATGGTGACGACCGGGCGGCCGGTGTGGTCGGCGGCTCGCACGTTCCAGCCGTCCTCCCCGGGTGTCACGGCGACGCGCAGGCTGGTCGAGCCGGTGGCGTGGACGTGGATCCCGTTCCAGGAGAACGGCAGCCGTACTTCCTGTGGTGTGTCGGTCGCGTGGAGCATGCAGGTGTGCAGGGCGGCGTCGAGCAGGGCGGGGTGTACGTCGTACCGGGACGCCTCCGGGATCTGCGCTTCTGCGAGGCTGATGTCGGCGTAGATGGTGTTGTGGTGGCGCCATGCGGCTTGCAGGCCTTGGAAGGCGGGTCCGTAGTGGTAGCCGTCGGTGGACAGCCGGGGGTAGAAGTCGGTGACGTCGATCGGCTCGGCCTCGGCCGGCGGCCAGACGACGGCATCGGGCGGGACGGCTGTGGGCGGGGAGGTGCTGATGGTGGCGGTGACGTGCCGGGTCCAGTCGCTGCTGCCGTCCGCCTTCGAGTACACGGTGACTGTGTCGCCGCTGACCGACACGGAGAGCCGCACGCTTCCGGTGGGCGGCAGCACGAGTGGTGTCTCGGTCACCAGTTCGTCGATCACGTCGCAGCCGACCTCGGCGGCGGCACGAGTCACGAGCTCGACGAAGGCGGTGCCCGGCAGCAGGATGTTGCCGCGGATCTGGTGGTCGGCCAGCCAGGGGTGGGTGGACAGTGATACCCGGCCGGTGAGCAGCACACCGTCGGTGCCGGGCAGTTCGACGATCGAGCCGAGCATGGGCTCGCCCGCGCGGGCCTCGTCGGCCCAATAGCGCTGACGTTGGAACGCGTACGTCGGAAGATCACCCACGTGCCGTGCAGCAACGCCCAGAACCGCCGCCCAGTCGACGTTCACGCCGTGGACGTGGGCTTCGGCCAGCGCGGTATGCATCCGGGCGATGGTCCCGTCATCACGGCGCAAGGTGGCGACCGTGACCGCGTCATCCATGGCCGGCACCAGCACCGGGCTGGCACTCACTTCAACGAACACGGTCTCGCCCAGCGCCTGCAAGGCCTCCACCGCACGGTGGAAGCCGACCGGCTGACGTAGATTGCGATACCAGTAGTCCCGATCGAGCGGCCCGTCGACCCACACTGCGTCGACGGTCGAGAACCACGGCACAGTCGGGGCCTGCGAGCCGACATCAGCGGTGATGTCGAGCAGCTCCCCCTCGATCTGCTCCACCTGCGGGCTGTGCGAGGCGTAGTCCACCGCGATCTTCCGGACCCGCTCCCCCACCATCTGATCCACCGCGTCCGGACTACCGGCGATCACCGTCGAAGCAGGGCCGTTGTACGCGGCAATCCACACCCCATCAACAAGAGAGATCTCGTCAGCGGGCAACGTCACCGAAGCCATCGCCCCCTGACCCGCCAGCCGCTCCCCAATCACACGACTGCGCAACGCCACAACCCGCGCCGCATCCCGCAGCGAGATCGCACCAGCCACACACGCGGCGGCGATCTCCCCTTGTGAGTGGCCGACGACCGCGTTCGGGTGGACACCGGCGGCCTGCCACACCGCGGCCAGTGACACCATGACCGCCCAGCAGGCTGGTTGCACCACATCGACCCGGTCGACGACGGCCGGGTCGTCGAGCACGGCGAACAGGTCCCAGTCGACGAACTCGCTCAACGCCGCCGCGCACTCGGTCATGCGTTCGGCGAACACCACCGACGACCCTCGCAGGGCGGCGCCCATGCCGAGCCACTGCCAGCCCTGACCCGGGAACACGAACACCACTCGCGGTTCGGTTATCGCCGTGCCGGTGATGGTGTCGTCGCCCAGCAGTACGGCGCGGTGCTCGAACAGCGACCGTGTCACCGCCAGCGCCCGCGCGTCGGTGCCCGGTGTGGCGGCCAGGTAGGCACGCAGGCGGCCCTCGTAGTCGGCCAACGCCGCCGGTGTCTTCGCGGAAATGACCAGCGGCGCCGGCTCCGGTGGGGCGGCGGCTGGGGGCTGAGTGGGTGGGCTTTCGAGGATGACGTGGGCGTTGGTGCCGCTGACGCCGAAGGAGGAGACACCGGCTCGCCGCGGCCGGCCGGTTTCTGGCCAGGGTTGGTTGTCGGTGACCAGCTCCACGGCGCCGGCGGTCCAGTCGACGTGCCGTGAGGGTTCATCGACATGCAGGGTTCGCGGTACTACCCCGTGCTGTAGGGCCATGACCATTTTGATGACACCGGAGACACCGGCGGCGGCCTGGGTGTGGCCGACGTTCGACTTCAGTGATCCGAGCAGCAGCGGCCGCTCACGGTCCTGGCCGTAGGTGGCGATCAGCGCCTGGGCCTCGATGGGGTCGCCCAGGGTGGTGCCGGTGCCGTGGGCCTCGACCACATCGACGTCGTGCGGCGCCAGGCCGGCGTTACTGAGCGCGGCTTGGATCACTCGTTGCTGGGAGGGGCCGTTGGGTGCGGTCAGGCCGTTGGAGGCGCCGTCCTGGTTGACCGCCGAGCTACGCACGACCGCCAGCACCCGATGGCCTTTCCGTTGGGCTTCGGACAGCCGCTCCACGAGCAGCACGCCGACGCCCTCGGACCAGCCCGTACCGTCCGCGGTGTCGCCGAAGGCCTTGCACCGGCCGTCAGCGGCCAGACCGCGCTGGCGGGAGAACTCCACGAAGGTCCGCGGCGTGGCCATCACGGTCGCGCCGCCGACCAGGGCCATCGAGCATTCGCCCTGGCGCAGGGCATAACCCGCCTGGTGCAAGGCGAACAGCGACGACGAACACGCGGTGTCGACCGTCACCGCGGGGCCTTCGAGGCCGAAGAAGTACGACACCCGGCCGGACAGGACACTCAGCGCGCCCGCGGTCCCGCCGAAGCCCTCGAGGTCGGTGCCGTAGCCACTGGTGAACGCGCCCATGAACACGCCGGTGTCGGTTCCGCGGGCGTCGGCCGGGTCGATGCCGGCTCGTTCGAAGGCTTCCCACGACGCTTCCAGGATCAGCCGTTGCTGCGGATCCATGGCGAGGGCCTCACGCGGGCTGATCCCGAAGAACGACGCGTCGAAATCGGCTACCCCGTCGAGGAAGCCACCCCGCACGCAATACGACTTACCGGCCGCGTCCGGATCCGGATCGAACAGACCCTCGACATCCCAGCCCCGGTCGGTGGGGAAGGGTGCGATGGCGTCGGTGCCCGATTCGACCAGCCGCCACAGGTCCTCCGGCGAGGAGACCCCACCGGGCAGCCGGCAGGCCATGCCCACGATCGCGAGCGGCTCATTGGGGGCCGCGGTGGTTGTGGGTCGGCGGGCCGGGGTTGACGCTGTGCCGGTGAGTAGCTCGCCCAGGCGGGCGGCGAGGGTGGCGGGGGTGGGGTAGTCGAACACCAGGGTGGCGGGCAGCCGCAGGCCGGTCGCCTTGGCCAGGCTGTTGCGCAACTCCACCGCGGTCAGCGAGTCGATGCCGAGGTCTTTGAACGAGCCTGTGACGGGGATGGCGTCGGTGTAGCCCAGCACCGCAGCTGCGCTGTCGCGGACGGTCTTGAGCAGGGCTTGTTCGCGTTCGGCGGGGGTCAGGCCGGGGTCGACGGCTGGTGCGCGGCGGGCGGTGGGGCGGTGTATCGAGCGCAGCAGTGCGGGTATCTCGGCGTCGACCGTCGGGTTCATGGGTGCG
>NZ_JBFBAA010000053.1:0-39243 GCF_040682035.1 Actinoplanes sp. NPDC051470
CGACGGGGTCTTTTCGTTGGTATGTCCCTCTCGCTGAGCGTGTTCGCTGACAGCCCATCACCAGTTATGTACCGAACCTTTGCCTACCCGCTTAGAGCGGCGCCGAAGGGTCGGCGAGGCGCGCGAGGTCCACCGGCTCCCCGGCTCGGATAAGCTCCTGGATCCGGTCGGTGACGTCCCAGACGTTGACGTTCATGCCGGCCAGCACCCGGCCCTCGGTGGTCCAGAAGGCGATGAACTCCCGCGCCTCCACGTCGCCGCGGACGACCAGGTCGGGCGAGACGTCCGGCGGGACCCAGCCGGCGTACTCCATGCCCAGGTCGTACTGGTCGGTGAAGAAGTAGGGCAGGTGGTCCCAGCGCACGTCCTGGCCGAGCATGGCGCGGGCCGCGTACGGGCCGCCGTTCAGCGCGTTGGCCCAGTGTTCGACCCGGACCCGGGCGCCGAGCAGCGGATGGTCGATCGCCGCGACGTCACCGGCGGCGAAGATGTCGGGATCCGAGGTCCGGAACGACGAGGACACCAGGATGCCGTCCTCCACCTCGAGGCCGGCGTCGATCGCCAGCTGGTCGTTGGGCGTGACCCCGATCGCGGCCAGCGTCACGTCGGCCTCGAAGCCGTCGGGCAGCTGGTCGACGAACGAGACGCCGTGATCGCGGTGCAGGTTCGCGAAGAGCGTGGCCATCTGTACGCCGAGCACCCGCTGCAGGGGCAGCGTGCCCCGGGTCACCACGGTCACGTCGGCGCCGCGCTCACGGGCGGCCGCGGCGACCTCCAGACCGATCCAGCCGGCGCCGAGGATGGCCAGGCGGGTGCCCTCGGTCACGGCCGCGGCGATGCGGTCGGAGTCCTCGTACGTCCGCAGGGACAGCGTGCCCGGCAGCCGCCTCGGCGTGGCGCCGGTGGCGAGCAGCAGCTTCGTGTACGGGATCTCCTCGCCCCCGTCGGTGCGGACGACGTGAGCGGAACGGTCGACGCTGGTGACGGCCACGCCCGTACGCAGCTCGATGTTGTGCTCTTCGTAGAACCCCGGCGCGTGCACGTACGGCTCGTCCCGGCTCGCCGTACCCAGCAGCAGGCCCTTGGAGAGCGGCGGGCGCTCGTACGGCCGCTCCTGCTCGGCGCCGATCAGCGTGACCCGCCCGCCGAAGCGCTCGGCCCGCAGCGTCTCGGCCGCCTTGGCCCCGGCCAGCCCTCCCCCGACGATGACAAATGCTTGATCCATCACACAACCTTTCCATCGAGGCGGCCGAGTGCGGTTTACTCAGTCTCCATGAGCATCATCTCGACCGGCTTCGGCGGCCGGCGACGGTCCTCCGAACCCGAGCTGCCGCCGGGGCAATACCTCACGACCGACTTCCCGGTGCTCTCGATCGGGCCGACCCCGCGCATCCCGCTCGATCGCTGGCGCTTCACGATCACCACCGAGTCGGGTGACAAGCAGCAGTGGACCTGGGACGAGTTCACCAAGCTGCCGGCCGAGGACGTGACGACCGACATCCACTGCGTCACCAAGTGGTCCAAGCTCGGCACGACGTGGCGCGGGGTCTCGGTCGACACGATCCTCGAAGACGTGGAGACCGCGGCCGACTTCACCATGGTCCATGGGTACGGCGGCTACAGCACCAACGTACCGATGGAGGATCTGACCAACGGCCAGGCCTGGATCGCGTACGAGTTCGACGGCGAACCGCTGGCCCCCGAACACGGCGGACCGGCCCGGATGCTCATCCCCCACCTGTATTTCTGGAAGTCGGCGAAGTGGGTCAACGGCATCGAGATGCTGAACGACGACGAGCCGGGCTTCTGGGAAGAGGCGGGCTATCACATGTACGGGGACCCATGGCGCGAGCAGCGGTACCAGGGCGACTGAGCTGGCGGGTGGCCACGGTCACCGAGATCCGCCCGGAGACGGCCACCGCCAAGACCCTCGTGCTCGACGTCCCCGACTGGCCCGGCCACCTGCCCGGCCAGCACATCGACGTGCGGCTCACCGCGCCGGACGGCTACCAGGCCCAGCGCAGCTACTCGATGGCCAACGCTTTCCGTGCCGGCGCCGAGGACAGGCTCGAGCTGACCGTGCAGCGGGTCGACGACGGCGAGGTGTCGGAATACCTGACATCCGGTGTCTCGGCCGGCGACAAGCTGGAGCTGCGCGGGCCGATCGGCGGCTGGTTCGTCTGGCGCTCCGCGTCGACCGCGCCGGTGCTGCTGGTCGCCGGCGGCTCGGGGGTCGTGCCGCTGATGGCCATGATCCGGGCGCGCGATCGTCAGCCGTTCCGGCTCGTCTACTCGGTGCGGACGCCGGACGACGTTCTTTACCGGTCGGAGTTGTCGCGGTTCAAGCCCGGGCTCGACGTGCACTACGTCTACACCCGGGTGCCGCCGGCCAAGCGGCTGAGCGTGGCGACCCTCAACACGCACGGCTGGCCGGCCGACTTCGAGCCGGAGTGCTTCGTCTGCGGGCCGACCGCGTTCGTCGAGGCCGCGGCCGACATGCTGGTGGCGCTGGGTCACGACCCGCGACGGGTCAAGACCGAGCGATTCGGGTAGCCAGCCGCTTCGCCTCGATGCCGGCCTGGCGCAGCATGCCGCCGAGATTCACGTCGTACCCGATGAAGTACAGGCCCGGCCGGGCCGGTGGGCCGCCGCGGACGAGCGGCACCCCGGTCTCGTCGAACAGCGCCGGGTCGGCGAACAGCTCGCGCAGCCCGGTGCCGTAGCCGGTGGCCGCGACCACGGCGTCCGGTCGCACGCTCGTGCCGTCGGCCAGCAGCACCGACGTCTCGGTGAAGCCGGTCACCGCGGCCACCGGGACCACCCGTCGGGCCAGCACGTCCCGGACGATGCCGACATCCTGCAGCGGCACGTAACGCTTGGTGCGCAGGCGGGTCTTCAGCCCCTCGGCCGGGCGGACGATGCCGTACGCCCGCAGGTCGGGCACCTCGAAGCGGGCCAGGGTGGCGGCCAGCGGGTTGAAGACGCGCTCCGGCAGCCCGCCCAACAGCACGCCGCTCAGCTGGGCCGGCCAGCCCGCGACCTCGCGGCGGATGATGTGCGGTGGCGTCCGGATCGCGATCCGCACCGAGGCGGCGCCGCCCGCGGCCAGGTCGCTGGCGATCTCCGCGCCGCTGTTGCCGATGCCGGCGACGAGCACGTCCTGGCCCCGGAACGGCTCGGCGTTGCGGTACGCCGACGAATGCAGCAGCGTGCCCGCCCACGACTCCCGGCCCGGCCAGTCGGGCACCACCGGCGTGTGCAGGTAGCCGGTGGCGACGACCAGGGTCTCGGTGGTGTGCTCGGCGCCGTCGGCCAGGGTGAGCGACCAGCCCGGCTTGATCGACTCCACGGTGGCGCCGGTCCGGACGTCGAGATCGAACTTCGCGGCGTACGCCTCCAGATAGCGCACCAGGTCGTCGCGCCGCACCCAGCGCCCGTACTCCCGGGGGATGGGCAGGCCGGGGAGGCCGGACAGCCGCCTCGTGGTGTGCAGCTTGAGCCGGTCGTAGCGGCCGCGCCAGCTCGAGCCCACGCCCGGGCCGCGCTCGAGCACGACGGAATCCACGCCGCGGGCCTTGAGCGCCGCCGCCACCCCGAGGCCGGCCGCGCCCGCGCCGAGCACCGTCACGTTCACCATGCGGAGCAGCTTAGAAGTTGCGGAGGGTGCCCCTCAATCGATCGCCCAGCGTTTTCGGGGACGGCGGCGGCGTCTTCACCGGAGCCCCCGGACGCGGCGTGGACCGCCCGATCGGCTGGTCGTAGTCGGCCCGCGCGATCGCGTCGGTGATCTGCGCGTCGGAGAAGTTCTCGGAGCCCGGGATGGACGGGACGAACCCGACGAGCACGCCGTTGCGCATCACCTGCGCCTCGAGTCCCGCGGTGCCGTCGTTGTCCCAGACCGCCTCGCGGCCGTCCGGCAGGACGACCCGGATGCCGTACTGGGTGATGCCGGCATGCGGCAGCTTGATGTGCGCGAAGACGTTGCGCTCCCGAAGGACGGTGATGATGCGCTCAGCCTGTGCCTGTTCCATGCCTCGAAATTAGCGCCGAAGCCTGGAGAAACCCTGAGCGTTGGCTAAACGCGAGCTATCGGGTGACGCCGGTGAACGCCATCGACGCGACGAACCAGCGTTGCGCGAGCACGAAGCCGGTGAGTCCGCGGGCCAGGACACCGCGACGCTCAGCCATTCGTGAGCGCCGGAGCGGCCTTGCGAGCCGCCTCGTCCAGGGCCCCCTTGGCCGGGGCAGCGCCTTGCAGGACCTTCGAGATCTCCTCGCCGACGTAGCCGGACATCTCCACATATCCGGTCACGGCCGGCCGTGGCTGTTTGGCGTTGGCGAAGTTGTCGAAGAACTTCTGGGCCCCGGGCGCGTAGGTTGTGACATAGTCGGCGAACTCGGTGCTGTCCTTCTCGGACGCCCGCAGCGGAAGGTTGCCGATCGCCAGGTTCCAGCGCGGGTCGACCTCCTTGCTGGTCAGCCAGCGAACGAAGTCCCGCGACGCGCCGGCCCGGTTGGGGTCGCTGTGGTTGTAGAGCACCCACAGGTCGGGGCCGGACACGGTCTGGTGGTCGCCGTTGAAGCCGGGCAGAGAGGCGACGCCGTAATCGACCTTGTTCGCTTTCAGGTCGTAGAGCGTCCACGGGCCCGACATGACCATTCCTACGCTGCCCGAGAAGAACAGCGGAAGGTACTTCTCGTTGGTCTGGTCCAGATACATCGATTTGTCGTCGACGGCCATGGATCGCAGGAACTCCAGGGCGGCCACCCCGGCATCAGAGTTGAACGCCGGCTTGCGCCCGTCGAGAATCTTGCCCCCGCGCTGCCACAACAACGGCCACAAGTGCCATGTCGTGTCTTCGCTCCCGGCGACCGAGTACGCCGTTCCGTAGATGTTCCGGGACGGATCGGTGAGCTTCTTCGCCGCCGATCGGAAGTCGTCCCACGACCAGGTGTCCGTCGGGTACGGCACGCCGGCCCGGTCGAAGAGCTTCTTGTTGTAGATCAGGCCGAGGTTGTCCACCACCGCCGGCACGCCGATGACCCGTCCCTCGACGGTGGCCGTCGCCCGCGCGGCGACCGGGAACTCTTCCCACGCCACGGCCGGATCGGCGACGAAGGTGGTGAGATCCTGGGCGCGGCCGCTGCCGGCCAGCTCGGCGGCCCAGGTTCCGTAGGCGTACGAGATGTCCGGGTAGGTGCCGGAGGTGAACGCGGCGGACAGCTTCGTCAGCAGCTCGCCGGTCTCCGCGGCGCCGGCCGAGACGTTCAGCGTCACGTTGGGGTGCGCTGCCTGGTATTCCTTGGCCAGTTTCTCCGCCAGCGCCTGGGCGTCAGCGGTTTGACCGGTCCACCAGGTGAGCGTCACGGGCGCCTTCGGGTCGTACCCTTCGGCTGCGTCCTTGCTGTTGTCCGGTACGCCGGCATTGTTCGTACAGCCGGCGACGGCCAGGATCGATGCGGCCCCCGTCGCCAGGAGAAGCCTGCTGATGCGTTTCATGATGTCCTCCAGGGGTGTTGGTCAGGTGTCGCCGTCACAGCACCGCCCCCAGCTGCCACGGCACGAACTCCTCGGCGCCGAATCCCAGCTGTTCGCTGGCCGTGCGCCGGCCGGATGCGGTCTCGAGGATGCGGTTGAACAGTCGCCGGCCGACCTCCACAACGGACTCCTGCCCGGTCAGGATCGTTCCGGCGTTGAGATCCATGTCCTCGCTCATCGCCGTGAACGTGGAGTTGTTGGAGCAGACCTTCAGGCTGGGCGCGGGGCGGCAGCCGTAGACCGATCCGCGGCCGGTGGTGAAGCAGACGATCTGCGCGCCGCCCGCGACGATGCCGGTGACCGAGACCGGGTCATAACCCGGCGTGTCCATGAACACGAGGCCGTTGGCCCTGATCGGTTCGGCGTAGCGGTACACCGCCCGAAGGGGACTGCTGCCGCCTTTGGCCACCGCGCCGAGAGACTTCTCGGTGATGGTGGTGATCCCGCCGGCCTTGTTGCCGGGTGACGGGTTGCCGTCGAGGGTGGTCCCGGACGCCGCGGTGTAGCGCTGCCACCAGGCGATGCGTTCCAGCAACGCCTCGGCCACGGCGGGCTCGGCGCGGGCGGTCAGCAGATGCTCCGCACCGTAGATCTCGGGGGTCTCGGCCAGCACCGCGGTGCCGCCGCACGCCACCAGCAGGTCGGCGGCGACACCGAGCGCCGGGTTCGCGGTGATGCCCGAGCACGAGTCCGAGCCGCCGCAGTTCAGCCCCAGGATCAGCTCCTTGGCGGCGACCTTCTGACGGCGGACCGCGGCGGCGGCGGGAAGGAGCCGGCCGACCGCCTCCACACCGGCCCGGACGGCCGCGGTGGTGCCGCCGTGTTCCTGGATCAGGACCCGCTGCACCGGTGTGGCCCGGCCGGCGTCGCCGAGGTCCAGTTCGTGCACCTGGTTGACCTCGCAGCCCAGGCCGATGGCGACGACACCGGCGACGTTGGCGTTCGCTCCGTACCCGGCCAGGGTCCGCCGCAGAATCCGCAGCCCTTCCCCGTCGGCGAGCCCGCAGCCGCCGGTGTGCGTCAGCGCGATGACGCCGTCGATGGCCGGTTCCCGGGCCAGCAGGGGCTCCACCCGGGCCGCGACGAGTTTGGCGACGGTCGCCGAGCAGTTCACCGACGTGACGATGGCGAGGTAGTTGCGGGTGGCGACGCGGCCGTCCTCGCGGACGATGCCGTTGAAGCTGGCGTCGGCCGGCGGTGTCGGCGACGGCGCCGGGCCGCCGGCCGGGCGTTCCGGCCCGGTGGCCGTGAAGGCGAGGTTGTGCGTGTGCACGTGATCGCCCGCCCCGATCGGCCGGCCGGCCACGCCGATGATCTGGCCGTACTTGCGGACCGCCTGGCCGGCGGCCAACGCACGGCGGGCGAGCTTGTGCCCGGCGGGGACCCCGGACGTCACGCTCACATCGGCACCGTCGGCCCGGGCGGCTACCCGTTCGCCGGGGCGCAGCGCGCGCAGGGCCACGGCGACATCGTCATCCGGGTGCAGCACCAAGGTGTCCGCGTTCACTCAGCGTCTCCCGTGCGTTCCGGGTTCCTCGGCTCGAGCAGCGAAGCCGAGTCGCGGTCCAGCAGGAGCCGGGCGTGCGGGGTACGCCGGAGAATCGATGCCGGGCAGGTGCCGTCGACCGGCCCGGTGAGAGCGCGGTGCACCGCCTCGGCCTTCCGGCGCTCGGGCGCCAGGCACAGCATCGTCGCGGCACTGCGAAGACCGGTGATGGTCAGGGTGATCGCCCGTGCCGGGACCTCGTCGAGCCGATCGAAATGTCCTTCACCGACCTGTTGCCGGCGTGAGCGTTCGTCGAGGTCCACGACCTTGACCCAGTCCGCCTCGCCGAAGTCCGCGGGCGGGTCGTTGAACGCCAGGTGCCCGTTCTCGCCGATACCGAGCACGCACAGATCGACGGGATGGGCGCGGAGCAGCGCCTCGTATCCTTGGCACGCCAACGTCAGGTCGGCCGGGTGGCCGGGCACCGGGTAGAACGCCCGCACCCGCACCTCGTCGAGGAGGTGGCGGCGCAGGAACTCGGGGAATCCCGCCGGATGGCCGGCCGGCAGGTTCAGATATTCGTCCATGTGGAAGACGGTGACCGCCGGCCAAGCGATGTTCTGCTTCCGCAGGGCCGCAAGAAAGGTCACCTGCGAGTTGCCCGTGGCCAGCACCAGGTTGGCGGTGCCCGAGCGTTCCACCGCGGCATTGATGATCTGGGCGGCCGCGTCGGCGGCCGCCACGCCCATCGCCTGGTTGCCGGGATGGATCTCCACATCGAGGTCGTCGACGCGGAACGTCGCCGTTTTCATGGGGTGTTTCCTTTGCGCGAGGCGTGGGTGACGGTGTTGGCCGGGGCGACCGCGATCAGCCGGCGGCTCTTCAGGTCGGGCAGTGCCGGTCCATGCGCGGCCAGCAGTTCGTCGACCAGAGCGACCGCCCGGTCGGGTTTGAGGATCGCGGAGACCTGCGGATCGACGAGCGCCGCTTGACGGACGAGGTCGAGGTCGTGCTGGAGGACCGCCTGCACCGTGAGCTGCTGCACCGCGACGGCCTGCCGGTTGAGGGCCGCGGGCCCGGGCGGCAGATCGGGTACCCGGTCGAGAGATACGGCACCGTTGCGGACCGTGCAGGCGACCTCGACGGCGGCCTCGGCCGGCAGATTGCCGATCAGGACGCCGTCGGCGATCTGGTTGGCGACGTTGGGGTGGAACGTGTAGGGACGGCCGGATTCGAGGGCCGCGATCAGGGCCGGCGCGTACTCGTTGCTCGGCTCGGTCAGCAGCGCCTGGGCGCCGCCCAGCCGCCCGGCGAGCGCGTCGTGATCGGCCTGCTGCTGATCAAGAGCGTCCAGGCGCTCCCGCCCGACCGGAATCCGTAGTCGTTCGGTTTCGCCGTCGTGCGGCAGGAAGTAGGAGAAGTACTCGGCCGTGTGTTTGCTGGATTCGCTGCAGAAGTAGCCGAAGTGGCGCATCAATGCGAAACGAACGCCGTCGCCGGCGACCAGGCCGGGGTCGGAGGCCGGGAGCGCGAAGAGGCTCGGATACAGGTCGTGGCCCCCGGACTCCAGCCGGGTGAACCACGCCATGTGATTGACCCCGGCCGCGTCCCACACCAGATCGGCGAACGGGACGTCGAGGTAGCCGGCCAGTTCCTCGGCGGTGTTGACGATGCTGTGACACAGGCCGAAGTGCCGCACTCCGGTGGCGGCGGCCAGGGCCATCACCACCATGGACATGGGATTGGTGTAGTTCAGGAACAGCGCTCCGGGCGCCAATTCCTCGATGTCGTGGGCGATCCGCAGAATCTCGGGGATGGTCCGAAGACCGCGTGAAATACCGCCTATGCCGAGGGTGTCCCCGACAGTTTGGGTGATGCCGTATTTCGCCGGGATCAGCAGATCCGCCTCGATGCCCGGCCGGCCGCCGACCAGAATCGTGTTGATCACATAGGTGGCGCCCGGCAGGGCCTGCCGGCGGTCCAGCCAGGCCGTGACCTGTGCTCCCGCCTTGCCGCCTTCGGCCACGAGCCGACGGCAGAGAGCGGTGGCAAGGGCCAACCGGGCGGGGTCGGTGTCGACCAGCCGCAATTCGACGTCGCGGGTGGCCGGGTCCTGCATGAGGTCGCTGACCAGCATTCGCGTGAAAACGGTGCTGCCCGCCCCGATGATGACGATTGCCATGGCTGCTCCGGATCTGCGTCGCCTGGTGTACCGGTCTACTAAACCGGTACACCGACCCTAGCGGCGAGGCTTCCTCAGGGCAACGGGTCTCGCGGCGGAGTTTCGATCAGCTGCTGAGCCGCGGTTCTCCCCCACCTATCTGCCGCACAACCGGTGGGTACGGTGGACCGGTACACCAGGTGGACGTAGCGACGGGGCGGCATGCCAGCAGATAGGCGCAGACGGTCGACGCAGGTCACGATCCGTGAGGTCGCGGCGGCCAGCGGAGTCTCGGTGAGCACGGTGTCCAACCTGCTCAACGGTCGTACCGCCGCGATGACCTCCCGCACCAGGGAGCGAATCGAAGAAGCCATGCGTTCACTCGGGTATCGGCCCAGCCGGATAGCGCAGAGCCTCACGACCAAACGGACCCGGACCATCGGGCTCGTCATCGACGAGATCAGCACCAACCTGTTCCTGGCGGCGTTGACCGCCATCGAGCCTCGGGCCAGGCAGTCGGATCGAAATCTCGTGGTGTGTCATGCCTCCTCGGCGCAGGAGGAAGCCGCGGTGGTCGAAGTGCTGATGCAGCAGCAGGTCGACGGCATCATCTTCCTCTCCACATCGCAGTTCCGGGACGACTCACATCTGGCGGCGCTGACCGATCAGGGGATGCCGGCGGTCCTCATCAACCGCGGGCAGGCCAACCCGTCGTTCTGCGAGATCAGCTGGGACAACGCGGAAGGGGTCGCGGCGGCGGTCGATCACCTCTACCACCGAGGCCACCGCCGCATCGGACATCTCTACGGACCGGCGGGCCGGCGGAGCACCGAAGACCGCATCGCGGGATACCGCTCAGCGATGTCTCGCCACGGGCTGGTCGTCGACGAGCACCTTCTCGCCCAGGCCGACTACACCGAGCCGGCGTCCCGATGGACCCAGGTCGCTTCCGACATGCTCGGCTCCGAGCGTCGCCCGACGGCGGTCATCGCCGCCGACGACACCGTCGCGGCGGTCGTCCTCCAGGTCGCGGCCGGCCTGGGCCTGCGGGTTCCGCAGGACCTCGCCGTTGTCGGCATCGACGATCAGCATTTTGCCGCGCTTCTCGTGCCCCCGTTGACGACGGTCAGCCTGCCGATCGCGGAGGCGGCCACGCGCGCTTTCGACATGTTGCTCAACCGCCTCGACGACCCCGGCCTCGCACCCGAACGACTTCGGCTGCCGGCGAGCCTGACGACCAGGGGGTCGGCCTGAGAGGGCCAAGACATCGATACACGTTACTACGGAGTAACAATAAAAACACCATGTTTCTTTTGTTACACCCTTGACTTACCGTCGAGTAACCCTCACCCCGCTGAGCGGAGGAACTCGATGAGACGCACCACCGTCCTGGGAACTCTCGTCATCTCATCCCTACTCACCCTGGCCGTCGCGACCCCGGCCGCGGCGGCATCGGGCAGCGTCGACTACGTCGCGCTGGGCGACTCGTACTCGTCCGGGGTCGGCGCCGCCGGGCAGAGCGGCCTCTGCCTGCGCAGCCCCAACGGCTACCCCGGCCTGTGGGCCGCGGCCAACGACCCGCGCTCCTACCGGTCCGTCGCCTGCGGCGGCGCCACCACCGACACCCTGCGGGCGACCCAGCTCATCGCCCTGAGCCGGAAGACCGACCTGGTCACCGTCACCATCGGTGGCAACGACGCGGGCTTCGCGCCCACCGTGATCAGCTGCACCATCGTCACCGACGCCGCCTGCCAGGCCGTCGTCGACGACGCCGCGGTCGTGGTCCGCGAGGAACTGCCGGCCAAACTGGACGCCACCTACCGTGGCATCAAGCGCGGCGCCCCGAACGCCGAGGTGCTGGTCCTCGGCTACCCGATCCTGTTCGACGTGAACGCGCCGAGCTGCGGGTTCGCCGGCATGAGCATCCCGAAGCGGCGGGCCATCAACGCGGCCAACGCGGAGCTCAACGCCCTGATCGAGGACCGCTCCGAGGCGGCCGGGTTCACCTATGTCGACGTGACCGACGAGTTCGCCGGGCACGGGATCTGCGCCGGTGCCAACTGGATCCACGGGTTGCAGATCATCCCGCCGACCAACTCGTTCCACCCCACGGCCGACGGTTATCGCTACGGCTACCTGGCCGCCCTCTCGTCGGCGCTGTGAGCCCGGGGCGCGCGGCGGTCGGTGCCGGGTTGCTCGTCGTCGCCGGCGCGAGCTCGGTGTTCGGAAAGATTGGGTACGCCCACACCACCTGCTCGCCCTCTCGGCGAGCAGGTGGGTGGTCCGGCCCGTGCCGCCCGTTCCGGGCGAAGATCGACGGTCACCAGTCAGACCGCCGCGCGGCCGGGTCGCGCATCGCGGCCAGCAGCACGCAGGTCGCGCCGGCCAGCACGATCGACCAGCGCAGGTGCGCCGGCGTCCATTCCGGGCCGGGGCCGACCAGCATCGGGGCCCGGCCGATCGACGCCGCCACGAACAGCGACGCCAGCAGCGCCGGCGTGGTGATGATGCCGGGGTGCTCGAACCCGTGGCGGCGGGCCCCGGCGGCGACGGCCCAGACCAGGGCGAGCGCGGCGACCAGCTCGGTCGTGAGGCCGAGACCGAGAGCCCACCGCTCGCCGGCCGGCGCCGAGGGAAGCAGGTAGGCGAGCACGGCCGTCCACAGCGGAGCGACAACCGCCACGGCCCCGGCGAGACGCAGCCCGAGCCGGCGGGCGAGACAGTACGGGCTGGCCTGCAACGTGACCGCCGCATCGTCGTCGAGGACGTACCCGCTGCTCAGCGCCAGCAGCAGGCCCAGCACCCGGAGGTCGCCGATGACGTCGGGACCGCCGTCGAGGCGGGCCGCCAGGTACAGCACGACGGCGACGGCGCCGGCCGCGAACGGGGCCAGGCGCAGGCTGCGCGCCAGGTGGCCGCTGCGGAGGACCTCGGTCGCCACGGACGGTGTCATGACAGTTGGAGCCAGCCGACGGCGAGGGTGGCGGCCAGGACCGGCAGGCCGACCAGGGCCAGGCGGGTCCGCTGGGCACGACCGCGGTAGACGGCGGCCACGGCGGCGCAGGCGCAGAGGCCGGCCAGGTAGACGACGTGCAGCCACGGTTCGCCCGGCACCGGCGCGCGGCCTTCCAAGGGAAATCCGGTCGTCCACCACATCCACCAGATGCCGGAGTCGAACCGGCCGAACACGACCACTGCGCCCAGGGTGGCGACGACGAAGGTGATGAGCGCCCCGCCGGCGAAGGGCAGCCGGCGGGCGGCCAGGACGCCGAGCAGCCCGGCCCCGGTGAGGACGAACGGCAGCTGGGCGAGCTCGCCGGCGGTCAGCAGGTCGTCGGGCGGGATGGTGAAGCCGCCGTCGATCAGCGCCATGGCGCCGGCCGCGACGGCGCCGGCCGCGGCCAGGGGCAGCGCGACGCCCAGGCACATGGCCCAGGTCCGGTCGGTGTCCGAGGTCGGCGTGACCCGCAACATCTCCTCGGCCCGGCTGCGGCGGGCGCGGCCGGCAACCAGGTTCGCCGGGAAGATCACGATGATCGGGCCGAAGAACGCGACGGCGGTGAAGATGGTGCCGTACCAGTAGCCGGCGGTCCGGCCCCCGGTGGCCGAGTCGGCGGCGCTGGTCAGGGCCACGACGACGGGTATCAGCCAGAGCACCGGATGGCGGGCGAGATGGCGGGCCTCCCGGCCGATCAGGGATCGGGTCATGAGTGGGTGACCTCCCGGCCGGGTTCGCCCATGAGCAGCAGGTACGCGTCCTCCAGGGTGGGCGGGATCAGCTCCGCGCGGGCGGGCGGGTCGCCGACGTTGCGGTAGGTGCCGTCGCCGGTGCGCCAGGCCGTGATCGCGGCGGGTGAACGCCGCTCGTCGGTCCACACGCGGCCGTCGGCGCGGGCGGTCAGCTCGGCCGGCGTACCGGTGAATCGGGCCCGGCCCTGGTGGATCACGGCGATCGTGGCGCACAGGGCGGTGATGTCCTCGGTCTGGTGGCTGGACATGACCACGGTGCGGCCCTCGCCGGCCTGCGAGATCATCTCCCGGAACCGCAGCCGCTGCTCGGGGTCGAGGCCGACCGTCGGCTCGTCGAGGACGAGCAGGTCGGGGTCGCCCAGCAGGGCCTGGGCCAGGCCGACCCGGCGGCGCATCCCGCCGGACAGGGCCCGGATCCGCTTGGCGCTCACGGCCGCCAGCCCGGTCAGCGCGATGACCCGGCGCACCTCGTCGTGCCGGGGCCGCCGGTCGGTCATCTCCTTGAGGATGGCCACGTAGTCGATGAATTCGAAGACCGTGAAGCCGCGGTGGAAGCCGGCGTCCTGAGGCAGGTAGCCGAGGCGTTCCCGGATGCGGGTGCGGTCGCTGGGGCGGGCCGGGTCGCGGCCCATCAGGGTCACGGCGCCGCGGTCCGGGGCCAGGACGGTGGCGATGACGCGCAGCAGGGTCGTCTTTCCCGCCCCGTTCGGACCGAGCAGCCCGGTCACGCCGGGGCCGGCGTCGAGGGTGACATCGTCCAGCGCCGTCGTCCGGCCGAAGGTCTTGGTCGCGTTCCGCACGCGTACCGTGGTCATGCGCTTCTCCCCAGCTTGATCGAGACGGCGTTGCGGGTGACGGCGAGCCCGAGGCCGCCGCCGAGGGCCACGGCGAGCCAGACGACCTGCGCGCCGGGGCCGAAGGCGAGGTCGGCCCGGCCGGCGACGGCGGCCGGGGCGGTCACCAGCAGCCAGGCCGTGGCCACCACACCGACCGCGACGACGGGGGTGAGGCGGCTGGTCAGCGCGAGCGCGGCGCCGGTGAGCCCGGCGGTGGGCAGCAGCCAGGCGACGGCCGGCCACCACGAGCCGGGCAGCGCCAGCCCGGCCAGGGCCACGATCGGCGTGGTAACCGCCAGGACCGCGACGGTCCGGATCAGCAGCAGACGCAGCCCCGAGTACGGCGTGGCCAGCCCGATCTCCCGGGTGGGGTCGAGGCCGCCCGCGAACGCTCCGGCCACGCCGGCCAGTGGCCCGAGCGGGGCGACCACCAGGAACATCAGCAGGAAGCGGTCATCGACCTGAGCCGCCCAGGCCGCCAGCGCGAGCACTCCCGCGACGGCCAGCAGCCACGGGCCCCGCAGCGTCGGTGTCGCGGCCACCAGGCGCGCCGTCGCCTCGCCGGCGCCGAGGCGGACCAGCATCCGTTCCGGTCCGCTCCGCCGGGGGGCGTCGACCCGGTCGGCCACCTCGTGCCAGATCGCCTCGGCCCGGCGGGGGTCGACCAGGGCGCCGATCACTTCCCGGCAGGTCGCGCAGCCCATCAGATGGGCCTCGGCCGACGCGGCCAGACCCGGCGGGACGGAGCCCCGCGCGTACCGTCGGATCGCCTCCGGGTCGAGGTGCCATGCGGTCATCCCAGCCTCCCCGTCATGCCAGCCGCTCCCGCATCTGGGCGCGGGCGCGCATCATCCGTGTCTTGACCGTGCCGGGCGGGATTCCGAGCAGCCGGGCCGCCTCGCGGGTCGTCAGTCCATCGAGGACGGTCGCCTGCACCACCGCCCGCAGCTCCGGCGACAGGCTCGCCAGGGCCGCGCCCACGTCGCCGTACTGGACGGCGAGCAGCACATGCTCCTCGGCCGAGGTCTCGACGCCGGCGAACTCGATCAGCTCCCCGGCCGGCGGCCGGGTCCGGCGCAGCGCGTCGACCAGGCGGCGGATGCCGATCCCCCAGATCCACGCGGCCACCTCGCCCCGGCGGTCCCATCGCCCGGCCGACCGCCAGACCGCCACGAACGTGTCCTGCACGACCTCGTCGAGCAGTTCCGGCGACGCGCACCGCCGCCCGAGCCGCACCAGCAGCCACGGCAGGTGTCGCCGGTACAGCTCGGCGAACGCCTCCCGGTCGCGGCCGGCGATCGCCGCGAGCAGCTGGGCATCGTCGCGCGGATCCGGCGGTCGCCTCAGCATGCTCGACCTCCCGGTCCCCGGCTCCCCTCCACATCCTGTTCGTCGTGGCGAGCGGGGTAAACGGTTCACACCAGCGACGGAGTTTCCACCCGCCGGCTCCGGACGATCCCCCAGCCCACCAGCGCGGCAGCCACCACGGTGAGGGTGAGGCCGGCGACCGTGACCGCCGCACGGAACTCCGCGGTCTGCTGCACGCTCCAGCCCCCGGCGGCGATGTCCCCGGTGAACAGGACGGCCAGGGTGGTGCCGGCGATGGCCAGGCCGGCGCCCGAGGTGACCTCGGTGGCGGTGTCGGTGAGCGCCACCCCGATGGTGGTCCGGTTCTCGGGGAGCCCGCGCAGCACGTTGACCCCGGCGACCACGCCGACCACGCGGAGCCCGGCCGCCACCAGCACGAGGGCGATCGCCACGAACACGTACCCGTAGTTGCTCAGCAGGCCGTAGACGGCGAGCCCGGCCACGACCGAGACGGCGCTGATCCACGCGGCCCGTTCCAGGCCGGCCCGCCGCACGAACGGGTTGACGAAGGCGCCGCCGGCGACGAGCACGATCACCTGCGGCAGCAGGCCGACGGCGGCGAGCGCGGGCGACCAGCCCCGATCGAGCTGGAGCTGGAGCGTCACCAGGTAGCCGAGGCTGGCCGTGGCCAGCCCGGCCGCGGCCTTGAAGGCGAGGCCGCTGGAGACCAGCGGGTGGGCCACGAGCTTGAGGTCGAGCAGCGGGTGGCGGGCCGAGCGCTCGCGGACGACGAAGAGGACCGCGCCGGCGACCGCGGCCGCGGTGGCCGCCCACGGGCGCCACGATCCGGCGCCGGCCTCGACGAACAGCGTCGGGGCGACCAGCGCGACCACGATCGTGACCGTGCCCAGCGCGGCGCCGGCCACGTCGACCGGGTCGCGGTGCAGGCCGGCCGGGTCGTCGGCGACGATGCCGACCCGGACCCCGATGATCGCGAGCACCGCGATCGGCACGTTGGCCAGCAGCAGGACCTGCCACGGCGCCACCGCGAGGACCAGGCCACCGGCGGTCGGGCCGATGGCCAGGCCGACCAGCCCGACGGTGGAGATCAGGTTGATCGCGCGAACCCGCAGGCCGTCCTCGGCGAAGAGCCGGAAGGCCAGGGCCATCGAACCGGGCGTGGTCATCGCGGCCGCCACGCCCATCGCCACCCGGACGGCGATGAGCTGCTCGGCGGTGGTGACGAAGGCGGTCGCCAGGCTCGCGACGGCCAGCAGGACCAGCCCGATGAGCATGATCTTCCGCCGGCCGGCCCGGTCGGCCAGCGCGCCGAAGGCCAGCATCAGCCCGCCGAACACGACCGCGTAGGCGCCGGTCACCCACTGGAGCGCGGTGGTCGAGGCGTGCAGCTCGCGACCGATGGTCGGCAGCGCGACGTTCAGGATCGAGTTGTCCAGCATCTCGAACAGGAACACCGCGCTCAGCCCGGCCAGGGCGGGCCACGCCTCCCGCAACGAGCTGGGTTGAGCGACCACGAGCCACCTCCGGGAGATTCATACGAACGCTGTTCCTATACGTTAGAACACCGTTCCCCTTGCGTGTAAAGTGGGCGCATGGCTCGATCTCCCCACCAGCGGCGTAACGCGCGTCACCAACAGCTCCCGGCTCCGGCCGAGAAGACGCCGGCGGCGGTCCGGCGCGGCCCGTCCGGCGGCACCAAGAAGCCGATCACGGTCGACGCCATCGTCGAGGCCGCGTTCCAGCTGATCGCCGAGGAGGGGTATGACGCCCTGACGATGCGCCGGCTGGCCGGCGCGCTCGAGACCGGTCCCGCCTCGCTCTACGCCCACGTGGTCAACAAGGACGACCTGGGCGAGCTGCTGATCGGCCGGCTCTGCACCCGCGTCGAGCTGCCCGAGCCCGACCCGGCGACCTGGCGTGACCAGCTCGCCGGGGCCTGCGCCCGCCTTCGCGACGAATACCTGCGCTACCCGGGCATCACCCGGGCGACCCTGGCGGTCGCGCCGACCAACCTCGAGACGCTGCGGCTCAGCGAGGGCCTGCTGGCGATCCTGCTGGCCGGTGGGGTGGCCCCGCAGACGGCGGCCTGGGCGCTGGACGCCCTCACGCTCTACGTCAACGCGTACTGCCTGGAGCTCTCGCTCCGGGATGCCCGCCGCGCCGGCCCGGACGACGCCTGGGTGGTCAGCCGCGACGAGCTGAGAAGCCGCTTCGCCGCCCTGCCCGACGGCTTCCCGCAGACCAAGCGCTACGCGGCCGAGCTGACCGCGGGCGACGGCCACGACCGCTTCGACTTCACCGTCGACCTGATGATCAAAGGGGTCGGCTGAGCCGAACAAGCAAAGCTGAGCCGAACAAGCAAAGAAGTCGGCCCGGGTCCGATGAGGACCCGGGCCGCGAACGGTGAAGCGTCAGTCGAGCAGCTCGGTGACCGTGCCGGCGGCGACCGTGTGGCCGCCCTCACGAACCGCGAAGCCGAGCCCGACCGTCATCGGCACCTCCTTGCCCAGGTGGACCGTGACCGAGCCGGAGTCGCCCGGCAGCATCATGTCGATGCCGGGCGCGAGCTCGATCGACCCCGAGACGTCGGTGGTGCGGAAGAAGAACTGCGGCCGGTAGTTCGCCACGAACGGCGTGTGGCGGCCACCCTCCTCCTTCGTCAGCGCGTACAGGTTGGCCCGGAACTCCCGGTGCGGCGTGACCGAACCGGGCACCGCGACCACCTGGCCGCGCTGCACCTGCTCGCGCCGGACGCCGCGCAGCAGCACCGCCGCGTTGTCACCGGCCTCGGCCGTGGGCAGCGACTTCCCGAACGTCTCCAGCCCGGTCGCCACTGTGGCCACCGTCGGGCCGAGACCGACCACCTCGACCGGCTCGCCGACCCGCAGCGTGCCGCGCTCCACCTTGCCGGTGACCACGGTGCCGCGTCCGCTGATGGTGAGCACGTTCTCGATCGGCATCAGGAACGGCTCCTCCAGCGAGCGCTCGGGCACCGGCACGTAGGCGTCCACCGCGTCGAGCAGGTCCACGATGGACCGCTCCCAGCGGGGGTCGCCCTCGAGCGCCTTGAGCGCGCTGACCCGGACCACCGGCACCTCGTCGCCGGGGAACCCGTACTCGGACAGCAGCTCGCGGACCTCGAGCTCGATCAGGTCGAGCAGCTCGGCGTCGGCGGCGGCGACCGCGTCGCTCTTGTTGAGCGCGACGACCAGCCACGGCACGCCGACCCGCTGGGCGAGCAGCACGTGCTCACGGGTCTGCGGCATGGCGCCGTCCTGCGCCGAGACCACCAGGATCGCGCCGTCCACCTGGGCGGCGCCGGTGATCATGTTCTTCACGTAGTCGGCGTGTCCGGGCATGTCGACGTGGGCGTAGTGACGGCCGGCGGTCTCGTACTCGACGTGGGCGATGTTGATCGTGATGCCCCGCTGCGCCTCCTCCGGCGCCTTGTCGATGCCCTCGAACGCCACGAACCGGTTGGTTGCCGGGTCGCGGTCGGCGAGAACCTTGGTGATCGCGGCGGTCAGGGTGGTCTTCCCGTGGTCGACGTGTCCCATCGTGCCGATGTTCAGGTGCGGCTTGGTGCGCACGAATTGGCTCTTGGCCATGATGTGTCCTCACTGGATGCGAGAAACGAAAAGGCATTCTTCGGTACGCGGTGACGGGTGCCCACCCCGCCTGCGTCAGAACCGAGCAGCGCTCAGCGACCCGTCCCCGGGTTCTGCTGCCGCTGGGGACGGGTCAGATTCGCGAATCGTAGAGATCACACGCGGGAGCGGCCGCGAAGAGCGGCAGCTGCAGACCGGGCGCGAACATGATGATCACGGTAGGCGGTAACGCCGTACCCGTCGAATGTATTTCAGGCCTTGCCGATGCTCGCCTCGGGCGCCATCACGATGCGCGGCTTCTTGGCCGGGTCGAGCCACTTGAGCACGGCGATCATGTTGGTGCGGGAGATCGAGACGCAGCCGGCGGTGGAGCCCTTGCCGTTGATGTGCAGGAAGATCGCCGACCCGCGCCGGACGTCGACCGGCTTGCTGGTGACGTACTCGCCGTAGGTGGCGTTGTAGCTGAGCGAGTTGTTGGCCGGGCGGTTGAAGTCGATGACCGCGGCGTACTCGTACTGCGTGGGGTAGGCGGCGATCCGCTCGGCCTCGCTGGTGCGCCAGGTGCGCTTGGGCGACATCGAGGGCTGGAAGATGTTGTACGTCTTCGCGTCCTTGTTGTCGCCGACCCAGTAGTCGTTGCTGTCCGCCGGCCGGTAGAAGATCTTGGTGCCGGGGTTGGCCTTGAGCCCGAACGCCGTGGTGATCGGGAACGTGCCGGCGGGGCTCGTGCCGGTGTCCTGCTTCCGCACGTTGTACCAGGCCCAGCCCGCGTAGCCGTTGCGGGCGGGCATCGCCGCGAACCGCTCGGTCCAGGTGCCGTCGGCCCCGAGCTGGTAGGTGCGCAGCGTCGAGTAGGTCGACGGGATCGACTGGCCGGTGACCACCACGAGCTGCTTGGCGTCGCCGACGTGGGCCAGCCGGGTCGGGTGGTAGATGGGCACGGCGGCGGCGAAGGCCTGCTGGGTCACGACCACGCCCGCGGCGCCGAGCAGGGCCGCGGCGGCGATCACCACCAGTGACTTCTTCATCGCCGGGCACTCTATCGCGCGCCGGCTCAGAACGTGAACCCTTCTCCGGACGCCTGCCCGTTGTTCACCCTCCCCTCCCGGGAGAACGACCAGGTCATGCGGATGGTGTAGGTGTGACCGCGAGTGGCGGACGCGGTCCGGGGTCCACAGTCCTGGGTCGTGTCGTCCTCGGTGAAGATCAGGTTCGAGCAGGTGTACGGTCCGGCCACGGTCCGCCCGTTCTCGACCAGGGCGACGGAGACGCGGGCGGTCCCGCCCGCGCGCGCGGTGAGCGAGGCGGACATCTGCACCCGGTCGCCGACCGACTGGCACGGCTTGGCCACCAGCGGGTTGGTCATGTTCAGCGAGACGACCTGACGGCAGGTCCACGGCCCGTACGGGCGGGCCTCCGGCTGCGGCGCCCGGGTCCTCGCCGGTTTCGTGACGGTCGGGCGTACCGCCCCGGGTTTGTCACCGGCCGCGACCGGCGCGGCCCGATCGACCACCGCGCCGGTCCGGCGCGCCGCGGCCGGCTGGGTCGCCGCGACCTTGGCCCGCGCGGCCGGCGAAGCGGACGGCACCGACCGGGCCGACGCCGGGATCGGCGGCGCGGCGATCATCTGGACGTCTTGCGCGTCCGCCCCCGAGCGGGACACGTGCCAGGCGGTGGTGGCCACGCCCGAGGCGAGCATGGTGCCGGCCAGCACGGTGAGCACCGTCCCGGGCCGCCGCCACCGCCAGCTCCGCGGCTTGTTGTGCGGGCGCTTCGGAACGCGCGGGGCGGGGACCACGCTGTGCTGGAGCGAGTTGGGCCGCGGCTGCTGCGGCAGGACCGGCGGGGCGGGCAGCCGCGGTGAGCCGGACACCGCGCGGGCGACGTCGGACAGCTCGCCGACCAGTTCCTCGGCGCTCGGGCGCAGCCGTGGCTTCTGCTCGAGACACGACTCGATCACGTCCCAGAGCTGGTCCGGGATGCCGTCCGGGCGCTCCGGGCCGCCGGCCAGGTGCCGCTGCATCAGCTCGTGCACCGAGTCGCCGCTGTAGGGCGGGCGGCCGGTGACCATCTCGTAGAGCACGATGCCGAGCGCGTAGATGTCGGCCGCCGGGCTCGCCACCGACCCGTGGAACGCCTCGGGCGACATGTAGTGCGGAGTGCCGACGACCGCGTTCGGGGTGGTGATCGAGGGCATGGTGAGGACCCGGGCGATGCCGAAGTCGGTCAGCCGGGTCTCCAGCCGGTCGTTCTCGGTCTGCAGCAGGATGTTGTCCGGCTTGAGGTCGCGGTGGATCACGTTGAGGCCGTGCGCCTCGGCCAGGGCGGCGGCCAGCTGACCGCCCAGCCGGGCCGCCTCGCCGGCCGCGACCGTGTGGTGCTCGCGCAGGTGGTCGCGGAGGCTGCCGCCGGCCACCAGGTCCATCACCAGGCCCAGCGACTCGCCCACGCTGAACAGGTCGCGGACCCGGACCACGTTGCGGTGCCGCAGCATCATCAGGATGGTCCGCTCCTGCACGAAGCGGGTGACCAGCTTGGGCTGCCGCAGCAGGCTCTCGTGCAGCAGCTTGACCGCGACCGGTTCGCCCGAGGCCCGGTCCACGCCTCGCCACACCGTTCCCGTGGCGCCCTGGCCGATCGGCCGGACGAGGATGTACGAGCTGCCGACGCACCGCCCGCTCAGATCCAGCGTCGAGGCGCCGTCGGGCAGGCTGCTGCTGCTCGTGGGATCCTGGTCCACCCGGAGGTTCCTTCCCGCCGCCGACGATTCGCCCAGAGATCCTGCTGTTTGTCCAGATCACTTCTCAACCTGGCGTGCCCGAGTTCGCACCTGACGGACGAGTCGCGTGGCACCCGTACCGATAATCGGCCTGGATCGTTCGGCCGAATGGTTGCATTCCGCCCGAACCGCCCGCACCGCCGCCCGAATCGCCCGATCATTGCGGCATGGGTGTGATGGCTTATCCGCTTCGGTACGCGCTCGCCGACCTCGCCTTGGCGCTGAGCCGGGCGGCCGAGGACGAGGCCGAGGTGCGGGCCACCGCCGCCCGGGCCGCGGCCGACATGATCGGTGACGGCGCCGGTGTCCAACTGCTCGGTGACGACGGCCGGTACGACGGGATCACGTTCCACCATCCCGACGTGGACCGCGGCGGCACCCTCCAACGGGCCCTGGACATGCGGGGCAAGCTGCCCGAGGACGACTTCTCGACCACGCTGGCGGCCAGCCGCCGGCCGGTGGTGCTGGCCGCGGACGGGCGGGAGCCGCTCCCCCAGTTCTCGACCGGCATTCACGCGGTCGTGCTGTGCCCGATCATCGTCGACAACACGTACGCGGGCTATCTGATCCTGACCCGCGGCGAGGTCGGCTCGTTCTACGCCCAGGCCGAGGTCGAGCTGGCCCGGGACATCGCCGGCGAGCTGAGCCTGGCGCTCTCCTCGGCCCGGGCCCGCGAGCGCCTCAAGGCCAGCGAGGCGAAGTACCGCCGGGTGCTGGAGACGATCCCCGAGGGTGTGCTCCAGCTCGACATCGAGGGCGTGGCGACCTACGCCAACGAGCCGATCGGCGTGGTCCTCGGGCTGCCGCGGCACCAGCTGGTGGGCACGTCGCTGCGGGGCTTCCTGGACGACCAGGGCCAGAAGGAGCTGAGCCGGCGGCTGGCCGAGTGCAAGGCGGGCCGGTCCACGGTCGGCGCCACCCGGCTGATCCGCGCGGACGGCTCGCACCGCAGCGTACGCGTGAGCATGATGCCGTTGATCGATGAGTGCGGGCACTACTCGGGCGTCGTCTGCATGGTCACCGACACCACCGACCACATCGACGCGCGCGGCCTCAAGCGCCAGCTCGACCACCTGCGCCGGCTGGACAGCCTGGGCCAGCTGATCGGCGGCATCTCGCACGACTTCAACAACCTGCTGACCGTGGTGGCCGGATCGGCCGACATGATCGCCTCGACCACCGCCGAGGGGTCACCCCAGCACCAGATGGCCCAGGACATCATGGCCGCGGTGAACACCGGGCGCAGCCTGACCCATCAGCTGCTCGCGTTCGGGCGTACCGAGGGGAACCGGCCCGAGATCATCCCGATCCCGGACCTGCTCACCGACGTGCAGAGCCTGTTCTCCCGCACGCTCGGCGAGCACATCGGCCTCGACCTGGCCTTCGGGCCGGACGTGTGGCCGATCCGGGCCGAGCGCGGGCCGCTCGAGCAGGCCCTGGTCAACCTGGCCGCGAACGCCCGGGACGCGATGCTGCGCGGCGGCATGCTGCGGGTGGCCGCGATGAACGAGGTGGTGCTGCCGGGCCAGCTGGCCGAGGGCGCGCCGACCGGCAAGCTGGTGCACATGGTCATCACCGACACCGGCGTCGGGATGAGCGACGAGACCCGCCGGCGGGCGCTGGAGCCGTTCTTCACCACCCGGCCCACCGCGGCCGGGCTGGGGCTGGCCACCACGGCCGGCATCGTGCAGGGCATCGGCGGGCACATCGTGCTGGAGTCCGAGCCGCGGATGGGCACCACGGTGCACCTCTACCTGCCGGCGGCCGAGGAGCGTCCGGCCTCGGCCATCGACCGGCAGACCACGCCCTCGGTCATCGGCCGGGTGCTGATCGTCGAGGACCAGCCCGAGGTGGCGCAGCTGGTGCAGCGGCTGATCGAGCCGGCCGGATACGCCATCACGGTGGCCACCGACGCGCTGATGGCGGTCACCCAGGTGGCCGCCGGCGAGCACCCGGACCTGCTGATCACCGACGTGGTGATGCCCACGATGACCGGCCCGGAGCTGGCCAACGCGCTCCGCACCCACCAGCCCGACCTGCCGGTGCTCTACATGTCCGGGTACACCGCGGCGTCCCTGGGCCCGCAGCTCAACCTGGACGCCAACAGCATGCTGATCGAGAAGCCGTTCACCCGCTCGACGCTGCTGGGCGCGATCAAGAGTCTGTGCGGCCCGCAGCCTCCGCGGGAAGCCAGTCATCCGCGTCCTGAACCGTCCTGATCTCCAGGTGCTTGGCCAGCTTGGCGGTGGTCTGGCGCGCTTCCAGGTGCAGGCGGGCGATGTTCAGGCCGTCGTCGCCGACGACCGCCAGCAGGGCGAGCTCGCCGACCGCGTACACGGCCATGTAGCCCTTCTGGTTGCGGATCGTGCACTCGTGGAAGCCGCCCTGGTGCAGGGCGCCGCCACAGGTCCGGCTGATGCCGTGCGCGCCGGCGGCCAGCGCGGCCAGGTCGTGCGGCTCGGCGGTGGACATCGTGTCGTGCAGGATCAGCAGGCCGTCCACGCCGGCTACGACGCACCCCTGCACACCGGTCACCGCGTGCCGGAGATTCGCCAGCTCGGCACGGGCGGACTTGAACGGGTCGTGGGGGGTCTGCACGGTTGCTCCCGGGAGTTCAGAGTTGTCTCAGGGTTCCGATGATCCGGTCGAGCACCGTCTCATCGTTCACGTACGGCTGCCCGACCAGTTCCAGCCAGCCCGGCGGGACCAGGTCGTCGCGTTCCTGGAAGGCGGCCGCGGGCAGACCGTTCCTGGGCCGCCGGGGAAGGACCGAGCCGTTCGGCCGCCGAGGCTCGGCCTTTCCCGCCACCGGCGGGCCGGACTCCGGCGCGGCCAGGTACCGGTCGGTGAGCACCTTGAACTCGCGCCGGGCGAGGGCCAGGTTGGCCGCGCCCCGGCTGAGCGTCAGGTGGGCGACCTGCGTGCCACCGACCTCCGGGTCGAGCACCCGGAGGACGTGGAACGCCGATGTGGTGGTAAGCAGGATGTCGCCCAGCTCGTCGTCCGGATCGACCAGCCGGACCAGCGTGACGGCCGCGCCGGCCAGCGCGCCCGCGGCGACCGCGTCGTCGCCGTCGGGTTCGTGACCGCCGGCCCACCAGGACGCCGCCGCGTCCCGGATGGAGAAGACCGCCACCGAGAGGGCTCCGCCGATCTCGAGCGCCAGCTCCAGCGGCTGCATGGGTGTCCGTCCGTTGGTTCCGAGCCGGTCAGGCGAAATCGGCGTCCATCTGCTTCATGACCACGCGGGCCTGGGCGAACAGCATGCCGATGTTCGACACCCGCTTGCACACGATCACCGCGACCAGGTCCTGGTGCCGGTTGCTCCGCAGGAACAGGTGGACCAGGTCGTCGCTGTTGACCAGCATCTCCTGGAAGTAGTGCCGGTCGCTCGGCGCGTGGCGCTCGGCGAAGACGTCCCGGATGATCGACACGTTCCGGCCCTGGAAGAGGTCGAACGTGGCCGCCGCGAGCAGGTCGAGCTGCTCGTCCGGCTGCTGGTCGTCCAGCGTGTCCACGGCCAGCAGCATCCCGGTGGACATGTCCACCAGCGCCGCCGTGATGGCCTCCGGAACCTGGTTCCGGAACGTCCGCACGGTGTCGGTGACGACCTGCGACATGCTGCGCTCGGTCGTGACCGGCTTCTCGTCGACGGTGGTCATACGTCGAGGTCGGCTTCGATCTTGCGGAGCTGGTGGCGGGCCAGACCGAGGTTGGCGCGGCTCTTGCTGAGCGCGAGGTAGAGGAAGAGCGCGTCGCCGGCGCCCTTGCGGGTCGGGATCAGCCGGATCAGGTGGTACTGGCTGTCCAGCGTGATCAGGATGTCCTCGATGTCCTCGCCGAGGCCCAGCATCTCGACCGCGCGCATCTTGGCCCGGACGACGTCCGTGTTGCCGGCCGCCGCGACGTTCATGTCCATCGTCGGCGAGCCGCCGATGACGCCCAGCGTCAGACCGCTGGTGTAGTCCACGAGAGCCACGCCGATCGCGCCCTCGATGGCCATCGCTTCCTTGAGTGAGGTCTCGATGTTGGCCACTTGTCGTTCCTCCGTGGTGTGTCGAGGCCCCGGTCCGGCCGACCGTCCCCCGCCGAGGTGGTCGTACCGGAGCTCTGCGGATCTTGCCGTCGACGAGCGTGACACAGGTTCACTCGAAAGGGGACCACTGAGCTGGGATTACGGGGAGGATCGGCTGATCATCGGTGGGTACTCAGTCCGATTGATGGAAATTGCATCAGGCTGGACTATGGACACGGTGCGTGCCCGAGGAGTAACCGCACGGTGACGGGATTGTCCGGGTATGCCAGGCTCAGGCGAACAGCGCGCTGACCGATTCGCCGTTGTGGATGCGGCGCATCGCCTCGGCCAGCGGCGCCGCCACCGACAGAACGGTCAGCTTGTCGGAGTGCTTCGAGCGCGGGATCGGCACGGTGTTCGTACACACGATCTCCTCGACGTCCTTCTCCGCGCTCAGCCGCTCGATCGCGTCGCCGGTGAACAGGCCGTGCGTGCAGGCCACCCGGACACTGCGGATGTTGCGCTCGCGGAGCCGGCCCAGCAGCTCGAAGACCGTGCTGCCCTTGGCGATCTCGTCGTCCAGCACGATCACGTCCCGGTCGGTCACCTCGCCGATCACCGAGCTGATCACCACCTTGTCGTCGGCGAAGCGCTGCTTGGCCCCGGCCGCCACGTCGATGCCGAGCATCCGGGCGAAGGTGGCCGCCTCCTTGGCGTTGCCCAGGTCGGGCGAGACCACCACGGTGTTGCTCAGGTCGTAGCCGCGGAAGTGGTCGGCCAGCTCGCGCAGCGCGTGCAGGTGGTCGACCGGGATGCTGAAGAAGCCGTGCACCTGCGGCGAGTGGAGGGTCATGGCCAGGATCCGGTCGGCGCCGGCCTGGTTCAGGAGGTCGGCGACCAGGCGGCCGCCGATGGAGATGCGCGGGGCGTCCTTCTTGTCACTGCGGGCGTACGCGTAGTGCGGCAGCACCACGGTGATCCGCCCGGCCGACGCACCCCGGGCCGCGTCCAACATGAACAGCAGCTCGACCAGGTTCTCCTGGGTCGGCGGCACGAGCGGCTGGATCAGGAACACGTCACGTTCCCGGCAGTTCCCCTGGAGCTGCACCTCGATGCAGTCGTTGGCGAATCGGGACACCCGCGTCCCGAGCAGGGGCACCCCCAGGTGGTGGCAGATCTCGGCGGCCAGGTCGGGATGGGCACTTCCGCTGAAAACGGCGATGTCACGCACGGGCACCACCCTAAGCGGGCGCCTTCCGACACGGACGGGCGACTATCGTGATCGCATGAACGGGCTGGCTGTGGCTTGTCGCCGCGTTGTGCACATCTACCGCGCCGAGGCGGGTGACGTGGTGGCGCTGGCCGGTGTCGACCTGTCCATCGCGCCCGGCGAGACGCTGGCGCTGGTCGGGCCCTCCGGCTCCGGCAAGTCGACGCTGATCGCGCTGCTGGCCGGGCTGATGCGGCCGTCGGCCGGGCGGATCAACATCGGCACGTACGACATGGGCAAGCTCTCCGACGCCGAGGTGTCCCGGTTGCGCGGCACCGAGATCGGGGTGGTGCTCCAGGGCGCGGCGCGCAACCTGCTGCCCTACGTGTCCCTGCACCGCAACATCTGGCTGGCCCAGCGGCGGGCGGCACACACCCGCGGCATCGAGCTGGACGACCCCGACCGCATCCTCGACCTGGTCGGGCTGCCCGGCCAGGGCCGCGCCCGGCTCGACGACCTCACCCCGGGCGGGCGGCAGCGGGCCGCGCTCGCCGTGGGCATCGCCGCCGGGCCCGGGCTGCTGCTGGTCGACGAGCCGACCAGCCGGCTCGACACCAAGGGCCGCGACGAGGTGCTCGCCGCGATGGAGACGGTCAACCGGGAACGGCAGACCACCATCGTGGTGGTGACCCACGACAACGAGGTGGGCGCCCGGCTCGGCCGCGCGGTCACCATCCGGGACGGCCGGGTCGGCGCCGAGGGCCGCGACGGTCAAGACTTCGCCGTGGTGGCCGGCGACGGCACCGTGCAACTGCCGCCGGACGTGCTGGGGTCGTACCCGCCGGGCACGCTCTTCACCGTGCAGCACGTCGACGGCGAGGTCACGCTCGTACCCGGTTCCTAGTTCTCTAGGAACGCACCCAGGTCGCCTCGCCGTCGAGCAGGTGCAGCTCGCGGTCGCCGAGGGCGGCCGCCTCCGGGTCGTGGGTGGCCAGCACGACCGCGGCCCCCCGCGCCGCCTCCGACCTGAGCATGTCCATCACCTTCTGCCGGTTGGTCGCGTCCAGCTCGCTGGTGACCTCGTCGGCGAGCAGCACGTCGCCGCGCAGCGCCAGGCCGCGGGCGATGGCCGTACGCTGCTGCTGACCGCCGGACAGCTCCTCGATGAGCTGGTCGCCGTGCCCGGACAGGCCGACCCGGTCGAGCGCCTCGGCGGTGAGCCGCCGCGCCTCGGCCGGGGTGCCGCCGGTGGCGATCACCGCGACCGCGATGTTCTCGGCCGCGGTGAGAATCGCGGCCAGCCCGTTGTCCTGCGGGATCAGCACCACGCCGAGCGCGACCGCCTGATCGCGGTCGGTCAGTGCCGCGTCGTCGACCAGAACCTTGCCCGCGGCGGGCGTGAGCAGACCGGCCATGGCGGCCAGCAGCGTGGTCTTGCCGGCGCCGGACGGGCCGGTGACCGCGAGGATCTCGCCCGGACCGACCGCGACCGACACGTCGCGCAGCACCGGGTCGCCCGAGCCGTAGCCGATCGACGCGTCCTCGACCCTGAGCGTCCTCATCGGATGTCTCCCCCTCGCCCGTCCGGATCTCGGGGAGCATACTTCCCTTGATGGACTACGCACTGGGTGTCGACCTGGGCACCACCCATATCGCCGCGGCCGTCAACCTCGACGGGCGGATCGAGGTGGTGCAGCTCGGCGACCGCCACAAGGAGATGCCGGCGCTCATCCACCTGGCCGAAGACGGCCGGATGACGGTCGGCGACGGCGCCGGGCGCCAGGGCCGCACCGACCCGTCCCGGCTGGTCCGTGAGGTCAAGCGCCGGATGGGCGACCCGGTGTCGATCCTGGTCGGCGGGGCCCCGTTCTCCGCGCACGCGCTGCTCGGCCGGTTGCTCAAACACGTCGTCCAGACCGTCACCACGCTGTACGGCGGGCCGCCGGCGCACGTCGTCGTGACCCATCCGGCGAACTGGGGTCCGTACAAGCGCGAGCAGCTCGAGCAGGTCTTTCTGGCGGCCGGGCTGACCGGCGTGCGGACGCTCACCGAGCCCGAGGCGGCGGCCCTGCACCACGCGGCCGGCAAGCGCATCGCCCCCGGCGAGCTGATCGCCGTGTACGACCTGGGCGGCGGCACGTTCGACGCGGCGGTGCTGCGGCGCACCGAGGACGGGTACGAGATGCCCGGCCCGCCCAGCGGCATCGAGCAGCTCGGCGGCATGGACTTCGACGAGGCCGTCTTCGCTCACGTCACCCAGGTCCTCGGTCCGGAGGCGACCGACCGCGGCGATCCCGACTTCGAGGCGGCCATCGCCCGGCTGCGGCGCGACTGCGTGGAGGGCAAGGAGTCGCTGTCCTTCGACACCGAGGTGCAGATCCCGGTGGCGCTGCCCGGTTTCCACACGCGGGTGCGGATGACCCGGGCCGAGTTCGAGGCCGCCGTCGCGCCGGCGCTGACCGACACGGTCGAGGCGCTGGGCCGTGCGATCCGCGGCGCCGGCGTTTCCGCCGACGACATCTCGATGGTCCTGCTGAGCGGGGGATCGTCGCGCATCCCGCTGGTCACCCAACTGCTGACCGCCGGGTACGGACGACCGGTCGCGCAGGACCCGCACCCCGAGCACAGCATCGCCATGGGCGCCGCTCTCGTGGCCGGCGTCCCTCCGGCTCCCACCATTTCTCCTGAGACACCGGTCCTCGGCGAGCCGTCTCCTGAGGCGCCGGTCCTCGGCGAGCCCAGGCCTCCCCTGCCGAAGGCGACCGTGCGGGCGACCGCGCGCTCAGGCGAGACCACCCAGGAGTTCGCCCTCACCGGTCCGCCGGCCGCGGAGCCCGGCCCCGACGAGTTCCGCCGCCGCCAACGGATAGCGCTGATCGCCGCGATCGTCATCGTGCTGATCGGCGCGATCGGCGGTGTGGCCCTGGCGTTGGAGGGCCGCGACGAGGTCCGCCCGGCCGGCAGCACCACCGTCACCCGGTAGCCGGCCGATGGCGGACGCACCGGATCCCTACCTGTATCCCGAGGTCGCCGCGGCCGGTGACCTCGCCACCCTCCTGCAGACGGAGTTCGACGCCGCCCACGCGCCGCTGCGGGCCCAGCGCCCGGCCTCGCCCGGCTGGGCGCGGGTGAGCGCCGAGACGCACGCCGCCGACCGGTCCGCGTCCGTCGTGATGGCCATGCACGAGCGGGCGTTCCTGCTCCAGTTCTGGATGCGCGGCGTGCAGATGGCTCAGGGCAGCGCGACCGGCATCGCCGACGCGGCCGCCGCGACCTGGATGTTCCTGTCCGGCGCCCCGGTCCGGCGGCTGGCCTCGGTGTGGCCGTTCGTCACGTTCAGCGGCTTCGCCGAGGCCTTCGAGCGGGGCGAGTCGGCGGCCATCGCCTACCGCTGGCAGGAATACCTCGACATCTCGTCGACCCGCTCCCTGCACCTGCTCGACCTGCACGCCTTCCTGACGGCGGCCGCGGCCGAGCCCCGGCTGCGCGCGCTGTTCCCCTTCACCAGCCACATCGACCTGGGCTTCCGCCGCTCGATCGGCGACCCCCGGGACAGCGCCCTGGCCTGGGTCCGCCCGCACGGCGAGGGCCGCTACCTGGTCACCGGCCCCGACCGCGACCGGCTGGGCAAGCCGGGCCCGATCCGCCGACCCGACCTCGGCCCGGTGTCCGGCGCCCTGGGCCCGGCCGACCCGGTGGCCACCGTGGCCCTGGTGCTGATGGCCATGACAAATTCCCGCGGATGAACGCCGTGGGGTCTTCTAGGGTGACCACGCACGCGGAATGAAGGGTGCGCGGCTCTGTTCTGGCCGCCCCGCGGCCTTGGAGCCGCGCACCCGGCCTCGGCGGGAGCTGCGGTCAGCACCACCCACCCAGGTGCGACATCGTGGATCTACTTGTCGAGGAACGGCGCGATCTGGGTGAGGTCGGCCGGGCTCAACCGGTCGGCGCTGGTGTTGCGCTGGTGCCAGAACGGGTAGCGGAGCGGCGAACCGCTGACGTCGTCGAGGGCGGCCACCTCGTCGGCGGTCAGCTCGAGGTCGGCCGCGCCCAGGCTGTCGCGGAGCTGCTCGGGCGTGCGCGCGCCGACGATCAGGGACGTGACGCCGGGCTTGCTGAGCAGCCAGGCCAGCGACACCCGGGCCGCGGACACGCCATGGGCCTCGCCGATCTGGACGGCCTTCTCGATCGTGTCGTAGAGCTTGTCCTCGTCGTGGACCGGCGGCTCGTCCCAGTCGGTGAGATGGCGGCTGCCTTCCGGCGCGTCGACGCCGCGGCGGTACTTGCCGGAGAGCAGGCCGCCGGCCAGCGGGCTCCAGACCAGCACGCCGAGGCCCTGGTCGACGGTCAGCGGGATGTGCTCGGCCTCGATGTCCCGGTTCTGCAGGCTGTAGAACATCTGCTGGCTGACGAACCGCTCCAGGTGGCGGGCGTCGCTGACCGCGAGCGCCTTCATCAGCTGCCACGCGGCGAAGTTGGAACAGCCGATGTAGCGCACCTTGCCGCTGCGGACCAGGTCGTTCAGCGCGCCCAGGGTCTCCTCGAGCGGGGTGTGACCGTCCCACTCGTGCACCTGGTAGAGGTCGATGTAGTCGGTCTTGAGCCGGCGCAGGCTGGCCTCGGCCGCGCGGATGACGTGGTGACGGGACAGGCCGGCGTCGTTCGGGCCGTCACCCATCGGCATCCGCACCTTGGTGGCGACCAGCCAGTCGTCGCGCTTGTCGCCGAGCGCCTCGCCCAGGATCTCCTCGGACCAGCCGGTCGAGTAGACGTCGGCGGTGTCGATCAGGTTGACGCCGAAGTCCTTGGCCACCGCGATCTGCTCGCGCGCCCCGGCCACGTCGATCTTGCCGACGTTGGCGGCGAACCCGGTGCCGCCGAACCCCATCGTGCCGAGCGTGAACGTCGAGACCCGGAGACCGGATCGTCCCAGTTGCCGATACTGCATGTGTTCCCACACCCTTTCGTCTTCTCCCTGAACCCTTACCCTCCGCCGAGCCACTGTCCACCGAACCGGGTAAGACTTCAGGTGTGACCACCACGACTTCCGGCCCGCCCGCCACCACCCGGCTCTACCAGGCCGGCAAGGTGGTCGAGGAGGGCTTCCCGCCGGAGCGCATCCCCGACCTGCTGCGCGAGCACCCCGGCGCGGTGCTCTGGCTGGACCTGCTCGACCCCGAGGCGCCCGACCTGGCCGAGGCGCAGAAGATCTTCGGGCTGCACCCGCTGGCCGTCGAGGACGCCGTCCAGGACCACGAGCGCCCCAAGCTCGACCGCTACCCGGAGCACCTGTTCCTCAACCTCTACCAGGTTCGGGTGCAGACCGCCCCGCCGTCGCTGCGCAAGACCGAGATCAGCGCCTTCATCCTGGAGAACGCGCTGATCACCGTGCACAAGCAGCCGGGCGACCTGGCCGCGCTGACCGCCCGCTGGGACCTCGACGCCGAGACGCTCGGCGCCGACAGCGGCGTCGCCTTCCTGGTCTACGGCCTGCTCGACGTGGTGATGGACGCCCAGCTGGACGGCGCCCAGAAGCTCGACCGGGCGATGGACGGCGTCGAGGACACCCTGCTCGAGGAGGGCGGCGCGCCCCGCGCGGTGCGGGCCAAGGGCTTCGCGCTGCGGCGCACCCTGGCCATGCTCCAGCGCGGCGTCGCCCCCATGCCCGGCATCGTCGCCGAGCTCCTCGACATCGGCGCCCACCTGCGGCTTTCCGACCAGCTCAAGCCCTACCTGCGCGACGTGCAGGACCACGCCCAGCACGCCGCGGAGACCACCGAGATGGCCCGCGAACGCATCAACGGCCTGCTCGACGCCGACCTCAACGAGCAGAGCAACGCCCTCAACGACATCACCAAGAAACTGGCGGCGTGGGCGGCGATCATCGCGGTGCCGACGGCGGTGACCGGCTATTTCGGCCAGAACGTGCCGTACCCGTCCTCGGGCACCTGGGTGGGGGTGGTGGCGAGCGCGGTCCTGATGCTGGGCGCGGCCGGTTCGCTCATCTACACCTTCAAGAAGAAGAACTGGCTCTGACGATCACCATCAAATTCTGGAGGTCGTAGCGGGGTGGGTGGCGCCGACCGTCGCTCCCGCCGAGGGTCGCTCCGCTCCACCGGCGTGCGTGGTCACCCTCGAGAACCCCGGAACCACGCCCGTGCCGCCGCGGCATTCACCAGCAGCGCGTAGACCACCGGCCAGACCAGCCCACCGATCGCGGTGGCCAGGTCACCGGTGACGAGCTGGTAGACGCTCTGCACCACCCCGGCCAGGGAGAGGACCAGAATCGTCGGCCGCGCCCAGGGCCGGGCGCGCTGGACGGCCCGGGCGAGCACCAGGTAGAGCACCCCGAGCAGCAGGGACACCCCGGCCAGCCACGCCCCGGACACCAGCCCCGCGATCGAGAACAACACTGACAACGCGCCGCCGACGACCAGCAGGATCGCCAAGGCCTGAATGACCCCGGGCGCCCGCCGTCCGTCACCGTCATGATCGAAGCTGAACACGGCGACGAGTATGGCCCGTGCCCGCCCGGACCGCTGCCCCGCCTAGCGACGGCGTTTGGCGGCTCCGAAGATCGAGCGGACGATCTCGCGGCCGGCGGCCGTGGCGGCGGTCTTGAGGGCGTTGCGGACCGTCGCGTTGCTGAGCGCCTTCTCCAGGAACGACTTGTCGGCCTTCTTCGGAGGAGCCGGGGCCGGAGCCGGGGCCGGAGCCGCCGGAGGGGCGGCCGGTGGCGGGACGGCCACCTTGGCCAGGAGCATCTCGTAGGCCGACTCGCGGTCGATGCGGGCGGCGTAGCGGGCGTTCAGCGCCGACCCGGAGACGATGCCGGTCGCCACGGACGGGTCGACCTGGGCCATCAGGGAGCGCGGCGGAGGCAGCCGGGTCCACGCCACCGGGGTGGGGGCGCCCCGCTCGGACAGCACGGTCACGATCGCCTCGCCGGTGCCGAGCTTGGTGAGCACCTCGGCCAGGTCGTACCCGGACCTGGGGAAGGTCGAGACGGTCGCCTTGAGGGCCTTGGCGTCCTCGGGGGTGTAGGCCCGCAGGGCGTGCTGGACCCGGTTGCCGAGCTGGGCCAGCACGTCGCCGTGCACGTCCTTGGGGGTCTGGGTGACGAAGAAGATGCCGACGCCCTTGGAGCGGATCAGCCGGACGGTCTGGGTGATCGCGCTCAGGAACTCCTTGGACGCGTCCTTGAACAGCAGGTGGGCCTCGTCGAAGAAGAACACCAGCTTGGGCTGGTCGACGTCGCCGACCTCGGGCAGGTCCTGGAACAGGTCGGCCAGGAACCACATCAGGAACGTGGCGAACAGCTCGGGGCGGTTCTGCAGGCTGGGCAGCTCGAGGATGCTGACCACGCCGCGGCCGTCGGGGGCCACGCGCATGAAGTCGCGGGTGTCGAACTCGGTCTCGCCGAAGAAGTCCTCGGCGCCGGCGTCGGCGAACGCGATCAGCTCACGCAGGATCACCCCGGCGGTGGCCTTGGAGAGCCCGCCCAGCTCGGCCAGTTCGGCCGCGCCGGCCGACGAGGTCAGGTGTTGGATGACGGCGCGCAGGTCGGCCAGGTCGAGCAGCGGCAGCGCCTGCTTGTCGGCGAAGTGGAAGACCAGGCCCAGGCTGGACTCCTGGACGTCGTTGAGGCCCAGCACCCGGGACAGCAGCAGCGGACCGAACGAGGTGATGGTCGCGCGGACCGGCACGCCGGTGCCGTGGCCGCCGAGGGCGAAAAGTTCCACGGGGTACGAGGCCGGGCTCCAGTCGTACCCGATGTCCTTGGCCCTGGAACTGATCTTGTCGTTGACCCCACCGGGCGCGGCCATGCCGGACAGGTCGCCCTTGATGTCGGCCAGGAACACCGGGACGCCGGCCGCCGACAGCTGCTCGGCCAGGCCCTGGAGCGTCTTGGTCTTGCCGGTGCCGGTCGCGCCGGCCACCAGCCCGTGCCGGTTGACCATGGCGAGCGGGATGCGCACCTTGGCCGTCGGGTCGCCGGCGCCGTCCGGGCCCACCAGCGCGCCGAGTTCCAGGGCCGGACCGGTGAACGCGTAACCCGCGCGTACCTCGGCCGGAATGTCGATGTCCGCCATGGCAGCAACCTAACGCCTGGAGCGGCCGGCGCGAAGCCTGGCCAGGTTGCGTTCCACCTCCTCGGCGGCGTGCGAGCCGATCTCGCGGTAGATGTCGAGCGCCTCCTGCCAGCAGCGGCCGGCCTCGTCGGCGTGGCCCAGGTCGTGGTGGGCGGCGCCGGCGTGGCTGAGCACCTCGGCCTCGTGGAAGCGGTCGCCGGAGGCGTGGAACAGCGCGGCCGACCGCTCGTACATGGTGGCGGCCAGCGCGACCTCGCCCCGCGCCTCGTACGCCACGGCCAGGCTGTCGGTGGTCGCGGCCTGGCCGTTCAGGTCGCCGCCGGCCTCCTGGATGGCCAGCGCCTCGCGGCAGTTGACGATGGTCTCGTCGTAGTCGCCCATGTTCGCCGCGACCCAGCCGACCGCGTTCAACGCCCGGGCCAGGCCGGCGCGGTAGCCGGCCCGGCGGTAGAGCTCGACCGCCCGCCGGGAGTGCCCGATCGCGTCGGCCGGCCGGTCGGACTGCAGGCAGATCTCGCTCAGGTTGTGTTCGGCCTGCGCCTCGCCGAGCAGGTCGCCCAGGCCGGCGTAGAGGTCGCGGGCGGTGCGCATGCCCTCGTCGGCCTCGGCCAGCCGCCCGGTGCGGGAGTCGGCGCGGGCCAGCAGGCGGCGGGCGGTGGCCTGGCCGAGGAGGTCGCCGGAGCGGGTCGCGGAGCCGAGCGCCAGCCGTTGCAGCGGCCCGCTCTCGGACCAGCGGGCGCCGGGCGCGTAGAAACAGACGAGGTACGCCGCCAGCCGCCACGGGTAGGCGTCGGCCCCGGTGTCGGCGGCGTCCCGCAGGATGCCGGGCAGCACCCGGTCTTCCTCGGTGAACCAGGCTGTCGCCTCGGCCTGGGTCATCGGCGGGGCGGCGGTCGCGGCCGGCATCGGAACCTTGAGCCACTGCGGCTGGAGCGCGTCCCCCGCCGCGCACGCGTGCCGCAGGTAGTGGTCGTACATGCGGAGCCGGGCCGCGGTCAGGTCGCCGGGGTCCTCGGCGCTGCGCGCCAGTTCGCTCGCGTACGCCCGGAGCAGGTCGTGGAACGCGAAGCGGCCGGGCCGATGCTGGGCCAGCAGATGGAGCCGGGTCAGCTCGGCCAGCAGCGGCGCCGCCTCGGCCTCGGGCAGGTCGGCCAGCGCGGCCGCGGCGGTCACCGTCAGGTCGGGCCCGGGGTGGAGCCCGAGCAGCCGGAACAGCCGCCGCGCCTCCTTCGAGCAGGCCAGATAGGACCAGCTGAAGACGCGCCGCACGTCGCCGTCGGCCAGCGCGTCGAGCGGCCCGGCCGGCGCCCGCAGCTCGGCCGCGAAGGTGGACAGCGGGAACCCGGGGTGGGTGGCGATGCGGGCCGCGGCGATGGTCAGGGCCAGCGGCAGCCGGGCCGTGTACGCGATGATCTCGGCCGCCGCGTCCGGCTCGGCCGCCACCCGGGCGGCGCCGGCCCGAGCGGTGAGCAGCGCGTACGCCTCCGCCTCGGACAGCACGTCGAGCATCACCGGCCGGGCGCCCTGGGCGGCGACCAGCCCGGCCATCCGGTCGCGGCTGGTCACCACGACCGCGCAGCCGCCGGCCGCGGGCAGCAGCGGGCGCACCTGCTCCTCGTCGCGGGCGTTGTCGAGGACCACGAGCACCCGCTTGTCGCCGAGCACGGTGCGGTAGAGGGCGGCCCGCTCGTCGAGGGTGCCCGGGACCCGGCCCGGCGGCACGTCCAGCGCCTGGAGGAACGCACGCAGCACATCGGACGGATCGGCCACCGACTCGGCGGCGTCGAAGCCGCGCAGGTTCACGTAGAGCTGGCCGTCCGGGTAGTCGTCGCGGACCCGGTGGGCCCAGTGCAGGGCCAGCGCAGTCTTGCCGACCCCGGCCATCCCGGCCACCGCGGACAGCACCACGGTGGCGGGCCGGTCGCCGGAGCCGCCGACCACGTCGTCCAACCGGGACAGCTCGCCGGAGCGGCCGGAGAAGTCGGCGATGTCGAGCGGCAGCTGCCGTGGCCCGCGGGCCGGGGCCTCGGCGTCGGCCGAGCGCAGGAACCGCTCGCGGCCGGCGCCCCTCAGGCGGAACGCGTCGGCCAGCAGGCGTACCGTGCTGACCCGGGGCCGGGCCACCCGCCCCGCCTCGAGATCGCGGATCCCGCGCACGCTGATTCCGGTTCTGGCGGCCAGTTCTTCCTGGGTGAGCCCTGCTTCTCGCCGGAGTTCCGCCACCGATCGGCCGAACACCCATCCACCTCCGCCGTTCCGTTCCCCCGTGAACCTGTCAGCCTACGGCTTCGGAGCGTTTCGCAACTGCCGGTCAACTGCCGGTCGGTTTCCTGGCCGGTGCGGGGGTTCATTGGCGAAAGTAGAACCCGGAACTCGGTCGTGCCCGCCCGGCCACTGGGGTTCGACGTCGTCAGGTGCGCGCGCGTGCGCCAGAACGGGGGGATGACGTCGCCCTGGTCGAACGGGGCCCTGGGCGGGCACGGCCGGGCGTCGTGCGCCGAGTCGAGCAGCCGCGCCGCGTCTGTCCCCCCGTTCCGGCCGGCGCGGCTGCTCCCACCCCCCGCGATCACGCCCACCCCCCGCGATCACGCCGGCGGCCCCAGCAGCACCACGGCCGTCTCCCGGCCTCGCCTGGCGGCGAGCGCGTCCAGTTCGCCGTACCCGGAGGAGCCCCGCAGGGTCGCCCACAGGCGCTCGCGGTCGGCGCCGGTGGCCTCGCGGGCGTGGACCACGCGCCGGCCGCCGGCCAGGTCGACCGTCGCCTCCGGCCGCGCCTGGAGGTTGAGCCACCAGCCCGGGTCGGGCCGCGCCCAGCCGTTCATGGCCAGGGTGACCAGGTTCTCGCCGTCCTCGATGTAGCCGAGCACGACCGCCCGCGGCTTGCCCGACCGCCGGCCGACGGTGTGCAGCCGGAGCATCCCGAACCTGCCGTCCTTGGTCGGGGTGGACAGACCCAGCCGGTCCCTGGTGAGGCCGAGCAGCGCCTTGTGCGCGACCCAGGCGGTGCGGATGAACCATCGTGGCGGCAGCGTGCTGACCATGGCGTCTCCTTGTTCTACGGTGTAGGTCTACACCGTAGGGCACACGCGCCACGCGAGGGAAGAGGAAGAAAGTAAGCTCGCGAGGTGCCACGACGTTCCGCCTCCGGGTCCGCCGCCCGCGCCAACTCCCGGCTCAGCCGGGAAAGCATCGTCACGGCGGCCGTCGACCTGGCCGACCGCGAGGGCCTCGACGGCCTGAGCATGCGCCGGCTGGCCCAGCAGCTCGGGGTCGACGCGATGTCGATCTACTACCACCTGCCGGACAAGAACGCCCTGCTCACCGCGATGACCGACGCCGTGGTCGCCGAGATCGAGCCGCCGGCCCCCACCGACGCGCCCTGGACCGAGGAGCTCCGCGCGCTGATCATGGCGGCCCGGCAGGCGATGGCCCGGCACCCGTGGGCGGCCCGCGTCCTCGAACAGCGACAGGATCCGTCGCCGGCGGTGATGCTGCACATCGAGCGGGTGCTGGGCGTGATGCGGCGCGGCGGCTGCTCGATCGACCTCGGCCACCACGCCATCCACCTGCTGGGCAGCCGCATCCTCGGCTTCAGCCAGGACCTCTTCGACGACACCCCGGCCGCGGCGGCGCCACCACCGGAGCAGTTCGCGGCCACCATGCCCCACATCGCCGAGCTGGCCGCCGCGGTGTCGCACGACGGCCCGCTGGGCGGCTGCGACGACGACATCGAGTTCGCCTTCGCCCTGGACGTGCTGCTCGACGGCCTGGAACGCCGCCGGGCCGGGTTGTAGGCCTGGCCTCAGGAGGGCTGGGGCGTCGGGGCGAGCGCCTTGCACGCCTCGCGGGCCTTCGTCAGGGCCGCGTCGTCCGGCGCCGGCGAACCCTCACCGAGCGTCGCGCCGTTCTCCTGCAGGCAGTTCCGGTACGCCGGGGACATCTGGCCGCGCCCGCCTCGCCCGTTGCCGCCGCTGCCCGGCCCGAAGCTCGGCCGCACCGACGCGCACGCCGCCTGCGCCTTCTCCCAGGTGGCGTCGTCGACCCCCTCGGGCTTGCCCCCGACGCCGCCGCCACCCGGCCGAGGCTGGCCGGAGGGCCGGGGCTCACCGGACGGCCGCGCGTCGCGGGAGGGCCGGGCATCACCGGACGGCCGGGTGATCGTGACACCGTTTTTCTGCAGGCACTCGAAGTACGCGTTCATCCCCTCGCCGCCCGGGCCGCCCCGGCCGCCGGTCGTGGGCGCCTGGTCGCCGCCGCCGCAGGCCGCCGCGCCGAACAGCATTGTCAGGGAAGCAAGGACCAGTCCGGTGCGGTGCAGCGTCACGATCGACTCCTCTAAGCTCTTGACTCGGGCGGTGGGCCGGCTGCCGGCGGGGCAGATCACCCCGAGCACGCGTACGGTGTCGGGCTTGATCTCCTCGCCCGGCTGGACCAGCG
>NZ_JBFBAA010000054.1:0-37746 GCF_040682035.1 Actinoplanes sp. NPDC051470
CACCAACGCGGTCACGTAGGTTCCACATTGTACGAACGGCTACGCTGCTGGTCATGAAGCTACTTGGAGCGGTCCGGCTGTCCCGGCACCGGGGAGACGCCGACCCATCGACCAGCCCCGAGCGGCAAACCGCCAGCATCGAGCACGCCGCGAAGTATCACGGCAGCACCATCATCGGGTGGGCCACCGACCTGGACGTGTCCGCCGACAAGATGAACCCGTTCCAGCGTCCCGAGCTGGGAGCCTGGCTACGGTCCAGAGTGGACGAGTTTGACGGCATCGTCTGGTCACGGTTTGACCGGGCTGTCCGCAACATGATGCATATGCATGACCTGACCAAGTGGGCCATGGAGCACCGCAAGGTGTTGGTGTTCGCTTCAGGTCCCGGTGGTGACTCCATGATGCTTGACCTCCGCGGTGGAGCCCTGGACCCCATCACCCAACTGATCGTGATGATCTTTGCGTTTGCCGCTCAAACCGAATTGACGTCCATCAAGGACCGGAACCGGGACACGAAGGCGTTCATGCGGTCAACGGGCCGCTGGGGTGGCGGGATGCACCCCTTCCACGCCACCCCCGAACGGGATGGTGTCGGTTGGAGGCTCATCAAGAACCCGGACACCTGGCCTGTGATGCGGGAGATCGTTGACCGGGCGTTGAACCGAGAGAGCAAACGCAGCATTGCGGATGACTTGAACGCTCGTGGGATTGCTTCACCTCGTGAGTACCGGCTCTTGATGGGGGAGAAGGTCCCCACAGCGAGCGTCGCCGGGGTGGTGACCGAGCTGGGGGAGAAGACTCTCACCATTCGGCCGGCCGAAGGTGACCCCCTGGCGGTGACCAAGTTTCCGAAGCACACCAAGTGGGCCGTTGCGGACGGAGACGTGGTGAGCGAAGGGCAACGACTCACCAAGCCGATCCTGTGGTCGGGGAAGATCATCGGTGATCAGTTGAGGGCGCAAGCCCTTCTAGGCGTAGTCGAGTTCGAGAAGAAGGCCGTTCTAGGCGCTGACGGGATGCCGATCGGTAGATGTCCGGCAATGGTCACCCGTGACGAGTGGACACAGCTACAGGCGATCCTTGCGGCTGGCGCGGAGGGCCACGCCGGTAAGTCGCACGCTGCGGACTCGTCACAGTTGCTCGGTATCGCGTTCTGCCCGCACTGCGGGGAGAGGATGTACTACCGGAAGCCGCGGAATCGTGTAAACGCCGCGTACACCTACGAGTATTACGGCTGCCGGTCAGCGTGGGGCTACCTTGCTGAGCAGACGAAGGACACAAGGTGCACCGCAGTCAGCATCCCGGCTGCCGATGTTGAGGCAGCGGTTGAATCCGCGCTGCTGCAACTGATTGGTGATGTGCCGGTCATGAAGGAAGTCGTTCATGCGGGCCAGTCAAGCTCCGAGGATTTGGCCACTGCGACAGCGGCGCTCACGGATCTACTGATGGAGTCGGCAGGGAAGCCGGCCGCTGTGAAAGCCGTCTACCAGAAGCAGATCACGGCCCTTGAGGAACGCATCACGAGACTGTCGGAACTTCCGGAGACGGTTGCCGGGACGGAGTTGGTTCCGACCGGGAAGACGTACCGGCAAGCCTGGGAGGCCGAGGACCGGCCGGGACGTAGGCGGCTGCTGCTTGACTCGGGTATCCGGGTTGAGACGACGAAGGCGGCTGGCGGGTCGATCCCGTCCGCGTTCTTCGATGCTGCCAACCGGGACGACGGTAGCGACCTGCTACCGGTCCGGTCACTGCACGTGAGCGGCGATGCGGCTGTGATGGTGGAGTTCCCGAGGGACCTTGTCGCGCGAACCGGTGGCGCAGACCGGACGAGGCTGGAGCTGACTCAGCGGAGCCTGTTCGGAGAAAGTGTCGTACCCGCTCCGTAGGGTGGTGCCATCGGGTGTGCCACCTTCACACAGAGTCTTACGTCACAGGAAAGGTAGATGTAGCATGGGCTCACAAGGGTTGATGTCCCATGGACGTAAGGGAGCTACCGCGGATATGCCCGCGATCAAGAAACTGCCCGACACGTCGGTGCTTGCCCAGCTAGTCAACCAGGGATGGACGTACGCACAGATTGCGGAACGGTTCGACGTAGGTGAGCAGGCCGTTTACCGGCAGATGCAGCGTGCCGGCCTGACCAAGCCACGCAACGACCACTCCGACGTGATCCCTTGGCGGGTTGCGCAACGACATCAGTGGGCCACCCCTATGCGGTACTTGCGGCTCTGGGGTCGCCGGAAGCACAACGAGGCAATGACCGAAGCTGAGGCCCGCCAGCTCGACGGCTGGTTAGCAGGTATGCGGGAAGCCGATGTGGTGGTGGCGTATGACAAGGACTTTCCCCCGAACGACGCGTCAGCACAGGGCGGTTTCTACTACAGCCGCAGGCGCCCTACCGATGGTAAAGACTCGCTGGTGAGGATGCCTGACGACGGTTCCAGGGGTGGGGAAACCGCAGTCAAGTAGGCTTACGTCAGCGGTTGAAGGGGTCACCCCCGAACCTTCGGGTTCCGCAGGGTGGCCCCTTCTTGTTTCCGTCGATAGGTAGATTGTAGATACTTGCCGTTAGGTTGACTTGGCAGAGAAACCAAGATCGACTAGGTTGGTGTCAAGCAAGTGAGAGAGCCTCACCGCTGATCAGGGATGGTCCCGGCCGGCGTGCGGCTGCTCTCTGTCTTTTTGCCCTTAAGGGTAGATTTAAAACGGGGAGTATCTTTGTCTGTGGTAGCCGTGCGCCCATCGTTTCCATGCGAGTCCGACCCTGAGTTGTGGTTCTCGGATGAGCCAGGGGAGCAGGCGGAAGCAAGAACCGGTTGTGAAGCCTGCCCGCTGAGCCGGTTCCACAAGTGCAGGGCCGAAGGCTTCAACCATGAGTTCGGAATCTTCGGGGGTCTCACCTCCGCCGAACGGGAAACCATCCGATCCGTTGGAGCAGATTCGGCACCCGTTGAGTCAGACGCTCAGGCGATCGTTCGTTTGTACGCGGAAGGTGTCACGCAAGCCGATTTAGCCGCGCAGTTTGGACGCACCAAAACCGCCATCAAGATGGTGGTGTTCAAGGCGAAGCGTCGCGCCAACCTAGCGGCAGTAACAGCGAGTTAGAAAACCCACTGTCCAAATCGTACGAACGTACGAGGTTGCCACCAACCCGTATCGGTAGGCTTTTCCGCACGGATGGGTACCAACAGGGGGGAACGGAGATGCAGAAGGAACAATCCTTGTGCTTGACACAGCTCAACGCAGGGTGGGAAGCCTTCGGCCGGCTCGACCAGGACGACGAGTCCCACGTCACCGGCTTCAGGATCTTGGCTCACGAACCGAACATGTTCTGCATTGCCCGCTACCAGTTTGAGACTGGTGTCGGCTATGAGTACACGTACTCGTCTGGCATGAACCCCGAAGAGGAAGAAGCGGTGCTGCTGTTCTATGCAGGCACCCGCTACCGGCTGCTGGTCCGCGAGCCCTTCGGATGGTCCGAGGACGGAAGCACCCGGACACGCCTCCGCGCCTGGATGGACGCTCGCTACATGTAGCGTTGAAACAAGCCAATCCGTTGTGGACCCCTGTGGCGGCAGGGTCCCATATTTTTGAGCCGAACGGTAGAGTTAAAACACGTCAACCGTTCCAGCTTACGGCAGAAAGGAGGGTCGCATAGCCGAGCCAGTAACACACCGGTCCGTTTCTCAGTTCAGCACGTTTACACGCTGCGGTGAGAGCTACCGGCTAGAGAGAGTGGCGAGAGCCCCCGCGAAACCAGCCGCCTGGTTCGCGCAAGGAATCGCCTACCACACAGCTTCGGAAGCGTGGGAACGGTCATTCCGAGAGCTGTCGGATAGGGAAACCACCGACCGGTACGATAGAGAGTATGACCGGCTGATAGCCCAGGGAATGCAACAGGAACCCGACCCGAACCGGTGGCTCACCGGAGGGCGAGTCAAAGGTTCAGACGACATTCCAAGACGGAAAGAACGCGGTCGTGAACAGTTGAAGGCGTACTTCCGGTACGCCCGAGCTGCCCCCGAGAAAACCGTTCGGGTCACCGATGAAGACGCGGCAGTTGAGGTGCCGTTCCGGCTCGACCTGGATGGAATCGAAATCGTCGGCTTCATTGACACCATCGTCGAGTGGCCCGGAGGAATCATCGGGCCACGCGACTGGAAAACGGGCAGCAAACGTCCCGACTGGCCGCTGCAACTCGGGGTGTACGCCCTCGCCGTTGAAGACGTTCTAGGTGTCCGACCCATGTGGGGTGATTTCTACATGGCGAAAGACGGGAAACCAGACCGACCGGTGAACCTTCAACGGTTTACACGCGGCCGGCTGACCCGATGGTTCCACAACCTTGACCAGTCCATCCGAGCTGGCCTGTTCCTGCCCAACCCCGGTGACGCCTGCCGAACATGTGGCGTCTCCGAGTTCTGCACAGCCGTCGGGAGCCGTCCCGACGTGTACCCGCCCACACCAATCACCCTGGAGGCACCAGCATGACCACGTTCAAGAAGAACGACCGCATCCGCTACACCGGTAACAGCTCGTCTTGGTCCGACTCAAGCCTGGTCGGCAAGCTCGGCACCGTGAAGGTCGACCAGCAGCCCGGTAGCGACAACGTTCAGATTCGCCTTGACGGGGCGACTCACGACCAGGGTGTCTACGCGAGCAACATCGGGAAGGTCACCGTGACGACCACCGTCCCGGCGCTCGACAAGGGCGTCAAGGTCCGCATCAAGCCGGGTGCCTGGCTCACCAGCGGCCACAAGGGCAACGACGAGGGCACCATCGTTGTCAAGGACGGAACCGGTTGGAGCGTCGCTGTTCCCGGCAAGGGAACCGGCTGGTACATGACCACCGAGATCGAGGCCCTTCCGGTGGAGCCGGCCGCAGGCCCCTCGCTCCCCGAGACGCTTCGCAGCTTCTCGAAGGATGCACGGCAGAAGGCCGCGGAACTCATCAGTGGTGCGGACGCCGCTGACGAGCTGGCCCGCCTCTTCGACACCATTCCCGCCTGAACAAGGAGGACATCAACACTTTGACTGACACCATCGACAGCACCCGTGACGACCTCGTTGTGTCGTTCAAGCCGCACACCGGCTACGACTCACCCCTGATCGCCGTGAAGGCGAAGGATGCGGCAACGATGGCCGACAAGCTCGGCGAGATTGAGGCAACCGGCCTGGCCGCGATCGTCGCCAACACCGACCAGGCGGTGAAAGCCGCGTTCAACCTGGCGAACGGCATCCCCGGTGGCGCAACCCCGGTGAGCCATCCGCAGACGGCCCAGCAGAACTACCGCACCAACAACAGTGGTGGTCAGCAGAACCGGCCACAGGGGCCGCCTGACGGCTTCCCTCCCGGCCTGACGGCCCCCGAGTGTCCCCACGGGACTAAGCGGCCCCTCGTTGGTCAGTACGGACCGTTCTGGGGTTGCCCAGCGGATCGGAACGACCCGAGCAAATGCAAGGCAGAGAAGGTGCCGACGAAGTAGACCTCTCTCCATTTGCCCTGAACGGTAGATTTGAAATAGCGCGCCGCGGAGGATGAGTGCCTGTCGGCCCGTGTAAACGGGTTGGCTGGCCAGCCCCTGTAGCTCAAGGGAGCAGAGCACCCCGGAAGGGAAGTTGCCGGTTCAAATCCGGCCAGGGGCACGCACCAACCGTGACGAAAGGAGGTAGCTACTGCTAACGCTCACCAGGGCGAAGCTGAGCAAGGGCGAAGCTGGGGAACCTCTTCCGACCGTGTTTCACTCGCTGGCCGCAGAATCGGTTCACATCCGCCGTGGACAGTTCACGCTCATTGCGGCAGCACCCGGCGTGGGAAAGTCGGTGTTCGCGATGGCCGAATCGTTGGGTTGTGACGCGCCAGGGTTCTACTTCTCGGCTGACACAGACGCCTTCACCATGTACGTCCGATCGGGTGCGATGCTCACCGGCTGGACAACCGGCGACATCGAAAACGCTGTGGCGCACGGGAACACGGCGACTGTCGACGCTCTCCTTGAGAAGTTGTCCCACATCCGGTTCGACTTCTCCGGGCGGATCGAGGTGGATGCACTCGAAGAAGAGTTGAAGGCATACGCGTCCACCTTCGGTGAATGGCCCCACGTCATCATCATCGACAACCTGTCGAACCTGGACTTGCCCGAGGCCGGGGAAGGCTATGTGGCGTTGGAACAGGCTTGCGACTACCTACACGAGATCGCCCGTGAAACTGGGGCCGCAGTGATCGCCCTTCACCACGTCACCGGCACCTTCGATGACGGAATCACACCCGTACCGATGTCGGGACTCAGAGGGAAGGTCAGCAAGGTTCCCGAGCTGATCCTCACCCTGTACCGGGATGTGACAGCCGGAACCGATGAGGTCGGCCGGCTGTACGTCTGCCCCGTCAAAAATCGGACCGGGAAAGCCGACCCCTCAGGGGCATGGTCCATTCCGCTGCACTATGAACCGCCCCGGATGCTGCTCCGGGACTTCACCGCTCAATCGAAATAAAGGGGGAAACCGCAGATGGCTAAGATTGGAAAGAGCCCGGAGCCGACCTACGCGCTCGACTTGAACCACACCGAGCTTGAGGCTCTGTACGCGTCCATTTCGCTCGACCGGAACCGATTCGACAGCTCCGAGCAGGCGGACACGGCGAGCAACCTGGACGATCTGATCTCGGATTTCATCGACAGCCTGTAGTGAAGCTTCACTGTGTTGTCTGCGAAACTCTTCTTCGTGGACCGCAGCGCAAATACTGTTCAGACCCCGAATGCAAAGCACGCGGTAGCCGTGCCGCATGGGTCTTCAAAACGTACGGGATCACCCTTGAACAGTTTGATCAAATCCTCGCCTACCAAGGCGGTGTTTGCGGGGTGTGTAAACGGCCGTTCCGTGAAGGGGAAACCCCGCACATCGACCACGAGCACGGGGCGCACGTCAGAGGCTTGGTACACGCGTACTGCAACACACGGCTAATCGGCCGTCTAAAGTCGTGGGAAATGGCGCAGAACCTAGCCGACTACCTCAAAGAACCACCAGCAGTAAAAGCATTGGGCTCGGCCGTGGTCGCACCCGGTAGGACACCCCGGAAACGTCGCAGACGGTACCCGGTCCGGAAAAAGACCTGATCGGAGGTGGTGTGAGTGGTCGCCGAAAAACCGAGCATAGCGGCACTACTCGAACACTACGGCGCTGACTTTGTTCCGGAGGGTGGCCGGTGGCGTTCCATGAAATGCCCCTTCCACGAGGACCGGAACGCGTCCGCTTCCGTGTCCACAACGCTGCAACGGTTCCGATGCTTCGCGTGCGCAATCAATTCGGAAGACGCCTACGGGCTGGCTATTTGGAAGGGGGACGCAACTGACTTCGTTAGTGCCATCGAGTTCCTTGAAAGAATTCTTGGACCGGGCAACGTTCGAGTACCACGACAGTCTCATGAACGATCCGGTGGCCGCAGCCGCCGTCGAGTATTTGACTCGGGTCCGCGGCCTGTCGAAGGACAGCGTTCAATCCTTTCTGCTCGGCTACGTCGCAAACCCTTTAGCGGGACATGAACAGTACGCCGGAAAGATAGCAATCCCGTACTACACCCGATCAGGGTTCATCAGCATGAGATTCCGGCTACTGCCGGAAATGGTCGATGGGGAACCTCGGCCGGCCGAAGGGCCAAAGTATCTGTCCGCCCCTGGTGACATGCCACGCCTATTCAACCCGGAAGACCTCAACCGGCGAGAACCGTTCGTGTGCATCTGCGAAGGAGAGATGGATGCAATCACAGCCAATCAGGCCGGTTTACCGGCTATCGGTATCGCAGGGGTCAACGGGTGGCGTGAGTATTTTGCCCGCTGCTTCAAGGGCTACAACGCTGTGTACGTCCTTTGCGACAACGACGACAAGGGTCAGGGCGCTTCCTTCGGGGAGAAGGTGGCCGCGCAAATCCAGAACAGCCGAGTGGTGCTGATGCCATCCGGCCATGACGTGAACAGCTTCGTGAAATCGGAAGGCCCGGAAGCGTTGCGGGCCAGATTGGAGGATTCGCAGTGAACAACAACGGATGGTCCATCGGCGACCGGGTCCGGGTCACCACTCAGCCTGATGTGGGCCACAAGGTCGGCCAGGTCGGCACGCTCACCCGGATTCATGCCGACAGCGAATACCCGTACACCATCGACATCGACGGCCGGACCGGCATCTACAAGGCTGACGAGCTTGAGTCTGCGAAGCCTCAGCGTCCCGCCCTCCCTCCGCACGGCCTGACCTCCGCCCAGCTCGGGGCGTACGTGGACGAGTTCATTCGAGCCGCGGTCGCCCGTGTAAACGGTGTGGGCGCCGACCAGTACGCCACCAGTGATGGTCAGCAGTTTGAGGGGATGCCACTGCTCGGCCTGATCGACTTCGCACGCGAAGAGGCTCAAGACCTGGCCGCGTACGCGGCGATGCTGGACATCCGACTTGGCCGGCTGGCCGCCGAGTTGCGCAACGCGATGGCGGGAGTGCCTGCCTGATGGGGCTGTTCCGTACGCAGCCAGTAACCCGAATCGTGGAGGTCACCCCGGAGCCGCAACCGGGTGACCCTCGCATCGATGCCGACCACCGACTTGAGATGTCGGTGACAGGCCGGGAGCTTGCCGCGCTGTTCGCCTACAAGGGGTGGCTTGTCGATGGGGCTAAGTCCGGGGTCCCTTCGGCGGAAGAAATCCTCGGGATCTTCATCCGTCTGGCCGATTCGCTCAACAACGGATCGGACGCCGCATACAACACCACGGCCCGCCTGATGGTCATCAAGGACAGCGACTTTCCGTCGTCTACCGACCTGTACCTGTACGTCGGTCACCTGTCGGAGCCACCCTCTGATGACACCAATTCCGCCAACACTTCGGAGGTTGATACTTCTGTCTGACTACCCTTCCTTCGGGAAGATCCCCCGGCTTGCCAAGCCGGTGACGATTACGGAGAAGATCGACGGCACCAACGGGCTGGTCCACGTTGAGCGGCACCCGTGGGGATACGCCGCAGGGTTCGACTTCAACCCTGACACTGCCGGAATCTTCGTGGTCCAAGACCTGTCCGTCATCAACGAGGACGGCGTCCCACAGTTCGAGTGGCATGTACGCCCCGGTTCCCGGAATCGTTGGCTCACAACGGAATCGGACAACTTCGGGTTCGCTGCGTTCGTCCGCCAGAACGCGGCGGAGCTGGTCAACCTCGGACCGGGCAACCACTACGGCGAATGGTTCGGGAAGGGCATCAACCGGGGTTACAACCTGAACGAGCGCTGGTTTGCCCTGTTCAACGTGGCCCGATGGTTCGACCCCCGCTGGGAGTATGCCGAGCCATACCGGGAGTGGTTCCCAAAGGCTCAGCCGGCCCCCAACTGCATCACCGTCGTCCCTGTCATCCGCGCCAACGTTCCCGGTGATCGGATGACCGAAGACGTGCGGGGAGCGCTCGACACGTTGTCGGTGGTCGGTTCGTTCGCAGTGCCGACGTTCAAGAATCCGGAAGGTGTCGTGGCCTACCACGACGGGGCACGTCAACTGTTCAAGGCGTTCCCAGCCGGCTACGACCAGCCGAAGTCAGCCCGTCAGTCGGTGGGTACCTGATGGATGCTCTCTTCCGCGTCACGTACGACGATGGGCTGTGCAAGCTCTATGACGGTGAGCGAAGCCTGCGGGCGGGCCTGCGGGCTCACGGGGGCTACCGGCGCCCCGTTCAGGTTGAGATGGTTGCTGCGGACCCGATCGACGTGACGGCCGTGTACGCGCTCCAGGTGGCCGGATGATGGCCGACGAGCCAACCGCCTTCCGCGTCACCCTCGTGAAGAACTACACCCGTAAGACGGTGTTCTACGCGACTGAGAGGGCGCTTCACTCCGGGCTGACCCTCGCAGTCCGGAACGGGTCAACCGTTGAGAAGGTTGAGCGGCTGACGATGGCGATCAACGTCACCGATGTGTACGCGCACCGGGGCTCGATCTCTTGAGGCGGATCGTTGTCCTCTCCGATTTGCAAATCCCATACCACGACAAGAAGGCTGTTGCGGCCTTCCTAAGGTTCCTCACGGCCTACCAGCCTGATGAGCTGGCGTCTGTAGGTGACGAGGTGGACTTCCCTCAAATCTCCCGCTGGAACCGGGGGATGGAGGGTGAGTACCGGGGGGATCTGCAAACCCACGTAAACGCCGGGGTGATGTTCTTCGAGCAGGTCCGCAATGTCTATAGCGGCCCTGTCCGGGTTATGCGGTCTAACCACATGGACCGGCCGTTGAGGTACGTCCGGCAGTACGCGCCCGGACTGCTCGGCCTGAAAGCGCTCACTGTGCCGTCACTGCTGGAGTTCGAGCGGCTGAATGTGATCTACCACGAGCAGCCCTACGAGCTGGCCCCCGGTTGGCTGTTGGCCCACGGCGACGAAGCCGGGGGGTCAACCCCCGTCCCTGGCGGTGTGGCTATGCGGCTGGCCCGCAAGTGGGGAAAGTCCGTGGTGTGCGGTCACACCCACAAGTTCGGGATGCAACACGACCATTCCACGGTGAACGGGAAAGTCACCCGTCCGCTGTTCGGAATGGAAGTCGGGAACTTCATGGATTTCAAGGCCGCCCATTACCTGAAAGCCGGTTCCGCCAACTGGCAGCAAGGGTTCGGGATTCTGTACGTGGATGGGAAGACGGTTACCCCCACGCTGGTCCCGATTGCGGGTGGCAAGTTCGTTGTCGAGGGGAGGCAGTACCAGTGACAGAAACGGTCGCCGACCTGCTCCCTACTGTGGAGCGAGTCGCAAAGCGGGTCCACTTCCTGTACGGGCTCGAAGAGGAAGAGGCGTACGGGATTCTCTCCCTGGAAGTGGTCGAGGGTCAGAAGGACTACCTTGTGCTGTTCCGTGCACGGAACACGGGGATCATCGAACGGCGGTTGAAGCAGGTTGCTGGACGCCACGCCCGAGCGGACCGGATTCGGAGGATGGCTGAGAGGTGCCAGGTCGTCTACGACCCCGAGTATGTGCGGCTGTTTCTGCCGTTCTACTTCGACCGTGCCGACTGGTCCGATGGGCCGGCCGACGAAACAGCAGACAAGTTCACGACCGGGGATGCGATCGATACCGCGCTAGACATCGCAGCGGCGTGGCCGCGCCTCAAACCGTGGCAGCATTCCGTCATCGTGGCCCGGTATCTCACCGCGCCCGACGCCAACGGCGAAACTGACTGGCACACGATCGCCCAGGAGACAGGCCGTGTAAACGGCGAGGCCGCGGAACGCGCCTACAGGCAGGCAACTGCGGACCTCGCAGTGGAGATGAACGGGGCGAAGGTCCGTCGCAAGACTGACCATGATGGCCCCGGATCGAGACGACCGATTACCAACGCGAACGCTACGGCGGTCATCTCCAACCAGGGTTAGAAAGCCGGGGGAAACCGTTCCCCCGTAAAGTTAGAGACGGAAAAGGGCGGGCGGCTTGAGCCGAAAACTCCCGCCCGTTCTTTTCCCCTCAACGTTCGATTTGAAACCGCTAGACCCTTAAGGAGGTCGCTTGAGCGTTTACACGGTCCTGTGGCTGCTCTGGCTCGCCTATTTCGCTGTGGTGGAAGGCGTTGCCCTATTCAACTCGAAGCCGGGAGACACCCTCTCGGAGCATGTGTGGATGTGGTTCGGGACGCAGCGGCGCAAGCCGGGCGAGCCCGCCCGGGAGCCGTCAGGATGGACGAAGGTTCGCAGGGTGGCTCTCGCCGGGTTCCTGGTGTGGCTCGCCGTTCACTTCCTCACCGGGGGATGGATGTGAGTCGACTCGTCATCGGCTCAACAGCCCTCAACCATCACGTTCCCGGTAGCCGTCAGCCTGACGACCTGGACGTGTTCACCGACCAGCCGGCCAAAGGCGAAGACGCCTTCTGGCACTCGAACTTCCCAGCCTGGCTCCCTCCGGACACCAACCGGGTAGCAACCCTGGACGAGCTTTACACCATCAAGGTCAGTCACTCGTACTGGCAGCTTCGTAATGGCTCGTGGAACAAGCACATGTCCGACGTGGTGGCTCTGAAGCACGCTGGGGCAAAGCTGATGCCCGAGCTGCACTCGATGCTGTATTGGGTGTGGGAGCAGGAGCACGGCAAGAAGCGCGTCAACCTTGCCCTGGACGCAATGGACTTCTTCGCTGACGCCGTAAAGCGGAAGTACAACCACGACAGCATTCATGCCTCTGTTGCCTACGGAAAAGAACCGATGTACGTCCGGTTCCTCATCCCCGGCGAGACAGTAAAAATGGATATGGCAGCCATCAAGACTGCCCCATACCCCGATCAGGTCCACCTGTTCCGGGAAGAGGTCTACGCAACAGCCCTTGAGCGAATCATGATTCCGAAGGACTACAACTATTCGCCGGGAGCGGCGTACGCCTGGTCCCTTCGACGCACCATCACTTCTCTGACCAAGGGATGGTCCGCCCGATTCCTGGTCGAGAACTACGACGTGTTCCGCGAACCCGATGTGGACTACGTCGCACGCCACAAAGAGAACGCGCACCGCCTACTGCTTTTGGAGGACCCGAATTGCTGACTGTTACTGATGTTGAGCGCGCCCTTGAGAACCACGAATTCGTGTCGGAGGGTGTCTGGGACTTCGGCCGCCACAAGGGTGAGGCGTACCGGTACGTGCACTCAGGCTTCACTCACTGGGATGAGTACGTTCCCGGCAAGGTCGGCCAGGAGTCTGAGCCGGTCAAGGTCGATGGCGTCGGGGACGTTCGCGTTCTCCACACGTACACGGGTGGTGAGGATGGCGGCGCTGACGCGGAGCTGATCTTCAAGGTGACTCCGGACCTCGGTGGCGTTCGTTACTTCCGCAAGTCAGGCTGGTACAGCTCCTACAACGGGACCGACTGGGACGGCCAGTTCACCGAGGTTCAGCCGAAGGTGAAGACTGTCACCGTCTTTGAGTAGACGCATCATCGTCACAGGTTCCCGAACCTGGACAGACGAGAAACGCATCCGGGAAGCCCTTCACTACTACCGGGTGTTGTTTGGCCGATCGGCAACTGTAGTCCACGGTGAGTGCCCTTACGGCGCGGACCGGTTGGCCGGCCTGGTTGCTGTTGAGTACGGGATGAGCGTCGAAACGCATCCGGCTCAACGGGACTTGCACGGGAAGCGCGCCGGGTTCCTGAGGAACGCACACATGGTCGAGTTGGGCGCTGACGTGTGTCTAGCGTTCATCAAGGCGAACAGTAAGGGCGCAACGATGTGCGCCAACCTAGCCGAGAAGGCAGGGATTACAACGCAACGGTTTAGGGAGGATTAGCGGTTGCCGGGATCGGCAGTTACGCGAATGTCAACGCGGATTAGCGGTACCACGTTGAATGAGATGAAGGTGAAGGCCGCGGCTGAGTTGCAGCGGTTTTTCGGAACGGTGCCATTCACGTTCGAGATGGATTACATCCAGGCCGAGACGTTCGATGAGAACGGCGAGCCAACTCGGTATATGGCTGACGTTCAGGGCTACGGCACGGTCTCAAGCTGAGTGTTCAGAACCCCCGGTCTGCGGCTGGAAGGTGTCACGGGGTCCGGGGGTACACAAGACCCACGATTGGGTGAACGTCAGCCCTCGGTTGGCAACGGTTCTTGCTCGGCCGGCTCCCCGAGCCGGTGCCGGTGCTCGGCCACCCAAGCTTCGACTTCCTCGGCACGCCAAATCCGACCTTGTGCCAGGTCAGCAGCGGGTTTGGGGAAGTGAGTTTTGTTGGTGATCTGGTATGCGCGTTGCTTGCTGACGTCACCCAGGAGCATCCGGACTTCATGCATCCCCATGAGTCGTATCCACTTCTTCACGGGCGGCACCTTAGTCACGCGACTAGGCCCGGCAACGCGGGGTCGCCGTCGCCCGAGGTCGTGGCCGGCTGCTACCCTGAGAGCTTGGCAACCCGCCAACCAGGCTTGTGTGGCAGCTCCCTTCGGAGTGGTATTACCTGCTGACACTTGTAGTGCCCGCCACACAATGGAACCCCCCGGACTTCGGTCCGGGGGGTTTCCTATTTCATCGCGCACCCCCCTTATGACGTTTCGGGCGCTGATTGGCCTTCTTCGTCGGGGCGATGGGCGGAATTTCTGGCTTCACTTCGCTCGGAGACTCGACCAGTTTCGGAGCCTCGTCAGGTGCTACAGCGTTGGAATCCCTCTTAATGTCTGCTCGGAAGTGGACCGTACCTTCGGCAGTCCTGATCTCAATTTCGTCGAATCGATCCTTGCCTAGCCTCACGACAACATAGGCAAAGATGACGTGACGAAATCTAATCAGGAGGGATATGACTGCCAGGGACAAAATCAGCCACTGGTCAATCTCACCCATCCACGGGTTAGAGCTAGACGACCTGGCGGGTCATCCGCCGCCTCGCTCTCCTACTAGCTGAGGTGATGAATTGAGTGTCCACTAGGCCGCTCCCTTTGCCGTTGGCGTAGAACCTTGACATTACCCACCTAGTTGCTGGCCACCCCCGCTCGTGAGGAAACGAGAGCCGCCATACTACTGGCGGTTGTCGAATGCTCGTAGGTGAGTGAATCCACCCAAATGAACACCGACGATCCAATGGTGAAACATTCACCATCGGAAGCTTGTAGCTCATCATCTCAGCTCAGAGCAACATCGGCAATAAGACGGCCGGCCAGGGACAGTAAAGAACCCCCGGACCGGAGTCCGGGGATCTTTGTTTCACCAGCTAGAAGGGTTTCAGCCGTCGTAGTAGTGGGCTAGTTCTTCCTGCCCGGTGCTGCCCTCGAACTCTTCGAACCGGCGGGTCTTGAACAGGCACCCGAAGGCGTAACACTGACCACCGCCCCCGCACTCAGCACAGACCCAACCGGTAGGTACCGGCGCGTCCTGGTGAGGTCCGGTGCAGCTTTCGCCGCAATTCTCGTCACCGCTGTAGTGGAAACCGCGAGCCATCTCTGGCGCTCCCTCTATGGACTTTTCAAGAGTGGTTCGGGGCAGTGAGCCCCGTACCTGCTGACAGCTTCAAAGGTAGACTTGAAAGCGTTTAAACACAACCCGCACGACAGTCATCCGATGTGGACTAACTCACTCAAAGGTAGATTGACGACGTTTAAACGTTCCCTGTAGAGTAGTTCACGTCAGCAGGTAAGACACAACTCCAAAGGGGAACAGCGACGATGTTCGTCCTGCGAAAAGGCGACCTCGCGTACTGGCTCAACGACGAAGGGCTTGCAGTCCGAGTCAAAATTGAGCTGATCACTCAGGACCGGATTTACTTCCAGGCCACCTCGGATGATTCGCCCTTGAAGAAGGGTCAGTACCGGTTCGAGTTCTACTGGACTCGGCGGGTGTGTCCGCGAGACGCGGTCTACTTTCACAAGGGTAAACCTCACGTGGATTGGTCGAGCGTGGTTGTGCAGCTAGCGCGCTGATAGAGAAAGGCCCCCGGTCCTCTGGGGGCCTTTTTCGTTGTCCCGAAATGGGTCACGTGTAAAAGATGTGGAGCACGTCACAATCTCAAAGGTAGAGTTGAAACAGGTCTGCCGTTCGGGTAATGTTCTTCCTGTCAGCAGGGAACACCGCTTCTCAACGAGGGGAAAGAACAATGACCGCTCCGACCGTCACCCACACCCGCGAGTCCTGGCTCCGCTCCGCTATCGAAATCTTCCGACCGCGGTTTGTTGAGATTGGGTTCCCGCTCCCGGAAAACGTCCACATCTCGGTCGGTTTCCCGAAGGGTGCTCGCGCCGAGTCGGGGAAGATCCTCGGGGTTTGCTACACCCGCGCTTGCTCAAAGGACGGTGTGAACCACATCTTCGTGAGCCCGGAGTCGGGTGACACCACGGAAATCCTTGAGACAGTCCTCCACGAGCTCGTTCACGCCGCTCTTGACTGCGAGGATGGGCACAAGGGCCGGTTCGCGGAGGCCGCTACCCGGCTCGGCTTTGAAGGGCCGATGACCGCCACCCCGGCCGGTATCGCTCTCGCCGTCGAGCTGATGACGATCGCTGAGACGCTGGGGGAGTACCCCCATGGTCAGATGGAGATTCCGGTTCGGAAGGCTGCGCCGGTTGGTGCCCCGACCGGCGGCGGGACCACGGTCAAGGTTTCGTCGGGTCCGGGGACGCAGACAACGCGTCTCATCAAGGTTGTGTGCCCGGTCGACGGGTGCGACATGGCCGACGACAAGGGCAACCCGTACAGCGGCCGGTTTACCCGGAAACAGCTCGACAAGGGGTCGCCGTTCTGCCCGAACCTTCACCTGATGCAGGAAGCCTGACCTACGGGCTAGGGGACCCCTCCGGGGGTCCCCGTTCCCGTCCTGGCCCCGGCCGGCCGCAGGTATACGATCTACGGTGAAGGGTAGATCTGCGTCGTGTATCGTACCTTCGACGCGAGCGTCATTCGTGTTTGGACAGTGGCCCGGAGGTGAGATGTGGGTGCCGTATACACGGATCTACATTGCCGGGAAACCCGGCGGGGAAGACGAAATGAGAGTGAAGGAAGCTGCGTGCCGGAAGGTCGCCGGTCACTTCGTCTCGATGGTCCACAAGGACGTGGACGCTAGGGACCAGGGCGACGAGCTGTCGTATGGGCTGAGGCAAGCGATCAAGCTTCTACAGCCTGGCGATGAGCTGTTGGCCTTCTCGTGGGCTGATTTCGGGCGTAGCGCTCGACGCATGGTGAAGTTGGCCGCCGCCGTGGAGGGGCACGGCGCTACATATCGAACGGCCATCTGAGGCCGGCCAACCAGGGCCAGGGGAAATCCATTCCGGGTTTCCCCTTTCCCAGCTTGTCAAAGGTAGATTTGAAATGATAGTCTTTGGGTGTCAGCAGGGAACACCTCCGAAAGGAAAGTCCTAAGTGAAGATGACCGCAGAATTCACCGTTAAAGTGACGGTGGATCACGGAAAGGTTTCTATCGTTGCGGTCAACTCGGAGGGTGACAGGATCGTCGGTACTCACCCCGTGGACGGATTGATTCCGGCTTGGGATCTGTTCTCGGCACGCCTGTTCACTCACATCCGGAAGGCTGCGCGGCAAATCTTCTGAGCCGACAGGAAGGCCACCCTTCGGGGCGGCCTTCCTTACTCTTCCGGAGTTGCAAAGGTAGATTTGAAACGGTAGAGTCATTCACGTCAGCAGGGAATCAACACTGAAGGGCACATCGTGAAGACTGCCAAGGGACTTGCCGGAATTCGCAACTTCGTAGCGACGGACGCGAAGAAGGCCGGCTGGCACGTCTTCCTGACTGACACCTACGTCGGGTATGTGGCCGACAAGAACGTGTTCGAGATCGCGAAGGACCGGGGGGCGACGCTGCTTGGGTGGACCGGCAACGGTGTGACCTTCGATCGCTGACCGTGTAAACGGTGCCACGGCCACCGAACTACAACGGCGTAGTTCCAGGTCAGCCCTAGTTTCCGGGGGTAGCGTCCAACAGGTGACGGCAATGGTGACCATGGATGGGAAGTACCGCGTCGAGGCGTACCAACCTCGCGGGTCGAAGACCCCATGGTTCCGCCTGGTCGGCCCGGAGGGCATCCGCGAACACCTAGCTATCGCTACTGTGGAAAGCCTTTTGAGGGATGCCGGGTACGCGTTCGCTGACCTCCGCGACGTGGCCGCGTAGGTCACCAGCTCGAAGCGGCACGGCCGGCCGAGGGCACCAGGCCGTTTAAACAGGTTCGGCCCGTGACCCCTTTGTCCTGGTCACCGGTGGAGGAAACCGGCTGTCCCTACGCTTTCCCTCGTACCGCCCTTCACGGGCTCACAGACTAATTCTAGGGGAGTGAACCGATGTCCCGGACCATTAAGGGAACGGATAAGCGCGCCATCAAGGTTGCTCGGCGAGACGAGAAGATCACGCGCCGTATCCGGCAGGGGTTGAGCCGTGCGCAAGGCCGGTAAGCAGACGATGCTTTCCGAGTCGAGTTGCATTCTGAAGGGTAGATTTGCTAAGGTCTACCTGTCAGCAGGTAAGCCCTTCCGGACCGAACGGGATACGCGATGAAGAAGCCGAGTATCGAAACCACCGTCAAGGCAGGAATCATCCTCCTTGGCGTCGGAAGCTTCGCCCTCTCCTACGAGAAGCTTTGGCACGTGGCGATGCTCGCCGGGATCTGGGGGCCACTGTGCTGGGTGTACGGGTTCCTCACGGAGGGGTTCGTCACCATCGCCACACTGACGGCTTACGTGACCAGGGGAACGAAGGCAGCCCGGTACGCGTGGGCGGTGAGCCTGCTCGCCTTCGGGTTCTCACTGTGGGCTAACTCGGCCCCCGAGACGGTTCCTCCCGGCTTCGTTCGGGCCGTCCCAGTGGTGGCGTTGCCGATGGCGGTTCACCTTCTCATCGTGCTGTTGCACTCCCGCCAGGAAGCCACTCAGATTCAGCCGGCCGCTGCGCCTGCCCCAATCGTCCAGACGATCACGGTTCCGGCAGCGGTGACCGCAGACATTGACCCTGCGGTGGTGAAGGACCCGGAGGCAGTCGCCTTCAAGCTGCTGGCCCACGTGGCAGAGACGCCCTCCGCGAAGTCTTACTACGAGCGCAAGCTGCGTAACCACCTGAAGGGGGTTGGCGCGCCCGAGCTGGTCGCCGCGTAGGCCGAATACGGGTGAGGGCTTCGGCCCTCACCCATTACCACTACCAACCATCCGCACTACCATTCAGAAAACAACTGAGGGAGAAACCCTGTGGCACGCCAGGTAATCACCAAGCTGATCGACGACCTCGACGGCAAGGAAGCGGACCAAAGCGTTGAGTTCGCCCTTGACGGAGTGAACTACACCATCGACCTGTCCGACAAGAACGCGGTGAAGCTCCGGGAGCTGTTCGCCCCGTACATCGAGAACGGGACCAGGGCCGGTCGTGCCAGGCTTCACCGGGTGGCGATCAGTCCTCAGCGGGGGAACACCCGCGAGCAGAACCAGGCCATCCGTGAGTGGGCGAAGAAGGAGGGCCACGAGCTGTCCGATCGGGGCCGCATCCCTCAGGAGATTGTGGACAAGTTCAACGCCGCTCACTGAGTCAGACGGTTTGTTGGGGAGCCACCTTCGGGTGGCTCCCTTCCTCTTTGTCTCAACGGGCTATTCGGCTTTCAAATCTACCTTTCGTCGGGTAAGCTGATTCATGTCAGCAGGTAGTACGGCGAAGGGAAACAGGCATGTGGGACACCGATGGGTACGAGATGGTTGGCGGATTGCGCGCCCTCGTGGATGAGTTCGGGCAGCCGGTTTGGCCAGCCACCGTCTATGAGTACGGCAGCAGGGCAGAGGTCGAGCAGACTGCAACCCGCCTGTTTGAGGCTGGCCGCACCCTGACGTTGACGGCCGCCGCGGTCGGCTCACAGATCGCCGCGAACGCGCTGCACTCCGAGGGCATGACCCTCATCGGAAAGGCGCTCCTGATCGCCACCAGGGGCCGGGGAACCGAGGTGCGCGTCAAGGGCGAGTGGTGCTCGATCGCAAGCGTCAACGAAGAAGGGAACCTCACGATCACCTTCCCCGAGGGGGCCGTGGGTGACGTCGAATGGAGCGAGGTTGAATACCTAGTGTTCAACTGATCCGACTGTGACCAAGGACCCCTTCGGGGGTCCTTTTTCATGGGGAGATTCGTGTTGCAAATCTACCCTTGACCGAGTAGGGTTTCTGGTGTCAGCAGGTAACACCTTGAAAACTCCAAAAGGGGAACGTGATGCTTCCTAACACCGCTCAGGAAATCTGCGAAGCCGCAAAGAAGGCGCTTGACGAGCGAATTGCTCAGCTCGCGGAAGCCGACTTCGGATCGTACGACTTCTTCCTCACCTTCGGGGCGCAACTCCGAGGCATGAACGTCACGGTTGTGGACGACAACACGGTACGAGTCACGGTCCTTGATCCCCACTTCCGCTACGTGGCTGAAGAGGTCCTGGACGTGATGACCGCCGATCATGTGTGGAAGACTAGTCACATCGAGCATGACGGCGATTGGGCAGCGAAGTTGACCCTCGACTGCGGTTGCGGAGGGCACTGACCAGGCTTGAGGAGACCTTTCGGGGGTCTCCTCACTGCGTTTACACCCCCCGGCCGACGCCCTGGCTGTCCTCAGATGTTGATTGCAGCAGTGATCAGGTAGTGGTCAGACGGGTACGGCGGTCCGTCCGGGACGTGTACCCGGTAGGTGTTCACGTCAACGTGTGGGCGCATGGCGTCGTTGGCAAGCAAGTAGTCGATGAGGTCGGGACCTCCTTCTCCGGGCTTGTCGATCACGCTCGGCAGGATCTTCACGTCGGGGTTGGCTCGCCAGGCAAGCTCGGCTATGGCGTGGTAGCCGGCCCCACCATGCCTGGACTGGGTGACCGGATTCCAGCCTCCGATAAGGAAGTCCAGCGCTGCCGTGTCGGAGCGAACCGGCCCGTGAAGACCGCCCTGGTCGATGTCGAACCCTGCGTGGCTGCCTTTGTATCGGCGGAACGCGTTGTGTGCCTTAGTCCAGTCGCGTTGCGGAAGGTGCGGTCCGCTTGCCGTGCAGTTGAGGTCTCCACCACCGATGAACGGCAGACGGCTGGTGCCGTGCTGGCCGAGCAGTTTTGCTGCGTAAAGCCGATCGCAACCATGCCATGGGTCGAAGTGGGCTACCCACACTCCGAACTCGTTGCCGGTGGCGTTTGAGCGGAACAGGCCAACGTTCCGTTGGTCTTCGAACACGCGCGGGTCGCTTGTGTCGTCGCCGGGCCAGAACAGGGAAGTCACCTGGCTGCGGTCGTAGAAGATCGCTGGTGGCATCGGCCCCCGGTCTAGGGTGCCGAGCAGCCCGAAGTATGGCGCGCCGAGCTGCTCGGACAGGGCGGCTTCGGCCAGTCGCAAACCTCGGTACTGATCGAGTCGGTAGTACTTCGCTTCGCAGTACAGCACCAGCGCGGGAGGGGTGTTCAGAACGGCGAACGCGTCCTTGAGTGGTTGCATGTCAAACGTGTCGGAGTCCTTGCGGTGTCCACCTCGCTCATAGTTGAACGTGGCAATCAGCAGCGCCATGGTTGGGCTCCTTCGGTGCGGTGGCGGGATCGGTCGATCGCTGTCGAAGGTTCGGGGGAGTGAAGCTGCCGAGGATGGCCGCGGCAGCGTGTAAACGGTTGCGGCATCTACCGTCCAGTGATGAAAGCCGACACCCAACGGCCGTCCATCACCGTCTAACGTGGACCGCCGTGGACCCTCAGAAGGCCGTCAGGCGCTCATCATCGTTCGTCATCTTCTTCTACTGGACGGCCGGCATTCTGGCCCTGCTCGCCTGTGTAGGCATCCCTACAGCGTTCTTCATCTTCGAGTAACGGGCGCGAAGAACACCCCCGGCCCGGGGGGAACCAAGCCGGGGGCCTGCTGTGACAGCAGATCAGTTCTCGGAGTCACCTGGATTTGATCAAACCGGCTCCCTTCCGTCGTCGGACAGGTCTGGGAAAGTCCAGAAGCGGAGCCACATCACAACGTGTTGTGGCTCGTCTCCTTCTCGGTTGCGTGCCGCAACGCTCGCGCCATCTCGTCAATGTCCATTTCGTCGAGATAGTCGGCCAGCAGTGCCCGAACGTCCTTGATGACTTCCGGCAGCTGTTCGAGGTCGAGGTCGTCTGGCGGGATGACGGCACGGAACCGGTCGTCGTTGATGGCGCTGGAGATCAGCCGCTCGGCCACCCAGAACGGTGAGCGCTCCTTGAGCACGAACGTCACGTGAACGCTGGTTTCGGTGGCGTCCTTCGAGTGCGGGTTGTGCACCCAGCCGCGAGGCAGAACGAGAGTCTGACCAGCGGTCAGCTCGACCGTCATGTCCGGTTCGCGGTCCTTCCACTGCTCGACCCATTCGTCCCTCCACAGCACGGTGGACATGGCGTGGTCACGGTGCGGAGCGTCGGCTTTGGGCTCGAACAGTTCCCAGGTTTTCGACCCTTGCAGTTGCACGATGATCCCGAGGTACTGGTCCCAGTGGTGCTCCAGTCCCTGCCTGCCGGCCGGAGTCACGAACGCCGAGACGTAGCCGGGATAGCCGGTCTCGGCTTGAATTCCTGCGCAGATGGCGCTAAAGGGGGGATACCAGCGGTTCATCTCGCGCAGTTGGAATGTGCATCCCTGTTCGAGGAGCAGGCCGACGGAGGCGGGCGCGACACGGTCGTCGATGACGAATCGGGAGGGGTGCAAACCCGCGCCCTTGTAGAACACGTTGACGTAGTCGCCCGGTGCGCAGCCAGCATCGAGGAAGCCCAGGATCGTCTGCGCACTAATCCGCTTCCCGAGCGGGCTATCGCCCGGGAGAGGCCGCACGAACGGGTGTTCTGGCCAGGTTGTGAGCATGCGGGAGGCGAAATCGGAGTCAAGGAGCATTCGCAAGGACATAGGGTCTCCCAGGATTGAAGTCAGGTCGGTGGGAGGGGGCATGGCGTCTGGATGTGGTGGCGATGCGGACAGCAGATCACCACGAACACAACGACCTGGCTGGTGCTCGTGCCGTAGTGCCAGATGGCGTCGCTGCCGTTCTCCAGCCCATCGCGAGAGTGCTCAATGCGCGCGTCTAGCGAGACATAGTCAAACGTCTCACCGGGCGGGTGCTTGCCGTACATCTCGACGAGCCAGTTCATCGCGTCCTGAACATCAGTCCACGTCCAGGCCCGTGTCGTCTGGGGACGGCGTAACAGGTAGTGGCCGTTCTCCAGCGGAGGCGAGGTTTCACGGGTGAAAGCTTCAGTCCGCGTTATCTCCCGGGCGGCAGCGTCAGGGTCAAGGCCGGCTGGGTCGCGGCCAGGTCGCCGCTCATGGTCATGGTCTCGGCCAAAGAATCCGTGCGGACCTGTCCACGGGCCGTACCCGTGCCAGTGTTGCTGTCCAGTCGTCATTGCTCCCCTTGAGCGGGCCGACCGGGCAGCGTCGCCCGGTCGACCCTCTTTTGGATCAGATCTCGCCGGACTCGAAGGCGTCGAAGAAGTTCTTCAGCTCACCGCGGCTGAACCGCAGCGTCGGCGAGTCGGCACCGAGCTTCGAATCGCCGATGATGATGGCGTCCGGGTCTCCCGGCAGGATGGCTGCGGCAACACAGGACTCCATCGTGTCGGTGATGCCGCCACCGCAGAGCTTCCGGAGGTTCACTCCGGAGGCGTCGATCTCGTACAGGTCTTGAGCCGACATGAGACGATCTCCCTTCGAGGGGTACTGCCATACGGGGATTCGGTCCCCGTGCCGGTGGTGCACTTCCACCCCGGTCCGGTCGTCTGCTTGCCAAGGGAGCCGACCGGACCGGGCGTCTGGGTGTGAAAGCCTGCCCATCGGGTGACACGGACCCTGTTCGACGCACCGAGCGCTGTCAGCAATTCAACGAATTGGGCGCTAGGGGTCCAGGGGCTTCGCGGGTCATCATGTTCAACGCAACCGGTTCGCGGCGCGTCCGGGGGAATGTCGCTTCACGGATCAAGAGACGTCGCTCAAGCCAGTCTTCGCCGTGACTGATGAGCGTTCCTGGCACCACCTCAGCAACGACGTTCCACCATGGTTCGCCCTCGTGTTGAAGCTGTGTCAGAACCTCCTTGATGTGGGCGATGAGGTGGCCTTCGCCGTAGTCGTAGTCCTCTGGCCTGAGTGCGAACACCTGGCCGGGTGCGGGCGGTTCAGGAACCGGAGCCTCGTTGCTCATGACGTCTTCCAAACCTTCAGGGCTGCCAGCAGCCGAGCTAGCGTCGGCTGGTCCCGGTGAAACGTGACTCCCGTGAACGGGTCTTCCCAGGGGTCAGGGTCCGGCTCCCACCATCCGCCCGTGTAAACGGCCGGGGGGAAGGTCGTTCGCAGCTCAGGTCCGCGCGCCGCTCGCTGCGGCAGCGTTGCGGTTCTCATGAGTGCGCCTCCGATCTTCATAGTGGTATTGAGCGGCCGGACAAGTCAGATGGGCTCCGCAGTCCTCGCACCACTGCTGTTTGCGCTTAAAGGTCAGAAGGCCGGCCAAGAATCCGACGACCAGGGCGGCTATGACTGCGGCGAGCACGGGGACCACTCCCAACGATTAGCCCAGCGAGAAGCGACCTGGCAGGAGTTGGCACTCCACCTGCAAAAACCTGCTTAGCCTGCTCCCCGCTGGGGGTTTGAGGGCCAGGTATTGCCAAGGAACGGGGGACATCACTCAGCGGTACCGGCCGTGTTCAGCCTGACACTTCAGAGGTACGGCTACAAGTCTTCAGTGTAAGTTTTCTTCGGAAGATGCGTACCCTGATGGGTGACGCTTGCCCGGCTCAACCGGAAAGGGAACACTGAGCGTGTTCAGATACGAGGAGGTAGACGTGCCGAGGGCAAGCGGCCCGACCATTGCGAGATGGCAGCTCGGCCAACAGCTCAAGCGGCTGCGTGAGGCGGCGAAGATTACGCAGCTACAGATAGCCGACGTGTTGGGTTGCTCAGAGTCGAAGATCTACAAGATCGAAGCCGGGGACGTTGGCATCGGTCGCGGCGACCTGCTCGTGATGCTCAACCGGTACGGCGTACCCGAGGATGACTCTCGGTCGGCTACAGCTCTCGACTTGCAGAAGCAGGGCAAGCTACGCGGCTGGTGGTCCCGGTACGGGACGCTGCCAACGAACTACGCCATGTACGTCGGACTTGAAAGCGCGGCCACCGAGGTCCGCAACTTTGAACTGGCCGTGGTGCCAGGGCTGTTGCAAACCGAGGATTACGCTCGTGCGGTGGTCGCTGCGGCGTGGCCCGACGACCAGGCCGAAGTTGACCGACGCGTTCAGCTCCGCATGGAACGACAGAGCTGCCTCACCGAAGACCCTCCGCTGACTTTTTGGGCAATCGTTGACGAAGGGGCGTTGCGGAGACGTACAGGCGGTAACGAGGTGATGCACGCCCAGCTAGATCACCTGCTCAAGATGGCCAGCCGGCCGAACATCACCGTTCAAGTGCTGCCGTTCAGCGAGGGCTCTCATCCCGGCACAACCGGGTCGTTCTCGATCCTCGACTTCCCCGAAGACACTCATAGTCCCGTGGCGTACGTCGTGTCTCAGGCCGGTGACGTGTATCTGGAACGCGAAGACGACATGAGACGGATTACCCTTACCTACACCCACCTGCAAACCGCTGCTCTCAGCACCAGCAAGTCTCGTGAGCTGTTAGCGGCAATCGCCAGGGACCTGGCGTAGACGATGGAAGAGGAGGCGCGGCAGTGGACCTGTCCAGCGCCGTATGGCGTAAGAGCACCCGAAGCGACGCGAACGGGCAGTGTGTGGAGGTAGCCAAGAACCTTCCCAGTGTCGTAGCCGTCCGTGACTCGAAGAACCCCAACGGGCCAGCGCTGATCTTCACTCCGGAAGAGTGGGACGCGTTCATCGGCGGGGCGAAGGACGGCGAGTTCGACCGGTAGCCCCCGCAACGACGAAAAGACCCCCACCCCGCGAAGGGGTGGGGGTCTTCCTCTATGAGATGAAGGCAACGGGCCTGCCGTCAGGTAGGAGCCGCAGGCCTGTCCGGTAGCTCTGGTGGCGTCGGCTCGGGGTCTGGTGGTTGCCCGAGCAGTTGGCGCAGGACTCGAAGTGCTGCGTCACGTTCAGCCTTCGTTTTTCCCTGAATGGCGGTACGGCTGACACGCTGGATTAGCGACTCTCGCCTGAACTTAATGATCTGCCCGAGAACGAGGGCTGCACCGCCGCCTGTCAGTACGGTCACCGCGAGGGTGATCCACTCCGCCATCTCTGCCTACTCTCCCCATAGAGGTTTTAGAACCTCGTAGGGAGAAGCAGAAGCGCCTCCGCCTTTGTAGCAAGATCACCGGGTCTTTCGAAAGTGCTAGTCCGCCGGAAAAGTCGGACATGCGAGCTTCGTACGGAAAGTTTTCGCCAATAACTTCTACATGGAGGCTACTGCGACGCTGGCGACGACTTTCTGAACAAGCCGTGACCAAAGAGAGCTTTTGACAGCTCGGAGAGGCAACCGGCGCCTACGCCCGTGTAAACGGGCTGACCATCCTCGACGATGACGAACGTCGGGACCGATCTGACGTTGTACTGCTCGACCAACTCGGGTTGCTCGACCACGTCGATGGCCCAGAACTGAATCCGAGCGTGCGACACCAGCTCCCGAACGAACGGAACCATCCGGCCACAGGGTGGGGTGTTGTCCTTGCGGAACATCAGGAGAACACGCGCCATCAGGCGATTGTACGCCCGTTCTAATTCTCCGGGTCAGTCGCGCGATGCTCGGGGATGGGTACCGGCTCGGGGGCTGGAGTGTTCAACGCCTCGTCGACCAGCTCCCCAACGGTGCCGTTCGGGGTCACGGCCTGGCGGGTCACCACCGTAAGTACAGCGACGACCAGGCCGGCCGCCGCCACGTCCAGCCCTGCGGGGATGGGAAGGCCGAACACCAGCAGCAGGGCAACCGCGGCCTTCAACACGTCCAGGACAACCACGGGGTTGTCTCGGAGGAACGCAACCACCTTCACGGTCAGGCTTCCAGTCGACCGGAAGCCTCATCGGCTACCGCGTCAGCGATCGAAGGCGCAGCCTGACTGATGGCCGCTGCAACCGCAGCCTTCAACGCCTCCGGTGAAACACCGGTACCTGAGGCGACAGCCCCGGCCAGGACTTCGACAGCCCCTCGGAGAGCCTTGATCTCATTCCGCATGTGGAAGAACAAGGTGTCATGGGTGGAGATGCCGCTACGGCCAACCTCCTGCTGCCACGCGGCAACCCGCAGGTACTTCCGTGCAGGGTTGTCCTTCGCTGAGGGAGCCATCCGAGCGTTGAACCATGCGTCCATACGCGCGTTGAAGTCGTTCTGAGAAATGGTCGCCATGTCGTCTGCTGCGTCTCCCAACTCGTTAAGCCGGTAATCAAAAGTGGTGTTCTCGTCGGCCGCCTGCGAGTAGGCACCCGAAAAGTGGATGTGGTGGTCGTGCGGGTTAGAGCCGGTGTACTTAGCCGGCCGCCAGCCGTTCGAAGCTGAATAGATCTTCCGGTCATAGATGACATACCGGAGAACCTTCGAAACGCTGGGAAGCCTGATGATGTGATTGACCACCATCAACGGAGTGACGCTCGGTTCTTTGAAATCCACGTCAACGTCGATGGCTCGAACTTCGTCGTACCTGTCGCCGTCCTTGTACTCGGCCCTACCGGTCCGGTCCGGGTTATGACCGGACGATCCCGTCTGATGAGCCAAGTCCCCAACAGAACCATCTGAAGCGTGATCCCGTTTAGGGAATCTCGCATTCAGTTGACCCCGAAGGTTCGTCATTCCCTTCGTGAGAATCCACCCCACTACGGAGTAGACCTCCCTTCCTTAAGCAGGCTTGCAAGCGTGGTGAAGCCGTCCGTCATTGCGTGACGGAGCTGAGCCATCTCTTCACGCGAGTCATAGAGCGACCGGAGAACGCGGTTCTCTTCCTCAAGCGCGGTCATCCGCCTCGTGAGATCAGCTAGGCCACTCTCCAGCCGGTCAGCGCGCGCCTTCTGCGCTTCCGCTTCGCCCTTCCACAGCCTCGACGTTTCCTCGTCGGAAGTGGACCGCCAGCGAACTACCGCAACGGCGATAAGCGCCACCAGGGCCACGACACCGGCGACCGTGCCGAGAAGGGTGTTGACGTTGACCATCGTCATGCCTGTGGTCATGCGGCCACCCACTCAGCCGACAGGAAGCAACCACCGAAATCCGTAGCGGTGGTCAGGTTCGATCCCGATTGAGTTTGAGCACCCAAAAGCCATACTTGCGAACCGACGTTGAGGCGGTGAAGAACTGATGTGTTGAGCCGAGCGGCCACCGAGGTAATCGGCAGCATGGAAACGATTGAGGGGAACGTGTTGATGTCAACGCGAATTCCGGCTCCGCGGAACCCTGTAGCCGCCGCGTTGTTAGCGGGCGGAAGCCAGCACGTTTGGGCCGTCAGGCGGTAGATTCCCGGGGTCCGAATGATCAGCTTCGAGTTCGTTGGGTCGCATATGTCATCCGTGTCAAACACGACGTTCTGAATGTTCATCAGCGAGAATGTTCCCGAACTGGCCACCGTTTGCCCCGTGACGCCAGCGTTCAGCATCCCGATTGGCTTATTGAGTACTGCCTGCTCAAGGGCAGTCTTGGTGTGGTTTGTGAGCTTGGCCGCGGTGACCTTTTCGCCAGCGATGAAACCGTCAAGGACGGGAATCGGCAACCCGAACCCCCAATCAGTAAAAGGGCATACCAAATAGGGCACCCCGAAGGGTGCCCCAATGGCTGCTGTTGTAAAGGACTATTTAGTAGATGACGGTGCAAGATTCGGAGTCGAGCCGTCCCGTTTCGTCATCTTCAAGAATCCACGCGGACGAACGGAAAGCGTCCGAGACCTGTAGCGTCGTCCGATACCGCAACTTCGACCCGTCAACGCTGATGGACTTTGACAGTCCCTCAACGAAGAAGGACAACTCCGGAGCCGGATAAGTCGGGGGCAGGGAGTGTAGCCGGATACGATCCGAAACGTTTACACCGTGCGCCAAGCCGACAAGCTCGACATCATTCGGGCCGTTGATGGCTGAGGCATCAATTACTAGCTGTTCACAACGAGGCTGGGACTCGCGGTATCGGTGAAGAAACCATCCGGCAGCCTGGCGCATTTCCTCAGGGTCGGCCACATTCCTACGAATTGTGATCGACTTTCGTCCGTATTCGTTCATGGATGCCTGGTCCGAGCGGTTACGCGTCAAACCGGAAAGCCGTTCGGCCGTCACGTCGTTATAGACGTATTGTGAATCGAGCTGGAATTTCAGGCCGTTGGCCCATTCGCTCAAATTCCAACGGCCAACGTTGCCCAGCCTGCGATGCCGGTTATGGTAACTAGCCTCGCCAGCGGCCCCAACAAGAAACGTTCCGCTAGCGTCACCGGCCACTTCGGACATCAAGCCGTTAGCGTCCGTTCCAGCTTCCCAAGACGGAGAAGCCAAGATGCTGAGCGAGGGATCAAGCATCCGCGAACCCGGAAACTCAACCCAATCCAGCAGCCGGCCAAGCAGGTCTCGTTCACCAGTCTCGGAGAACAGCACCGACTCTTCACTAACGTCGGAAGCGCCGTAGTAGCTACCGGTTGACCACTGGATGTGGTTCATGGTGCCGCGCATAAAGTCGGACGACATGTACCTGTTCAGCCGGCCACCCCATTGGATGACCGCGTTACCAATCACGGGGATGAACCCGTTCACGCCGAGCGAGGTCCTTGACCGTCGAGTGATGATGGTTAGGCTGGTCACCTCGGTTGCCGGATCTGAGCGATACGCCAGACCAAGCAAAATCGGGTCGTCATTCAACACCTCGTTCGGGTTGGTGCTGATTGATTCGTCCGTCGAGATGCCGTAGCCCTCCATCTCCGCCGTCAGTGAGCCGTTCGGGTTGAGCCACAACCCGACGAGCCGGTTTGAGTGGCTGTCCGAGATGTGGAACAAGCACGTCCTGCCTGAGGGAGGTCGTTTCCCCTTGAACCAGAAGGACGTCTCGAAGGCGTGATCCGCGAACTGGTTGGCCCGCCAGCCCAAGGGCGGTGCGGCCTTGCCCAACTCCTGGAGCTGCAACACGGCACCCCTGGTCGGGTCTTCATCGGCGACAGTGAAGCCACCCGAGGTGCCGTCCTCGAAGTCAAAGGTCTTGTCGGACGTGAACCCACCGGTAGTTGGGGCAACCGCGGTGCGAGCGATCTTCAGCGGGTAGGAGCCAGTTCGGGGGGATGCGGTGTTGTCGTCTTCGGTGCCGGTGCAGGGCCACCACCAGCCAGCGCCGACCGCGCCTTGTGTCGCTGCCGTCTGCCGGTAGAACTCGTCCATGTTCTCGCGGTAGAAGGTTCCGACAGGCCGGGAGAACACCGCGAGTGCATCAACGGCCTTGATTTCGACCACTGACAGGTCCTGGTCGAAGGTGGCATCCCAGGTGTCTACGAAGCCGCGGAACTCCGGGTAGGTGCCTGAAGCCGCATCGGCCGGCAGGAGAGGGACATCCTCGTTGGAGCTCAACCGCAGGCTGGCAACCCTCAACCGGTCGCTGACAGCCTCGCCAGTAAACCGGAGGGACAGGACCACCCAACCATCGGCAGGGGCCGTCAGGGATGCGGTGAGCGTCGCCCAGCTCGCCCCGTCATAGGTTGTGCTGCGCGCAACGGCTTCAGGGTTACCTTTGCCATCGGAAAAGTAGTGGTCGAAGAACTCGACGCCGATCTGAGCACCGTGCGACCCGCCCACGTTCCGGACACGTCCGGCAACGTGTAAACGGTCCCCGGCCTTCACCGGTACCAGGTCAGAGTCACCAGGCAATCCAGAGTAGAACGGCGAGGGGATGCCCAGCTCTAACCGTGGCTTGAACTCGAACACGTCCCGAAGGGCCGGTTGGTCGAAAGTCGGAACACACCATCGGTTGTTCGCGGCAGTGAAGATCAGGCCAGTGTTGAACCGGGGCTGATCCATGTCGGCAGTGTTGGCATTCGCCGTCTTGACGTGAAGCAGGTTTCCATCAAGGACGGTGTAGGCACGAATTGGGACGCGTGCCTTGATTTTTCCGACGTAAGGCGATGACTGCCGACCGGGAGTGTACTTGCCGTCCGCGTTGTCGAGAACGAAAGTACATTCCCCGGCCTCGATTGTGTCTAGCTCTTTGTTCTTGCCCCGGTCGTAGGAGAGGGAAGCGAAGTCCTCTGACACATCGGTCCATTTCACAACGGGGCTTGAAACGCCCGAGTCGAACCCGATCTCAACTCGTGTCATCCGGTCCACTAAAGTCCGGTCCTCCCCCCATTGTTCTTGCCTTTCCGGACAACAGCGTCACGAACATGGGGAGCGATCGACTCCGCCAACTTCTTTTCCGTGGTCACGTGGCCTTGCACAGTGATGTGCTGAATGACGGTGACTGAGCCGGCCGCCGCGTACGGGGCCGAACTGACCGAGGTGTCCGCCAGCGACGGAGGAACCAGCTTCCGCATCGCCTTATGGACTGCCGGAATCCGGTTTTCGATACCGGCCACAACACCGTCACCGGATGGTTCACCGACTTCTTCCTCCATCACCTTTGACGGAGAGTGGATGCCAAGCATGTCCTTAATTGGTTGGGGGATTGCTGAAGCCAGCCGGCGAGCAGCCGCGGTCACCTTGCTGAGCCCTCGAAGAAGACCATTGACTAGGCCGGTGACAATGTCATGGCCGACGTTGGCGAGCATGTTCTTGGCACCCGAGAAGAACCCAGTGACCTTCGACTTGATCGAACGGACCACCCCAAGAACGCTGTTGACTCGACTTGTGACACCCGACTTCAACAAGTTCATCGCGCCAACGACAAGGTTCTTTGCGACCGTGAACCCGGTTGAGAACGCCGACTTGATGGCGTTTACACCAGCCGACACCTTCGACCTGACAGCCGAAATCACGCTCGTGATGACGTTCCGCCAAAAGTTGAACACGGCAACCGTGTACGTCTTCAACCAATTCCAAACCTTGAGCACAAGGTTCTTGTAGAAGTTGAAGCCGCCTACGAAGAAGTTCTTCACGGCCGTGATCGCAGTAGAGATCACGTTGTACCAAAACTTGAAGTAACCCGTCGTAATTCTGATCAGGAAATCCCAGGCCGCCGGAATGGCAGTCTTCACCCAATCGACCACGGCAGCGAAAGCCAACTTAATAGCATTCCAGGCAACCGTCACGATCCTGCGGAAAGTCTCATTCTTCTTCCACAGAACAATAATGATCCCGATCAGAACGAGGATCGCAGCGACAATCCATGTCACCGGGAACGCAAGCCAAGCCGCGTTCTGTGCCCACTGTGCAACCGTCTGAGCTGCCGTTACAGCAATTGAACGGGCTTGAGCGGCAGCCAACGCCAGCCACGAACCCACAGCCGCCAAACGGGATGACGCGCCGGTTGTGGTCGCCACGGTGTTAGCGCCAGTCGCGACAGTGCTACCCGACGTGGAGGCCGTTGACTGAGCCATGCTTGCGGCCAGGGCTCGGTTGGATGCGGCAAGCCGCAGGTTCGCCAGAGCGGCCAGACCGGTGACGACCGGCATAGCGGCATCCGCCACGTTCTTAGCCATCACAGCCGCCTTGTAGGCGACCAGGCCGGCCAACACGTACGGAAGGGCCTTGCCCAACAGGTCCAGGTGATCAGCGAAGAACTTCAGCGCCGTAGCGCCAACGTTTAAACCGTCCGAGAGGGCGGTACCGCCGTTCTCCTTCAACGCGGCCAGAGCCGGACCGAACGAGCCGAGACCCGACTTCACCTGAGCCCCGAGGGCTGTCCAGTCCACAGCGGCCAGGGACGCGCCCAGACCCTTGAGCTTGTCCACGCCAGCCCCGGCCAGGTCACCCCAATTGATTGAGCCGAGCGTCCCGAAGAGGGCACCAACCTTTGTGGTGAGGCTCGACAGGAACGCCGTAACGGCTGGCCCGTGGGTAACCCACAGCCCGTTGAGGGCTGGCATCACCTTGCTGTTCAGCATCGTGACGAACTGCTGAACCACCGGCAGAAGCGACTGCCCGATCTGAGCTTTCCAGTTGGTCCACTGAGCAGACAGGATGCGCTGTTGGTTCGCCAATCCTGTAGAGGTCCGCTCGAAGTCCCCCAGCGTCCCGGAACCCTTCTTGCCGAGCTGCGCATACAACTCGGCCTGGACGGCGAGTACCCGCTGTTGCGGAGATAGGGCTTCCTTGGTCGTCTTGATGATGCCCTCTTTGAAGGCACGCTGCTTCAAGACGGATTCGTTGAGAAGAACCCCGTACTTCTCGATGGGATCGGACTCGCCGCGCATAGCCGCGCCGATAGCCTCAATCGCTTCTTCCGGTGACGTGTTCGAGAACGAAGCCATATCAGAGGCGAGAGTGGTCAGATCGGTGGAGAAGTTGAACAGGTCCTTTCCGGTTAGCTTCGCGGCCTTGCCGTAAATGGCGAACGTCGCGGCAGCGTCAAGGGCTGACTTCTTCGACTGGCCGAAGTCCGCGGCCATGTTCGCGGCCCACTGATTGACCGCATCCGACGAGCCCTTGAAAATGACACCGATCTTCGACTGTGTCTCATTCAAGTCCGAGGCAGCCGAAACCGAAGACTTTCCGAGCTTTAGAAGTCCAACCCCGGCGACAGTCGTTGCCGCAACCAGACCGTCCCGGAAGTTCTCCCAACCATGGGAAGCCTTCTGCTGTGCCTGATCGACACGCTCCAGGCCGTCATTAACCCCGGAGAGCGCCCGTTGTCCGCCCTTGCCGTCCCCGTCAACGATCACCTTCAAATGACGGGTGTCACCCGACATGGTTTCCCCTTTGCGCTTCCAGGTACTCCCGCATGTATGAGGTGAAAGCCTGGTATTCGGACAGAGTTAAACCCCGGTACTCGGCCGGGGTCATCCTGTAGAAATGGCAGAAAGCGGCTACGTCACGAAGCCGCTTCACTCGTTTCCCGAATCACCCTCATCCGGCGAAGTCATCTTGAGCGCGGACACGCGAACCTTGCGGGCGTCAGCAACCGTGAACGTCGGCTCATCGGCACGCTTCACCAGCCACACCAGGGCAATCAGCGCCTTAGTGCTCACCTTCGTGCCCATCTCCGGCCGGCCACGGTCGTCAAACACCCGGTCGCCGTTGTCATCCAGAACGGGGACCGGCTTAATCGCCTCATCAATCGACTGGCCGGTGAAGTCCTCGAAGTCCTCAAGGTCGCCAAGGGTTAGAGAGTCAGGGTTGAAAGACAGCTCAATATCAGACATGCGAAAGCCTCCAAGGGATGAAAAGGAAGGGGGGCCGCGGCGAACCCGTCAGTCCGGGAACGCACGCGAATGAATCGCCAAGTCAAGGGAACGCAAATACTCGCGGATGAGGATTGGTGCCTCATCGCGAATGGTGGGGTGAAGGAAGTAGCCAGGGCCACCAGACCAGCCGGCCCACTGATTGCCACGCCAAACGGCGAACTGCCGGTATTGGACAGCGCCGAACTCGGCACCGAACGCGTACGGGGCGCGTGCACCCCCGAGGGAAACACCGCCACCACCGGAAGTGCGGTACGCCCGGAGACTTTCGCTAGCCTTCCGGACAACACCACCACGAGCAGCGGCACGCATCCTGGCACGCTGGCTCAAGGAACGGGCTAAGTCGTAAGCCGCCGCTTTAGCGGCTTCCGGATAATCCCTGACCGCCGTCTCTAAATCGGCGGAAAATTCGTCCACACCCTCCAACCGCATCAAACGGTTGGAACCCATTTACGGGGCAGTGTCCTTCGTCTTGTACGCGATCGTGATCGGGGAAGCCGTACCGTCTTCAAGGGCCATGCCCTTAAGCGACTGTTCGATAATCTGAGCGCCGTCGAAGTTCGGGGGAGCCTCATCAAACCGCGCGAAGGGCATCACCACCCGGAACTCACCACCTTGCGGCGTGGACCACACAGCAACGATCTCGGCCAGGTTGGAAGCAGCCACAGCAGCGGCAGCCCGGTTCGCGTGGACCAGACCGTCAAACTCGCCCTTCAGCTCGAACTCGTACTTCCGAAGACCCTCAGTGAGAGGTTCCTTTTTCCGGCCGGCCGTCCCCGAGTAGTAGCGGTCAGTCTTCAGCGCGTTGTCACCCTTGACGCTGATGTCAGAGACACCGAACTGAGTACCAGCCACCGTCACCGACGCGGAGACGAACGTGTAGAGCTGAGTACCGGCCGCGTACGTCGGAACCGAGAGCGCGTACGCCCCAGCTCCAGCACCGATGGTCTCCTTCGCAAAGTCCATGTCCAGGTTCAGGCCGAGAACACCGTCAACCGCTGAGGTGATCTCGAAGCCGGTGACCTTGCCGCCCTCGTAGGTGAACGGCAGCACTGCCCCAGACACGTCACCGCGGCCTACCTGGACAGTCAGCGACTTCCCCTTGAGGTCGCCAACCGTGAACGTGTGCGTAGTGAAGCCGCCCGAGGGGGCACCCGAGGCCACAGAACCAAGGCAGTGCTTCAGCAGCAGCCCAAGGGAGCCGTCAAGAACCTCAAGCTTCACGTCACCTTCGGCGCCCTTCGGGTTCGGCTCGAACCGGTCCCTTCGAAGGACCTTCTGTCCGGCACGCCAACCCTCGGATTCGATCCGCTCGTTCTTGCCTGCAATCCCTTCGGATGCCATCTCCAGGAACCGGGCGGGGGCAACAGCCGTCCCGTATATGCTTTCCTCAGCAACACCGATGTATGAGTCGTGGACTGTCGCCACTACTTCTTCACCTCATCCTTAGCTATCTCAAAGTCGCCCCGAATGAGGCTTTCAGCGAGAACACCCGGAACCGTCACAGGCGTATCTCTCGGGAACACATACCCGGCACCCTCAACGCAAGCGGAGGGGCCGACGTACACAACCGATAGGTTTTCTTTCACGGTCGGCAAGCCGCCGTAACCTCCGTCTCAAATTGCGCCTCGTAAGCGCCGTCAATCGGCCACGACTTCAACCGGCGAGGATTGAACCCGGAAGTGACACATAGGCCACCGATCGACGGATCAGCTTTCAGCCGGCCTTCGAAGCCCTTAGCCATTTCAATGGCGAACGCTTCCGCTTCCTCAGCCGTACCGGCCGGAACCTGAACGTTGAAGATGACGGAAACGGTGAACGCTTCCTGCCTGGCCCGGTTTGTGGCCCACCGTGATTCCGACCAGTTGATGTCGCCAACGGCGATCCAACGCCGGTCCGGTTCCCGCGTAGGGAACCCGTACGTCACCTGAATCTGTTCAGCAGTGACCATCGGCTGTTCAGCCGCCCACCGCTTCAGCGTGGACTTCACAGCAACAGCGAGGGTGCTCACAGGAGCACCCCGGCCAGGTCATCGAGCACGTCGAACCCGTAGCGGCCTAGAACCGCATCCACGTCAGGGATGCCTGTCTCAGAGCCGCGCACACCAGGGGTGGCAAGCGTGTAGGTGCCACCCTCAGCCGGCTGGAAAGACGTTGCCCTGTCAGGGATACCGGACCGTTCAGCAAACAACAGGGTTCGAATGCGCAGCAGCGCCGCACGCTTCACATCGTCAGGAACAGACCTGAACCCGTATGTCAGCTCGGCCGTGTAGCTGCCTTCGCCCTCGGCCAAGGTGAACGGGCCGACCGGCTCAACGGAGACGGCGTAAACGGTCTGACCGGCCGAATCCTCGAACGTTGTCGCCTGCACGTCCACGAGGGGAAGAGGGCTGCAACTGCCGTCCAACTCCACCGGAATCCGCCGACAGCGGGTTACGAACGAACGTCCAGTGATGGACTCGAACTCGCCAGCGATGTAGTCCCGCAGCCGCACAACGGCTGACGTAGGGAACCTGTCCGCGGACAGGTCGGCATCGTAAGCGCGAACCTCGGCCACCGTGAACAGATGACCGCCCACAACCTCAAACCAGGAGGTGTCTACGGCTGCTGTCCCGCCGTCCCACCGGACGGTGTAAACACCCAGAGGTAGAGAACCCGCGGCAAACGTGTAAACGTCGCCGTTGCGGATCGCTGTACCGGATGTGGCCGCCGTGGTGCGACCTTCGCGGGTCACAGTCACGGTCACAGCGACGGGCGTGAGTGGGGCTTCGTCATCAGTCTCGAAAATGTGCTTAAGGACGGCTTCACGTCCACTCAGGAACCGCAAACCGTCTCTCCCTAGCCCTGCCTACGGGAACGCCCAGAAGGGCGCTGTACGGCCGTCTCGCGGCCCTCGGCCGGCTCCTGCCGGACCGCCTCCGCGTAGCCGTCATTGATAAGGGAGACACCCGCCGCGTCGTCAACGTCAACGGTGTCCCCAGCGGCCAGAGCCGCATAGTTCACATAGCCCGGAACGGTCCGGGTCACCTTGATGCGCAAACCAACCCCCAAAAGGGAAAGGGGACCCCCGAAGGGGTCCCCGCAGGATTAGGAAGCCGGCAGAACCAGGGCCTTGACGCTGTTCAGGTCGTACAGGTCGCCCGAGCCGCGCCACGTCACCTTGAACGCCACGACGTCACGGTCGAAGCCGTACTCGTCGGAGCGGGTCACCCGAAGCTGCTTCACCTGGCGAACCAGGTACTTCTTGGGGTCACCGAAAGCGCCGATCTTCGCGGAAGCACCCGAGGTCGCAACGTTCACGTCCGTCAGGTACGGCTTGCCGTGAATGGTGTCCGGCTCACCGGCCTGGACGCTCGCAGCCCACAGGTAGCGGCCCTCACCGTCCTTCAGCTTCCGGATAACCGGGGTTGCCAGGTCGCTGAACATGTAGACGCCTTTACGCCGGTACGGCGCGGTCAGGCTGTACTGAAGGTCCAGCAGGTGATCAAAGGTGATGCTCGCCAACGTCGAAGCCGCAGGCAGAGTCACACCAGCGGTAGCGCGGGTGATCCAACCCCACGGCTTCGCAGTGCCGTTACCCACGAGCAGGTCCCGGACCAGAAGGTCAGCCACCGACTCGCCAGCGTCCTCCGCGAGGATCGACAGAATCGGAAGCTCCGAGTCGTCCACGATCTCCTGAGTCGCCTCAGCAATCACGCCGTACTTGAAGGCACCGATGCTCGTCTTGGTCCACGACTGATCACCCTTGGGGTACGCCGTGTTCTCCGCGACCTGAGCCGCACCCGAAAGCGGAGGCGTACCAGGGTTCAGGCCGTTCTTGACCGGCCACTCCATGACCTCACCACCAGCGGTGGTCAACGTGGTTGCGCGGCCGAAGAACTCGGACCGCTCCCGCATCGCCTCGATGACCTGAGCCACGAACGTGGTCTTCTTGGTGTTGCCCGCGTTCGTCGCCACACCCGACTGAGCCGTACGCAGGTCAAAGTCAACCGTGTCCCGCTTACCGGTCGCGAGATCTCGCAGCTCCTGAGCCTCGTTCCGGTCCGTGCCGGCCGA
>NZ_JBFBAA010000055.1:0-31376 GCF_040682035.1 Actinoplanes sp. NPDC051470
CGGAAGCGACGGCACAGGGCGCGGAAGCAGGAAAGGCAGCCATACCTCACCGTGTGCCACCAGCAGCGATGAACACCAGCACACCCGGAGCGGCAGAAGAGTATTCGTGAGCTACTCTGCCGGTCGTTGGATTCGGCAACGGAACGGGGCTTGTTCGTGAAGGCGGTGATCGTCGCCTCAGTGGTGGGCTTCGTGCTCACCTTGTTCGGAACCCCCCTCATCATCAAGATGATGACCCGCCTCAAAGTAGCTCAACCCATCAGGGACGAGTTGGGTCTCGCCTCCAATCAGACCAAGCGCGGAACTCCGACAATGGGCGGATTGGGGTTCATCGTGGCCGCGCCCGTTGCGTACGTGGCAGGGCACATAGCCTTGCGCACTCTGCCGTCGGCGCAGATCGGTCAGGTCAGCCCGACCATCACGGCGCTTGTCCTGCTGGGCATCTTCTTCTCCTGCGGGGCAGTCGGATTCATCGACGACTACCTCAAGGTGGTGGTCAGAAGCACCGCTGGGCTGAGCGCGAAGGGAAAGCTTTTCGGCCAGCTTCTGGGCGGCACCACCTTCGGGCTCATTGCGATGTATTTCCCCTCGACCAACGGGGAGACCGTCGGCTCCACCAATATTTCGTTCGTCAAGGACATCTCTTGGCTGAACATCACCAAAGTCGGCGCCGTCGTCGTATTTGTGCTCATGGTGCTCTTCATGAGCAATGCGGTCAACATCACCGACGGCATGGATGGACTGGCGACCGGCACGTCGGTTCTGGTATTCGGCGCATACGCCGTCATCGGCTATTGGCAGTACAAACATTGGTGCGGTGACACGGGCGGCTATGCGGCCGATCCCAACGCCTATTGCTATGCCGTCCGCGATCCGCTCGAAGTCGCGATCATAGCTGCGGGAGTGGCCGGGGCCTGCCTCGGTTTTCTATGGTCGAACACCTCGCCGGCGCGGATCTTCATGGGTGATGCCGGCTCGCTGGGCCTCGGCGGTCTGCTGGTCGGCCTGGCGATGGCGACCCACACCATCCTGTTACTGCCCATCATCGGCTTCTTGTACGTGATGGACACCATGTCGGTGGTCCTCCAGGTCATCTCATTTCGTACGACCGGAAAGAGAATCTTCCGGCTGTCACCGATCCATCACCACTTCGAACTCGCCGGTTGGAGCGAAGTCACCGTCGTCACGCGGTTCTGGATCATCGCGTTGCTATGTGCCGGAATTGGCCTGTGCTTCTTCTACGGCGACTTCCTTCAGAACGCCGCATAGGCGGCGGGCCGATCGCATCGGCCGGCCGCAGTTCAGGTGATCGACGCGCCGAGGCCGTTGGTGGTGTAGGCAGTCCACGTGAGCAGACCGCGCGATCGTGAGGCTTGAGATGCCGCTGTGACGCACTGTCATCGGCAAATCCGGATGCTGACCCGGCGCGACAGGGTCACGCGGAGTGACGGCACTTGGCTCACTCGGCGGTAGTCCGGATTAAGGACAGCAGAGGGACGGTTACGGCATGCCTCCTAGCGCGGGCTGCGTAAACGACCGCGCACCCACCGAAGCCCGGCACGACCTCCTGCCCTGCCATCGCCCCAGGCCACTGTCAAGGGGCGATGATATCGCCGTCGATGCAGGTCGCTGCCTCGCGGTGCCGCCGAGAAAATCTAGGCTGAACCGACTAGACATTCTCGCGGCGGGTGGGTACGGTTTCTCTCGTTGACAGCAGTGATCTGTGAAGACACAGACGATTGAGTGTCCGAGCGTTAAGCAGGGCCCGGAAGTTCGTGGCTCGCTCGGCACGGCGGTGGCCCAGTATCACCGCATGCACCTCAGTACGGCACGTGTAAGGCAAGACCTTGGCGTAACTCCAGGTCAGGGCAGACGCAGGCAGGGCTGATGCAGGTTCGGGCCCGGCTTGGTGCAGGAAGATCCGCCGTACGTGTGTGGGGCCGTGAAGTTTGCGTGGGGCTCCGCCACCGGCGTTTTGGTAGGACAGCATCATGGGATTTGGAAGCAGAGGAAAGGGAGGGCCGAGCACCGTTGGATCGCCCGCCAGCAGGACGGAGTTCTCGTTCTGTGTGGTGGACACCGCAGTTCCATCGAACGTGAGGTGGTCTCCGGTCACGCTTATGCGATCCTCGCACCGCAAGCCACGATGGGTGGCAGGTGCGGACAAGGCAGGCCGATGTACATGTCGGTAGATGGTGTGTTCAACCCGTAACCCTGGGCCCCGGCGCTTCCGCGCCGGGGCCCTCGTCATGGAGAGGTGTATGCATGGCCCAACCCGATGACATGCTCGACGACGAGCACTACCCCGCCTACACGATGGGCCGCGCCGCGGAGATCACCGGCGCCTCCCAAGATTTCCTGCGCCGCCTCGAAAAAGCGAACCTGTTCATCGCGTACCGCTCCGCCGGCGGACACCGCCGCTACTCGCGTCACCAGTTGCGCCTCGCCGCGCGGGCCCGCGAGATGGTCGGTCAGGGTGTCGCTCTGGAAGCCGCCTGCCGCATCATCATTCTCGAGGACCAACTCCAGGAAGCCCTCCAGCAGAACCCGAACCACCAGCGCCCACGGCAAGCGGAAGCTGCCTGATCCCGCCGCTTCCACGGTCCTTTCCCATCGAGAAAGGACCGTGTCGACGGTGTAGGGCACGCCGCCGAGGAGTAAGGGTGACGACCGTTGTGCCGCCGGAGCGCCAGAACTCGGGCAGATAGATCACGGCGACCCAGCCCAAGGCCAGGTACACCGGCACCCCACCCCCCTGCTGGTCCGCGACGCGACCACCCGGCCCCTGCCGCTACCGGCCAACCGGCCAACCGGCCAACCGGGATGCTACGACACCGTCGATTCCACCCACATCGACGCGCTGGGCCACGTCAACATCGACGGCCGGGTCTATCCGGGCGCGCCGGTCGACGAGGCGATCTCCGGCGGGACCGTTCGCCGCGGCTCGTCGACGCCGTTCACGACCGGCGTGACCACCCGCGGTGTACTGCTCGACCTCGCACCAGAAGGCGCCCTCGACGCCCGGCGCCAGGTTACCGCCGCCGACCTGGAAGAGGCCGAACAGCGAGGCGGCGTACGCGTCGAGTCCGGCGACGCCCTCGTCGTCCGCGGCGGCTGGACGATCTCCGCGGAGCCGCCAGCTCGCTGCCCACGATGACGCTCGACGCCATTAATTGGATGGCGAACCGCGAAGTGTCCCTTTATGCGGGCGATATCTGCGATCGTCCGCCTGTGCCCCCGCGGCCCGACGCCGCACCGGCCCGACCCGTACGCCGCCCGGCGTCCATGCACACGGTCGCGCTGGGCCGGCTCGGCATGCCGTTGATCGATCGCGCCGAGGTCGACGAGCTGGCCCGTGCCTGCCGCGAGTTGTCCGGCTACAGCTTCCTATTCGTCCTGGGCACGATCCCCGTAGCCGGACGCGACCGGCCTACCGGTCAACCCCATGGCAATCTTCTAGGTGGGCAGCTCGATCACCGCGGCTCTGCTCGTACCCTTCGGCCGGACCCGCACCGATATCGTCTCCCGCCTGCACACGTTCGGCGCACCTGGCTCGCACGTCATGATGGCCGTGTCAGGCGGTCCGGTAGATGTTGGCGGACGGCTACTTACGTTTGACCGGCGCCGCTCCTGCCTTGCCAGGTGGGCTGTCTCGCGTGGGTGGTAGCCGCTCCGCGCAGTGTGTCATGCATCACTGTCGGGTACTGTGTCTTTTCTCGGGTGTGAGCTGCCCACTCTTGCGCTGCCGAAACGCGGACCCAACGCGTACCGAGACGCGGCCCCACGGTGAAGCTCCGGCCCTGGCGGCCCGCTGCGGTATTCGGCGGCCCCGGGGTAAACCGCAGCCGGCACGACCCACCTGCTGGTCAACGGTCAGGGTGCCCGCGCCCGTGGTCCAGGGCGGTCCATCATCAGGCGCTACTGCGGCGGCCTACGACGAGCCCGGGTCGCCGCCACGACGTTCCGGCCGATCACTTGACCGCGATCGGGTTGACCGGCGAACCTACTGCGCCGGTGATCGGCAGCGGGGCGGCGGTGAGCCAGAATTCGTAGGTTTCGTCGGCGGCGCAGTCGGCGGCGAGGGCGTCCAGGTCCCACATCTCACCGAGGAACAGGCCGATGTGCGGGATGGCGACCTGGTGCAACGGCTGGAATGCCTCGTCGAACTCGTTGGGCCGTACCTCGAAGCCCCAGGTATCGGTGGCGATGGCCGCGATCTCGGTGTGGTGCAGCCAGCCCGCGGTGGCGAACGACAGGCCCGGAGCGGGACCGCCGGCGTAGTCACCCCACCCGTCGCGGCGGGCGCGGGCCAGTTGGCCGGTGCGGACGAGCACGATGTCGCCGCGGCCGACGGCCGACGACGTGCCTTGCCGTTCGACGGTCGCCTGCAGGTGTTCGGTGGTGATGGCGAAAGCGTCGGGCAGTTCGCCGTCGCCGATTGCCCGGCCGACATCCAGCAGGACCGCCCGGCCGGCGATGACGCCGGCGACGGTTTCGATGCCGGTGACCGCGTCGCCGAGGCTGGTCACCACATCGCCGGCGGGCCGGCCGTTGTAGGCCATGCCGTGGTCGAAAATGTGGCCGAGCCCGTCCCATTGGGTGGAGCACTGCAGCGGCATGGTGATCATGTCGTCGGCGCCGCCGAGGCCGTGCGGGAAGCCTTGGATGCCGGCGGCCGCGTCGGTTCCGGTGTCCAGCATGGTGTGTACCGGGTTGTTGCGCCGGCGCCAGCCTTTTTGCGGTCCGTTCATGTCGAACGACTGGGACAGCGAGAACGACACCCCGCGACGCACGAGCGCCGCGCCTTGCCTGCGCTTGTCGGGCGTCAGGAAATTCATCGTGCCGCGTACGTCGTCGGCACCCCACCGCCCCCAGTTGGAGCACCGCTTCGCCGCGTCGGCGATCGCGGCATCCGGGTCGGTCCGGTCCAGGCCCGTCACGACATCTCCCGGAACGTGTCGGCGATCCAGTCGGCGATGAAGACGCTCACGTGCGAGAGGTGGTCGAGGCCGATGTGCTCGGCGCCGCCCTCGGCCGCGGTGAAGATCCGTAGCTCCCGCTTCGGGCTGTTGACCGCCTGCTCGTACGAGCGATGCGCGTACGCCGCCGGGATCTGCCGGTCGTTCTCCCCGTGCGCGATGAGAAACGGCACGGTGATCTGTTCGACAACGCCGTCGAGGTGGACCGCGTCGGCCTTGCTGATGAAGGTGTCGATGTCGCTCTCGCCCCATACCCACAACACGTGGTCCCAGTAGTGCGGCACCGGATTCTCGCCTTCGCGCTCGATGCGGCGTCTCTGCACGGCCCCCCAGTTGTGGTTGGCGCCCCATGCGACGCACAGCGCCAGGCGCTTCTCGAACGCGGCGGCGCGGGGGGCGTAGTAGCCGCCCAGCGACCAGCCGACAAGTCCGATCTGGGTGTTGTCGACGTCGTCGCGTGCGGCGAGGTAGTCGACGCAGGCTGCTGCCCAGTCCTCGGTTTCGACGCGCGCTGTCAGACCCTGCAGGCGCAGCGCTTCGCCACTTCCCGGGCAGTCGACCATCAGCGTGGAGATGCCCCGGGTCGCGAGTTCCTGGGCGAAGTTCGAGGCGTACATGTGCTCCTTGGTGGAGTCCAGACCGTTCCACATGACGATGCAGGGCGTCCGATGGTCGCCGGCCGACGCGTCGGTGTAGTAGGCGGGCAGCGTCGAACCTTCGAACGGCACCGCGACTCGGGTGGTCGCCGGGTCGATCAGGTCGAACACCTTCTGCTGCAGTTCCAGGCACCGCTGGTAGACGGTGTTGCGGCCGGGCGCGTGGGCGCTCTGCATCCGCTCGGCCTGAGCGAGGTAGTTGGCCGCTCGCTGGTATTTCTGCCCGGCAGCGCGACGGTGGCCGCCCTTCTCGTCGGCCACGGCCCGTACGGTCAGGTCGTCGGCTACCGCCGTCCAGGACGCCATGAACTCGGCGGTGCCGACGTCGGAGCCCCGTGCCGCCAGGTCGCGGATCGGGCGGCACGCACGGTCGACCTCGTTGATGAGTCCGCCGCTGTTCAACGTCGCGACGACGCTCAGGTTCCACACGTAATTGCCCGGGAAGTACTCGAACATGGCTGTGTCCTTCAGTCGTGGTCCGATACGTGCAGCCTGGCCTTGCCGTGGTCGCGTCGGCGAACGGGCGGCAGGGCCGGTGCGGGCACCGCCGAGGTGACCCGGTTGGTGAGGCTGCCGATGCCTTGCACGGTCAGCGTGACGACGTCACCGTCACGCAGCGGTGGCGGATCCTGCTTGCCGTTGCGGCCCCACAGTTCGGCGAGGCAGCCGCCGTTACCGACGGTGCCGGAGCCAAGCACGTCTCCGGCGACGAGGCGGCTGTCGCGTGACGCGTACGAGATCAGGCTCTCGAACGTCCAGCCCATGTTCGACAGCAGGTCCCGGCCGATCTCCACGCCGTTGACGCTCGCGGTGCACCACAGGTCGAGGAAGCCCTCGCTGTCGCGGTGCGGTTCCAGCTCGTCCGCGGTGACCAGCCACGGGCCTAGTGTGCCGGCGAAGTCCTTGCCCTTGGCCGGGCCGAGGTTGACCTGCATCTCGCGGCGCTGCAGGTCACGGGCCGACCAGTCGTTGAAGATCGTGTATCCGAAGATCTTTCCGTCGGCGCCGAGAACGGCGGCGACCTCGAGCTCGAAGTCGCGGGCTGTCGACGCGGCCGGGAACGGCACGTCGTCGTCAGGGCCGAAGATCGTGTGCGGGTTGGTGAAGTAGAAGGTGGGGGCGTCGTACCAGGCGTCGGGGACGCCGACGCCGTCGATGCTGCGACGTACGCCTTGGACGTGCTCCTCGAATGCGACGAAGTCACGGATCGAGGCGGGTTTCAGCGGTGCGCGTAAGCGCACGCTTTCGAGGGGTACGCCGGTGCCGAGCGCGCTCCTGGGCACCGCGTCGAGGCCGATCTCGGCCACGGCTCGGACGTCGAGGGCCGGGTCGGTGAACGGGCGGACCACCCCCTCCTCCACGAGCCCGGCGCGCTCTTCACCCGCGTACGAGAAGGTGGCGATCTTCATGGTTGGCTCAGACCGGCGGGGCGACGAAGACGCCGCGGTCGGGGTCGTTGAAGGACTTCTTGGCGACGAATTCGCTCATCGGGTTGGCCGTGCCCCACTGGTCGGTGACCATCGGGTCGGAGAAGTCGTACAGGTGTGGGTGCCAGGTGTCCTCGTCGAGCTGTTCGAGCTCGGTGGTGTATTCGATGGTGTTGCCGTGCGGGTCGAGGAAGTAGCTGAAGGTGTTGTTTCCGGCCATGTGCCGGCCGGGGCCCCACACCTTCTCGACGCCGGCGCGCAGTAGTCGGCCGGTGCCGCGCATATATTCGTCGATGCCGCGCATTTCGAATGACGCGTGGTGCAGCGAGACGAAGGGGCCGCGGGAGATCGCCAGGCTGTGGTGGTAGCGGTTGGTGCGCAGGAACCACATCACCTCGCCCATGTGCGGTGAGTGCAGGGTGTCGGACAGCCCGAAGTCCAGGTGCCGCTGGTAGAAGGCGACCGTGGCCTCCGGGTTCGGCGAGTTGATCACGATGTGTGAGAGCTTGACCGGCACTGACTCGCCGGCCTCGACCTTGCGGTGTGCGCGGACCGCGACGTCGCAGGACACCTCGACCGTGCGGCCGTCGTTGTCGAAGAACCGGAAGCCGTAGCCGCCGCCGGGGGTCTGCATCTTGCCGGGCTCGGTGACCAGCCGGACCCCGTCGCGGCCGAGGCGTTCGGCGATCGCGTCGACGTCGGCCGGGTTCGCGGCGCCGAAGGCGATCAGGTCCAAACGCTTCTCGTCGGCCTTGCGGAGCCGCACCGAATACTGCTCGGGTGAGCCGGCCGCGGCCAGGAAGGCTAGACCGTCGTCGGTGGTCTCGGTGGTGAGTCCCCACATGGTGGTGTAGAAGTCGAGCTGTTTGTCGTAGTCCGGGACGGCCAGGTCGACGTGGCGCAGGTGGGTGATCAGTCGTTCGTTCATCGTGTGCTCCTCAGGCCGGGTCGGCCAGCAGGTGGGACATGCGGCCCATCAGGCCGGGGACGTCGCCGCGCTCGTGGTCGAGCAGCCAGTGCGCCAGCTGCAGGGATCCTTCGACGACGGTCTTGGCGCGCTCGTAGCGGCGATCGGTGAATGTCTGCCACACCTCGTCGGTGAGCGTGTCGGCGGCCAGCAGCAGCTCGGTCAGGACGACGGCGTCCTCCAGCGCCTGGGCGGCGCCCTGGGCCAGCGTGGGCGGGCAGGCATGTGCCGCGTCGCCGATCAGCACGACGCGGCCGCGGTGCCACGGTGCGGGCAGGATGTGACTCTCGAACCAGGTGTAGTTGATCGTCGAGACGTCGGTGAGGTGCTCGCGGATGTCGTCCCAGGGACCGTGGTAGGCCTCGGACAACCCGCGCATGACAGCCAGCGATTCCGCCGGGGTGAGGGTGCTGCGGTCCTGGGCGTCCTCGACGAGGTAGGCGTACAGCGAGTCCTCGCCGGTCGGGCAGTAGCCGGCGATGTAGCACGGGCCGCCGTAGTACAGGTCCGTACGGGTGACGCTCGCCGGGCGGGCGGTGAACGCCCGCCAGATACCCATTCCCGTGCTCGTGGTCTCCAGGTTGATGCCCAGCATATGGCGGGTCCACGACCGGATGCCGTCGGCGCCGACGACCAGGTCGTAGCGGCTGGTGGAGGAGTCGGCGAAGGTGACCGCGACACCGTCCGCGTCCTGTTCCAGGGCGGTGTAGGTGGTCTCGAAGCGGACCTTCGCGCCGGCCGCCGCCGCGCGGGCGAGCAGGATCCGGGCCAGGTCGGGCCGGTGCATCCCGAGGGTGGCGGGCAGATCCGGACCCCCGGTGCGGACGTCGTCGAGCTCGGCGATCAGCGAACCGTATGGGTCCGGTGCGCGCAGGCCAAGGCTGTCGAACGCGTACCCGTGCCGACGTACCTGGTCCCAGACGCCCAGCCGGCGCAGCACCCGCAAGGCGTTGCCCTGCAGGGTGATACCTGAGCCGACCGCACTCGCGTCGGGTTTGATGTCGATCAGGTCGACCGAGACGCCGCCCTCGGCGAGGAGAATCGCTGTCGCGGCGCCGGCCGCGCCGGCGCCCACGACCAGCACATTACGGACTGCTGACATGCCGGATTTCTCCCTTGTTCGGCGGCTGCGATTCTCACCACTGTTCAAGAGCGACCGGCGGTCAGGGAAGAGCGATTCTTTGATGGTCGCCATCCGTTGCGCATATGTGAGTGGGTGGCCGTCGACCGGTGTCCCGGTCAAATCTGGACCGGAATCTGCCGATCACCCCATGGTTCACCGTTGCGCGTCGGCCAGATCGGTGGCCGCTCGGCGAGCACCACGAACGGCGAGCGCGACGCTCATCAGGGTCGGATTCATGGTCGTGGCGGTCGGGATGACGCCGTTTCCGCCGACGACCAGGCCGCGGTAGCCCCAGACCCGGCACCACGGATCGGCGACCGACGTTCCGTCGTCGGAATGGCCGATCCGGGTCGTGCCCTGGTAGTGCAGGCTCGATCCGTTGGGCAGCAACCGCGGCTGGGCGACGAAGGTGCCCAGTGCGGTCCCTGCCCGCCTCAGCTGAATCATGGCTTGCTCGATCTCAGCGCGTTCCGCCGGGCCGAGTTCGTAGTGGATCGTCATGTTGGGGAAGCCGCGATAGTCGAACTCGCCGTCGTCGAAGGTCACGCCGTCGTCGAAGCACGGCCGCTTGCGCAGGCCGTAGCCCATCATCACGTAGCCCCAGCGGTTGCCGGCCTGCGGATCGCTCGGGTCCAGCTGGAACGGTGGATTCTCGGCGTACATGACCTGCGCCGAGTACGGATGGGACGGCTCGGAGAAGGGGATCCGATTGACGGCGGCCACCGGGTCGGCCGGATTGAGCGCCCGGCGCGCCAGCTCGCGGTCCAAGTCGTCCTCGGTGGTGAAGCGGCGCATCTTCGCAGCGTTCAGCGCGATGGTCGAGATCACCACGGGATGCTCGGTCAGATAGTGGCCGAGCGCGGGCGGCCGGATGCCCGACGCCCACAGGAGTTGGGGAGTCCGGAACGCGTCCGCCGCCACCACCACGAGATCGGCCGGGAAGCGGTACGTCTCCCGGGTGCGCAGGTCCTGCACCACGACCCCGGCGGCGACCTCTTCCTCGTGCACGACCCTCCGGACCAGGCTCAGATCGCGTAGTTCGAAACGCTCGGCAAGCGGCGAGCCCTGCTCGATCAAGGGACCTAGGACGGCGTCCACTCCGGCCCATCGCATCGTGCCGTCGGGCTGAGGGTCACCCGCGACCGGAAGCGTGCCGACTCCACGGCCCACGGGCAATTCGAGGCCGAACTCCTCGTCCAGCAGCGAGCGAATCGCGTTGCCGACCGACGAATCGGCGAAGGCCGCGTCCTGCGCGTGCAGGAGCCGCTCGGCGACCCCGATGAGGTTGTCCCATTCGTCGTCGGGGATGAAGGCGACCCTCTCCGACCCGAAGGGACGCGGGATCGCGCAGGTCCAGTGCGCGCCCATTCCCCCGACGTTGGTGGAGGCCGCGCCGGCCGCGAAGCTCGGCGCGTGCGCCGAATCGGGAGCGCCGAAGTCGAGCAGGTACGTGCCCTGCCGGGCGGTGAACATCCCCTCGGCCACCGCTCCGGTAGGCAGCCCCAGGTTCTCCCGATGGGCACCGGACTGCGGACCCTGCGACATCTCTCGGGCCCGCGCCTTCTGCTGCGGGTCGGTGATGTTGCGCACACACTCGCCGGGGCGCTCAGTGAGCTGCGGACCCGCCTCGAACATCACCACCGACGCGTCCGGCAATCGTTCCAGCAGGATTCGGGCGTAGGTGGCACCGATCGGGCCGCTGCCGACGATCGCGATGACGGGGTTATTGAACACCGATTCTCCTTCGATTTCAGCCGACGACCGCATCCCGCGGGGCGCGGCCTCGCGAAGGGAGGAGATCAGCTTGCGATCTCAGCGTCCGTCAATCTATCGCTTCCGCCCGACTTTGACAAAAGCTAGCCCGACTCGGACGGAAGTGCTCGCCTGCGATTCACCGGGTACTTTTGTCCGAATCTAACTTATGATTGTCATTTGATTGCAGATGTCACAGCCATCGGGACGCAAGTCTGTGGCCAGGTGTGCAAAACTCGGGCATGGCACGACAATCGGCGCTCAGATTCGGCGCGAAGACCGACGAGATGATCAGCCTGCTGAGGATCGTCAACCTCGTCCGCCTCGGTGAGGCGACCACCCGGTCGCAGATCGGCCAGGTCACCGGGCTCGGCCGCGGGGTGGTCACCCAACGGGTCGACCAGGCCATGGACCTGGGCTACCTGGAAGACGGCGACCTCGCCAACCCCACCGGGGGCCGCGCACCGCGTACGCTCCGGTTCCGTGGCGACCAGGGCCTGATCATCGTCTGCGCGCTCGGAGCCCTGCACATCCACGTGGGCACGTTCACCTTGACCGGCGACGTGCTCGACGACGCACACTGCGACTGGGACATCGTCCGAGGCCCGGCCGAAACACTGGAAACGGCCATGTCGATGATCGACAAACTGCTGGCCAAGGCCGGTGACACGCCGGTCTGGGGCGTTGGCATCGGCGTCCCCGGCCCGGTCAACTTCGCCACCGGCAGCCCGGTAGCGCCACCGATGATGCCCGGCTGGAACGGATTCGACGTCCGCCGCCCCTTAGAGCAGCACTATGACGCGCCCGCCTGGGTCGACAACGACGTCAACCTGCTGACCCTCACCGAACGTGCCCGCCGCCGGGACGAGCACCCCGACCTGATCTACATCAAGGTGGGATCCGGGATCGGCGCGGGCCTGCTCTCCCAGGGTCGGATCCACCGCGGCGCCAAGGGAGCCGCCGGCGACATCGGCCATGAGCGGGTGCCGGACGCGGACCAGGTCTGCCGCTGCGGAAAGGTCGGCTGCCTGGAGGCGGTGGCCGGGGGCTGGGCCCTGGTGCGCGACGCCGGGGCGGCCATCGCCGCCGGAGCCACCGGCTACCTGGTCCAGCGAACCTCAGCTGGTGAGACCATGACACCCGAGCTGATCTCGCTGGCCGCCGAGGAAGGCGATGCCCTGGCCGTCTCCCTGGTCCGCAAGTCGGCACTGGTCGTGGGGCAGGCCATCGCTTCGCTGGTGAACATGTTCAACCCGAGCGTGATCGTGATCGGCGGCGCGATAGCGGCCGGCGCCGGGGAGATCTTTCTGGCCGAGGTGCGGCAGCGCGTGTACGCGCGCTCCAACCCGCTGGCCACCATCGACCTCAGCATCGTGCGATCGGTGGGCGACATCCGTGAGCCCTTGCGTGGCGGCGCCGAGATAGTCCGCGAACAACTCTTCGACGCGACCTTCGCGCGGTGGTTCGGCCTCGGCCGGCCGACCGTCGACGCGGTTCGCCCGCTCCGCCCACAAGCACCGCCTCGGGCGGGCCCGACCGGCACTTTTGAGCCGCGCGTCAACTGACGTCGCGGGCCGCACTCAGGACCACGGGATGGTCGAGATCCAGGACGGCCTCCAGGTGCGTGGGCAGCACGAGCGGGGCATCCGGCCCACCGGGCAGGTAGGGCACCACGATCCGGAAGTCGACGGACACGGCATGCCGGCCCGGCGCGAGCCGCCGCGGACCCGCCACCACGAGGCGGTCCTGCAGGTACCACCAGGTGTCCCGATCTTCGGCCAAAGACCCGGGAGTGACGTGCCGCTCCCCGAGCGCCACGCCCAGCTCGCCGTCCTCGAGAGTCTGGCCGTCCACCACAACCGTCAGCTCACTGAGGCCCGCCAGCGGCAGGGACCGGATCCATGGCAGCCCGACCCGTAGTTCGAAGCCCCGCTCCGTGGAGCTCAGAGCATCATCCCGAAGCGCCAGTTGCATGCGCTCTCACCTGCCTTTAGTCTGTTTTAAACGTAAGTCTTTCATCTTCCGGCAGAACGGACAACCAGCATGACCGACCGTTCCGCCGGCCCGATCCTCGGTGCGAGTTCCTTCAACTGGACGCCGGACGTCCTGCGCGCCGACCGGGCCGCCCACCAGATCGTCACCGGCATCTGCGCGGACGGGGTCTGCGCGGTCATCGAGCTCGAAGCAGGTCAGGTGTGGCGCTCGTTCCCGGCGCCGGCCGATGAGGAGGTCGACGCGTTGCGGGAGGAGCTGACCGCCGCGAACGGCCGGGTCAGCATCGTCGGTGCCAGCATCGACGAGTTCGCGCTGCCGCTACGGCGGCGTACGCCGGCCGAGCGGCTGGCCTTCCTGGTCCCGCAACTGCTCGCGGCTCGTCGCGTCGGCGCACTCGGGATCCGGCTGCCGATCGGGCAGGCCGGCCGGCCGCTGCTGGAGCGGCTGCAACCGGTCCTGCACGAACTGAACCTGACGCTTTTCGAGGAACTTCAGGGCCCGCAGAGCCCGGCTGACCCCGCGACCGCGCAGGCCCTGGAGACCATCTCAGATCTCGCCGATCCGCGCATCCGGGCGCTGGTGGACATCAGCATGCTGATGCCCGCACTGCCGGTCAGTTACCTCGAGCGGCTGCGCCGCGGCGGCGTCCCCGCCGAGCTGGTGGCGCGGCTGACCAGAGAGTGGCTCGCGCCGGAGACGCCGGATGCCGTCATCGGCCTGCTGCAGTCGGGCGGCGTCCCGCCCCGAATCCACCCGCTCTACCTGAATCTGCTGATCCGCTTCGGGCGGTCCGGGGCCGAGGAACTGCGCGACGTCCTCGACCTGGTCGGCGGTTTCCACCTCAAGTTCTGGGACCTGGACGACGACGGCGGGCGCGTTACCGGGCCGATCCGCGATCTCGGACGGCTGCTCGCCGGAACGGGCTTCAGCGGCACCCTGACCAGCGAGTGGGGCGGGCACGAGTGGCTGCACGACCAGGACGCGACCACGACGACGCGACGTCATCTGGCGCTGGCCCGGGCCGCCCTCATCGAGGGCGGCCTCGCGGCCTGACCGTCGTGTGAGTAGCAGACGGGAGGTGACTCAGGCGAGCACGATCTCGCGTTCGATCGGAACCCGGTTGCTGACGTAGCGCTGCGGGGCAATCTGCATGTAGAGCAGCCGAAGGGTCAGTACAACCTCGATCCTTGCCTTGACTCCCGGCGCGGGGGCCGGGTCGAGCTGGATGATCACGTCCGGCCGGTCACCGACGAACCAGAGCGTCTCCCACTGGTCCGGCAGTTCCTCGACCCGGTAGCTGCGGCTCTGAAGCTCGAACCGCAGCCGGTCGGAGGGGATCTCCTGGCCGTCCACCTTGACGGTGAGGCTGTCCACGGCCGACAGCCAGAGGCTGCGGTACCAGGGCAGTTGGATCGAGACGGCGATGCCGTCCGGGTGCCGGCGGACGTCGGTCTCGGCGAACAACGAGTTGTGCGTGGCCACGGCGCGTCCTCAGGCAATCGATTCGATGGTGCGGCGGATGAGCTTGTGTTGGGCCTTGACGAGTGTGACCGGGTCCGACTCGCCCAGGTCGGCGAAGGCGTGCCCCTCCCATTCGCTGGACAGGTAGCCGGTGTAGCCGCCGTCGACGAACTGCCGGATGATCCGCGGGATGTCCATCGCGGGTTCGTCGCCGTTGTCGTCGATGTCGTAGAACTTCGTGTGCACGTGGAAGATCAGCGGCATGATGTCCGTCCACTCCTCCGGCGCGACCAGGCCGTGCATGTTGAAGGCCAGCCGGGTGAACGGGCCGAGCCGCGCCGGGTCGAAGTCGTGGGCGCGCAGGTAGTCCTCGAACTCCTGGTTGCGTTCGTGCATCGGCACGGGCTTGCGCCAGGTCTGCTCCATCACCGCGAAATGCTCGTCCGGCAGCCCCATCTGCCGCAACGTGCGGTGCAGCGTCGGGGACAGGCTGTGCATGGTGGCGCTGAAGTCGGCGGTGAAGCCCAGCCGGTCGGAGCCCAGGTCGGCGTACAGTTCGCGGATTCCCATGATCTTGTCGTCGTTCGGCCCGGCCGGGGCGTGCAGTTCGTAGGCCAGCCGCTGGTCGTACTTCTCGGCCAGCGGAAGCAGCCGCTGCAGCAGTTCCCGGCCGGCGCTGCGGATCACGACGGTGCGAAACCCGAGTAGGTACGCCGTACGCAGCTGCAGTGCCACGAAGTCGTACTCTTCGTCCGGGGTCATGTCCCGGTCCCGGCGCCGGCCCATGTCGAGGTTGGTGCCCATGGCGCTGGGTTCCAGGCCGAGCCGGTCGAGGCGGTCGCGCCACATCCGGACGAAGTCGTCGTCCACGTTGGGGTAGCTGCGCAGCATCTGCGCGGCGTTGAACTCGACGCCCGGGCCGAGCCCGGAGTCCGCGACCTCCTGCAGGAGGCTCTCGAAGGTGTAGCGCCCGGCCGCCCATTCGGAGGTCAGCGAGTAGAGAGTGATGCCGAGCTTCATCCGGGTGCCGGCGATGCCGGCGCCCGCGGTTGTGGTGGTGGTCATGGTCGGTCCTTTACTTCGAGACGGGCTGGGCGAGATGGCGGTGCAGGGCGTCGCGCGCCTGCGCCGGGTCGACGATCATGCGTGATCCGGCGTGCTGCGCGGCCGAGCGCTGGACGGCCTGCTCGGCCGCGATGATGTCGAACGGGCTGTCCCAGTGGTTCCAGTGCCAGCCCTCGTACTCGCTGGAGATAGCGCCGTGGTATCCGACGTCGACTAGGAGCGCGATCAGGTCGCGTACCGGGACTGACGGCTCCTCGCCGGCGGCGTCGATACCGAAGAACTTGCCGTGGCAGTGGCGGATCCACGGAGCGATCTCGCGCCAGGTGTCGATCGGTGCCGGGCCGAACAGTCCGGTTCCGTTGATCGCGAAGTCGATGCCGAGGTCGGGCCGGCCGTGGCGGTGGGCCAGTTCGATGAAGGCGCCGAACCGCTTGCCGTGTGCGGCCTCGGTCAGCGGCGGGCCTTCCTGGTAGGTCTGGTCCCACAGCGCGCACACGGCCCGCAGCAGTTCCTCGGTCGCTCCGCGGCGGCGGTACGCCTCCAGCAGGGACGGCGCGAAGCGGCTGACGGTGGCTCCCCAGTCGGCGGTGAACCCGAGCAAGGGCGAGCCGAGCTTGTCGTAGCGGTCACGCAGCGCGAGGATCAATTCGTGCCGGCCGTGCTGGTGGGCGTGCACCTCAAGGGCGAGCGTGACGCGGTACCGCTCGGCGACCGGCAGCAGGGCCTGCATGGAGTCGGGGGTGAGCGAGATCTGCACCCGGGCGATCGGGAAGCCTAGCCGGGACGCGGCCTCGATCTGGCGGGTCATATAGGCGATCAGCTCGTCCTGCGACATCAGCCGGTCGGGCCGCAGCGCCCAGTCACCGTTGATCGCCAGGGAGGTCGGCACCAGGCCGACCTCGGCCACCAGGTCGCGGAACCAGCCGACGAACGCGTCGTCCAGCGCGGGAAAGCCGCGGAAGCTGGAGAATCCGATGATCTCCAGGCCGGGCCCGAAGCCCTCGGCGGCGACCTTGCGGATCAGTCCTTCCAGGTCGTACTCGCGGGCGTGGAAGGCGCGGGTGAAGCTGTAAAGGGTGACTCCCTGGATGGGCCGGCCGGGTGTCATCGTTGCCTCGCCTTCATGGTTTTCGAGTCGCGCTCCTCGATTCGCAGTACGCCGTGTGCGGTGACGATGTACGGGATGTAGAGCTTGAGTTCGATGTCCACGCGGTGCTCGGCGTCGCTGGGCTCAACCGGGAGGTCACCCGCGACGACCGCCGAATCGGCCGGGAACCACCATTGGTCCACCTCGTCGAGCAGGTCGGGGATGGCACAGGTGCGGCCGTTCATGGTCCAGCGCAGCGACTCGGGGTCGGCCTGGACGCCGTCTACCGCGAAGGCCACCTCCCCGACGCACGATCCCGGGAGGGCCCGGTACCAGGGCAGGCGGACTTCGATCCAGGCCCGGAAGCCGTCGGTCGTCAGGGTTCCTTGTTCGATGATCCGGTCGGCGATCATCGCGACCACCTTACCAACTGTGGGGCGGTGAGCTTCGCGGCGATCCGGCGGGCCCCGCGGACGGCGAGCGCCACCGAGGTCAGCGTCGGATTGGCCGCCGTGGACGTCGGGATAACGCCGTTGCCGGCCACGTACAGACCGCGCACCGACCAGACCTCGCTGTCCGGGCCGCAGACCGAGGTGCCGTCGTCCACCGTCCCCATCCGGGTCGTCCCCTGGTAGTGCAGGGACGCGCCGAGCGGCAGGGTGATCGGGGCGTCTCCGAGGGGCTCACCGATGGCCTCGCACAGCCGGACGATCTCGCGCCGGGCCCGGTCGAGCATCTCGCGGTCGTGTTCGGTCAGGACGTAGTGGATCTGGATGGCGGGCATCCCGTACGCATCCAGTTCGCTGTCGGAGAACTCGACCCGGTCGTCGGCACGTATCCCCTTGGCGCAGAACAGGCCGACCCCGACGACCGACCCGGGCACCACCGGGTCGTCGTCGGCCAGCGGGACCGGGGACGCGTCGAGCTGCATCACCTGGCCGTGGAAGGGCAGGTCTTCGGTGAATGGCACCCAGCTGACCCCGCTGTGCCGGCTGATGGCGCCGTCCCGGCTCTGTCGGGTCGCGCCCGGCACGGCGCCGCGGATCCGGGCCGCGAAGATCACCTGCGGCTGGTCGTTCAGATAGCGCCCGAGCGCCTCCGGGCGGATCCCCGAGTGCCAGAGCAGTTGCGGCGTACGCAGGGCGTCGGCGGCGACCACGACGTGGCTGCTGTGGATCACCGTGCTCGCCCCGGTCCGCAGATCGCGTACCTGCACCCCGCTGACCTGGCCGTCCGCTACCAGCACCCGGGTGGCCAGGCACTCGTCGTGCAGGCTGAAACAAGGGTTTGCCCGGGTGACGTCGCCCATCACCACGTCGGAGCCCGACCACACCAGGGTGCCGTCCGCAAGCCGGTGCACGGCCAGCGGCATCGGTTGCACCCGGGTCGCCGGGGTCCGTGCGCCGACCGCGGCGGCCAGGCGCTCGCGGACGACATCGGCGAGCGGCGCGTCGTCGAACGCGTGCGTAGTCACCCCGAGCAGCCGGTCCGCCTCGTCCAGCAGCTCGTCGAGATCGTCCAGGAAGCCGATCCGCTCGCTGCCTCCCGGCCGCGGGCAAGCGCAGGTCCAATGCGCACCCATCCCGCCGACGTTGCTCGACATCGCGGCCATCGGGATGCCGTCCTCGCCGGGGAACGCATAGCCGTCCGGCAGCAGGAAGGTGCCCGGCCGGGCCCGGCGCTCGCCCGACCGCACGGCGCCCGGGCTGGTCAGGGTGGCAGCACCGGCGCCCGGTCCCTCGGACCGGAGCTGCGCCATCGCCCGCGCGTCCGGATCGACGATGTTCTTGACGTGCGCCCCGGGCGGATCGGACACGACCGGGCCCACCTCGAGCATGATCACCCGGGCGCCGGGCGCCCGCTCGCTGAGGATCCGGGCGTAGGCGGCTCCGATGGGGCCGCTGCCGACGATCACGACGTCGACGTCGCCGGGCAGTCTGGTCACGACGCACTCCCGGCCAGGGCGGGCAGCAGGATCTGGTGGAGGTGATAGCCGCTGAGCAGCGCGCTGGTGGCCGGGTGTGGGCTGGGCGCGGTGTTGACCACTACCCAGCCGCCGTAGCCGAGCCGGCCGAGCGCGGCGAGCACCGCCGCCGGATCAACCAGGCCGGGCTCCTCGAGTTCACCGAACCAGCGCGGGATGCCGCGCTGCCCGCCGGACTGCCGCACCGTGAATTCCGCTCCGGGGCGGGTGAATTCGTCGAGTTCGTCGGTTGCCCGGGCGTTCGACAGGATCACGTGCCGCAGCGGCAGCGGGCTGCGCTCGATCTCGGCCAGCGGATCCCGCCCGGCCGCGGCCAGTTCGCCGGTGTCCAGGGCGAGACCGACCAGGGCCGGATCGAGCGCGGCCAGCAGCCGGTCCCAGCCGTCTGCCAGCCTCAGGCAGGACAGGAAGTCGAACCGCAGCGTTGTCGTCACCCCCAGTTCGGCGGTGGCCCGGCCGACGGTGTTCCAGCACTCGGCCAGCGCCTTGATCGCCGCATCGTCCGCTTTCCCGGCGGCGCCCGAGGGTGCGGGGCGGCAGACCAGGATGTCACCCCCGGTCCGCGCGACCGCCTGGGCGAACCAGCCGCACGTCGCCACTACCGCGTCCCGGTTGGCCGGGCTGCGGGCGTCGGCGCCGTGGCTGAGGTCTTCGTGGAAGCCTTGGCCGGGGTCGACGACGTACGCGGCCACGGCCTCCAGTGCGCACGAGCGGACGAACTCTCCGAAGCCGTCGACCGAGCCGAAGTTGGCCTCAAGTTGCTGAGGGTTGCCGAGCGGCTGCCAGCGACCGGTGCCGGCGGTCAGTTGGACACCGCTGAAGCCGGCGATCGCGATCGTCTTCAGCGCGCGCTCGTGGTCGCGGCGCCGGACGAAGTCGTCGAACTGCGGTTTCCACTGGTCGATCGCGTATCCCAGTTTGAACGTGGTCATGATGATTCCTCGGTGCGGCTCAGCGGTAGATCCGGGACAGGACGTGCTCGGCGTACCAGCGCGAGATCGCGGTGCTCTCGGCGTAGTCGCCGCCGGCCTTGTTGGCCTTGTCGTGCTCGACGCTGATCCAGCCGCGGTAGCCGTTGTCGCGTACGGCGCGCATCATCGCCTCGAAGTCGACCAGGCCCTCGTCGGTGCCCATCTCGTAGAACCACTTGTCGGTGGTGGGCGCCATGATCTCCGAGTCGGGCCGGTGCCGGTGATCGTCGCCGGAGGCCCGGTTACGGGTGTCCTTGAAGTGGAACCCGGTGACCCGGTCGGCGTAGGCGGTGTAGAAGTCGACCGGGTCGACCGAGGTGATGCAGTGCTGCGCGGTGTCGACGAAGAGGTTGACGTAGCGCGGGTCGGAGCCGGCGTAGAACAGGTCGAGGTCCGGACGGCTCTGGATGCCGCAGAAGAACTCGTGGTGACAGGTGAGTTTGACCCCCCACTGAAGGGTGATCTCGCCGACGGCGTTCCAGAGATCCGCGGTGGTTTTGATCTTGTCGGGGGTCACCGGTTCCATGTCGTAGTAGAGCGTTGCCGGCATCACGATGATGTTGTCGAGCCGGATGCCGGACCAGCGGTCCATCGTGACTCGGAAGTCCTCCAGGATCGCCGCGTGCGTCTCCGGGACGTGCGGCGCGTAGCTACGGGGGTCGTAGTCGGCGGCGTGGAAGGTGTTGACGATCCGTTCCAGGCCGTGCTCCCGCACGAAGTCCTGGTAGTTCGCGACCGATCCGTAGTCACCCGTGATCTGCCAGAAGCGGAAGTCGAAAGTGTCGATCGCGTCGAAGCCGGCCGCCTTGATCTGCTTGAGGAACCGGCTCATCGAGGCCCGATCGTGCCACTGGTCGATCGGACCGGCCGGGCCTGCGGAGCGCCAGTGGTCCATGTAGCTCCACTTGATCGCGCGTTCACCCATCAGGCGTCCGCCGCGATCGAGGTGATGTAGGCGACGGAGGCCGCCGACGCGGTGGCCGGGTAGTACTCCAGGCCGATCGGGCCGTCGTAGCTGCTGCCGCGCAGGCCGGCCAGCCGGGCCGGCCAGTCGATGTTGCCGGTGCCGGGTTCGTGCCGGCCGGGGTGGTCGGCGATCTGCACGTATTGGATGACGTCGGCGGCCGCGGCTATTTCGGCGTCGACGTCCTCGCCCTCGACGGTGGAGTGGTAGAGGTCGTAGAGCACGCCGAAGTGGGGTGAGTCGACCCCACGGGCGATGTAGGCGGCCTCGCCGGTGCGGTCGAGCAGGGCGCCGGGGTGGTCGACCCGGGTGTTGACCGGCTCGAGCACGAGCGTGATGCCGGAGCCGCTGATGTGCTCGACGCCTTTGGTGAAGATCTCGATCAGCTCGTCGAGCTGGTCCTGGCGCTTACGCCCGCCGAAGCCGGTGCCGCTGCCGACCACGATCCGGGGGCAGCCGAGCCGCTGGGCGACCTCGACCCCGGCGTCGAGCCCGGTGAAGAACGGCTCGTGGTTCTTCGGCGGGATCATGAACTGCATCCGGGGCTCGGCGAGCTGGGCGACCAGGGCGATGCCGGTCTCGGCGAGCGCGTCGTGCAGGGCCGGGATGTCCTTGCCGGTGGGTCCCCACATCTCGACGGCGTCGAAGCCGGCGGCCGCCGCCGCACGGACCCGGGCGTGCGCTTCCCCGGCCTCGCTGAACAGCAGGTCGATGTTGGGCGCGAGTCGGTACATGAGGGCATCTCTTTTCGGGTCGGACGCGGGGCGTCAGAACATCGGGTGGTCGTGCGCCGGATTCGCCGGCACGGGCTGCAACACGTCCCAGTGCTCGACGATCCGGCCGTTGGCGAATCGGTAGATGTCGGCGACGGCTGCGGTTGGTTGACCGGGCCGGGTCGCCTTGACATGGACCATGGCCAGGTCGCCGTCCACGAGAATTCGCTGAACCTCGAATCGCGCGTCCGGGGAACCGTCGAACTTGGGGGTCAAAGCCGCGATCGCCGCCTGCGAGCCGTCGGCGATGTTCGGGTTGTGCTGCCGGTAGTCGTCGGCGGCGAGGAACGCGAAGGCGTCGGCCACCCGCTTCTGCGTGTAGAAGAGGTCGACGAAGCGCGCGAAGGCGGCCCGGTGCTCGCTCATGATCAGCCCTTGATCCCGCCGGCGAAACCCTGGATGAAGCGTTTCTGGGCCACCAGGTAGAACACCAGGATCGGGATCATCGACAGGATCACGATCGCGAAGATCTGGTTCCACTGCGAGACCAGCGAGCCGATGTAGTAGTACATCGCTACCGGCAGCGTCTGCTGGTCCGATCCGCCGAGGAAGATCAGCGGCGTGAAGAAGTCGTTCCAGACGATCAGCCCGGTCAGGATCGCGACCGTGCCGGTTGCCGGCGCCATCAGCGGGAGCACGATCCGGAAGAAGACCTGCCCCGGGCCGGCGCCGTCGATCGCCGCCGCCTCCTCGTAGTCCGTGCCCATACCACGGAAGAAGCCGGCGTAGATGAACACCGACAGCGGCAGCAGCAGGCCGCCGTAGAGCACGATCATGCCGGGGGCCGAGCCGGTCAGGTGCAGCGTCCGGGCACTGATGTAGAGCGGGACCGTTCCGAGCTGGATCGGCAGCACGATGGCGATCAGGAACAGGAAGAACAGGGCCCGGCTCCAGCGGCGGGTGTTGCGGGCGATCACGTACCCGGTCAGCGAGCCCAGCAGCACCAGGACGATGATGCTGCCGGTGGTGATGAATAGGCTGTTGGCCAGGCCCACTTTGATGTCCGACTCGCCGCCGGCCGACAGCACATGGCTGAAGCTCTGCAGCGTCGGCGACTTCGGCGGCGCCAGCGCGGAGGTGCTGAAGACCTCACTGTCCGGCTTCAGCGCGGTGGCGATCAGGACGTAGAACGGCGCCAGATAGACCACGGCCAGGAGCCAGAGGCCGATCTCCCGCAGGGCGGACAGTTTCGTGTAGCGGAACATCGCTCACACCTCCGGACGGCCCTGGACGACGCGCTGCTGGATCACCGCGAAGGTCAGGATGATGACGGTCAGGATCACGGCGAGGGCCGCGCCGTAGCCGAAGTTGCCGAGGCTGAAGGCCTGCTTGTAGACCTCGGTGGCCAGGGTCGCGGTGGCGTTGGCGGGGCCGCCGCCGGTGAGGGCGAGGATCTGGTCGAAGATCCGGAGCCCGTTCACCAGCCCGAGCGTGGTGGCGATGGCGATGGCGGGCCGCAGGCAGGGCAGGACAACGTGCCAGGTCCGCTGCCACAGGCTCGCGCCTTCGATCGCGGCCGCCTCCTCGATCTCCACGGGGACGGAGGCGAGGCCGGACATGTAGATCACCATCGCGAACCCGGTGTTCTGCCAGACGACCACCAGCAGGACGGCCCACAGCGCCCAGATCGGGTCGGCCAGCCAGGGCCGGGCCAGGCCGTCCAGGCCGACGCCGGAGAGAATCGAGTTCAGCGGGCCGTCCAGCTGAAAGATGAACTTCCAGATGTACGAGGTGGCGAGCGGGCTCAGCACCACCGGCATGAAGAACAGTGTCCGCAGGAGGTAGCGGGTTTTCAGCACGCGGTTGAGGCCGATGGCCAGCACCACCCCGGCCAGATTGCTGAGGATCACCGACCCGAACGCCAGGAGCAAGGTGTTCCGGAGTGCCGTGAGCTTGGTCGGGTCGTCGAAGATCCGCTCGAAGTTGCCCAGGCCGATCCACTCGAACGAGCCGATCCCGCTCCAGTTGGTGAAGGCGAACGACCCGCCGACCGCGGTCGCACCGTAGTGCATAGCGATCACCAGCAGCGCGCCCGGCAGCGCCCACCACCAGCGCCCGATGGTGTGTACCTTGCGCCTCTCGCCGTCAATCCGGCGCCGAGGGCGGTCCGCCGGCTCGACCGGGGGTGGCTGCACGGCGGTCTTCATCGAATCCCCCGTCGGTATCTTCGCGGCAGTCATCTGGTCCCCAGTCGAGTCAGCGTGCGGTCGGTTCGATCACTGGTCCCAGGCGGCGTCCATCGCCTTGAGGACCTTGTCGACGCTGGACTGCCCGGTGAGCAGGCCCTGGACTCCGGTGCCGAGTGCGTCGTACACGCCTGCGCTCTTCCAGCCGGAGTTGGGCAACGGGGTGTAGTCGCCCTTCTTGAGCAGGTCGGCCACGCCGGCGTAGATGGTGGTGGAGAGATCCTGCTGGTCGAGCCCGCTCACCGGCAGGCCGCCCGAGGCCTTGGCGAACAGGTCAGCCTGGGCCGGGTCGGCCAGCCAGTCGACGAACGCCTTCGCGGCGTCCTTCTTCTTGGAAGCGGCGTTGATCGACAGCGAGTAGGTCGCGCTGGCCACGCCGAAGGCCTTGCCGCCTGCGGTCGCGGGCGGGAACGCTTCGGCCACGAATTTCTGCTCCGGAGCCGCCTTCTGCAGTTCGGAGGCCGAGCCGAGCGGGCCGAAGAAGGACACCGAGGTGCCCTTGGCCATGTTGTTGGTGATCGCGTCGAAGCCGGCGCCCTCGGAGCCCTTCTGGAAGCAGCCGGCCTTGTTCAGGTCGACTATGGTCTGCAGGGTGTCCTGCCAGCCCTTGGTGCCGGCAAAGGTGGTCTGGCCGCTGGTGCGCTTGGTGTTCCAGTCGGGGTCGTCGGCGTATACCCGGGTCGCCGAGATGATCAAGCTGGTGATCCCGGCGTTGGGCACCGTCGACCCGGCCAGCACGAACAACGACTTCTTGGCGGCGGCGGCTTTGCCGCAGGCGGCCGTCACCTCGTCGAGGCTCTTCGGGGCGGCGGTCAGACCTGCGGCCTGCGCGGCCACCGTGTTGTAGACGAGCCCCGCGTAGGAGATGCCCAGCGGCTCGCCGTATGTCGTGCCGTTCAGCTGGAAGAGGCTTTCGCTGCCGGAGGGGATGGTCTTGGTCACCGTGTCACTGAGCGGTTCCAGGAATTTGGCCTCGGCCAGCGGGAGGATACTCCGCGACTGGCCCGAGCCGGCCTCGGTCTCGATCACGTCGGCGGCGTTGCCCGCCTGGAGCTGGGTGCGGACGGAGTCCCCGTAGCTGTCGTTCGGCTTGCCCTCGAGTTTGATCGTCACGTTCGGGTTGGTCGTCATGTACCTCTTGGCCAAAGTCTCGAACGGACTCTCGATGTTGTTGGACTTGGAGTACGTCAGCGTGAACTCGGTCTTGCCGTCGGCGCCCGTGCTCGAGTCCGACGATGGGGAAGAGGAGCAGCCGGCCAGCGCGAGAGCCGCGACGGCCGCCGGCACCAGGAACTTCCGCGGGTGGATGAGGTGGCGGAGATCGTTCATGTCAACCCTTCTGACGTGGTATCGAGCATCGACAAGCCGGATTGCCTCTACCGAGTGCCGCTGCCGACTAATCCAGTCGAAGGCTTACGTCGATATCAGGCATTCTTTTACATGTTTCAAACATAAGTCAATAGGATGACGGGGCGAATACGCTGTCCGAAGCAGGCGTCACGAGGACGTTCCTTTCCTGAAGTCGGTCCAGCCGGGGAGATCCCACGGCCGGGCGAGGGTCTGGGTCAGGCGTTGCTTCAGCTGCTCGGACGACGGCAGGGGTGCCACCCGCCCGTTTGGCTGCCGGTAGATGCGGCAGGTCAGCGCGGGCGGGCCGCCGCCCGGAAACAGATCCAGGCCGCCAACCTGGAAGCTGGGCGATCCGGGGAATCCGCGTTCGGCGGCCTCACCGCTGGTCTGCACCGGGACCTTGCGCACAGCGACCTCAGTGCGGCCCATCGCCTGCAGCGTGTCCTCCAACAGGCTCACGGCGCGGTCATGGCTCGGACAGCCGTCCCACCAGAGGACGTCGACCCGCCACTTCAGCGAGCACCCCGCGGGTGGCGTGGCCGGCTGCTCGACTTCGCCCCCGGCCAGGACGGTGTCGAGCGCGGCCCGCAGCCAGCCCGCCGCCTGACCTGGATTGTCGAAGTCGCCGTCCGGCGCGCCGTGGTAGCGGACGACGCCCGCGCGGTCGGCGACGAAGACCTCCGGGGTGGCGGTGACTCCGAAACACCGAGCGACCTCCTGGCCGGCGTCCTTGACGAACGGCCCAGCCAGCTCACCGGCTGACACCCGGGCCCGCATCGCCTCAAGGGAGTCCCCGGGCTGCGCCTCGTCGGCGTTGCTGACCACCTGCACCACGAGGACGTCGCGGCCGGCGTAGTCGCGGGCGACGTCCTGGATCCGGTCGTGCCAGGCGAGCGCGTACGGGCAGGCGTTCGAGGTGAAGACCACCACCGTTGCGGCCCGCGCGTGCGGGTCGACCGCGACCGGGTGTCCATCGGTGCCGGGCAGCGCGAAGGCGGCGACGGTGTCCCCGGGGGCCAGGCGGTGGACGGCGGTGTCTTCTGCAAGCCCCACTACGGTCTCCTCACAGGCTGGCGCTCAGCTTTGACGGCGCAGGCCGAGTGTCATCCAGGGACTGCGTGCTGGGCAGTTCCAATCAGCGATGGCGCGCATCGGTCCCGGTGATACACCCGCGCCCTGGTCACGCCCGGCTACCGACGCATCGAACTCGTGGATGCCGGGCATCAGCACGTCGCTGTTCCCACCCGGGCGGGAACGACCGCAGAATCGGCGCGTGACGATTAAGCGCGGTGTGAGCCTGTACAGCTACCAGGAGGAGTACTTCCTCCGGACGATGTCGCTCGAAGACTGCGTCGCCCACGCCGCGAGCGTCGGGGCCACCGGCATCGAGGTCATCCCAGAGCAGTCCATACCGGGTTTTCCGCACCTGAGCGACGAGTTCGTCGAGACCTGGTACGGCTGGATGGGCCGGTACGGCACCACCACCTCGGCCACCGATCTGTTCCTGGACACCAAGCGATTTCCCGGGCGCTGGCTGACCCACGAGGAGCAGGTCGCCTCATTCCGGCGCGACATCGACATCGCCGTCCGACTCGGCGCTCCGGTGCTTCGCGCGATCATCAACACGGCCCCCGAGGTGATGCGGGACGCCGCACCGTACGCCGAGGAGAAGGGTGTGCGCCTGCTGCTGGAGGTGCACGCGCCCTTCCACTACTCGCATCCGTGGATCGTCGAGCACTTGGAGGTCATGCATCGCACCGGCGGGCGCGTGCTCGGCCTCATGCCTGACATGGGCACGTTTGTCGAGCGTTTCCCCCGGGTGGTCAGCGAGCGTGCGCTGCGCGACGGCGCCCGCAAGGAGATCGTCGACTTCATCGTGAAGCTCTACGACGACCACGGCGACACGCACGCGCTGATGGACATCGTCCACTACCGCGGAGGCGGGCCGGTCGAGATGGGGCTGGCCCGGCAGGCGACGCATTTCATCTACCGCGACCCGCGCGAGATGCTCCCGCACATGCCGCTGATCGGGCACATCCAGGCCAAGTTCTACGAGATGACCGACGGCGGCACCGAGTACAGCATCCCCTACGACCGCGTCATCCCCGTGCTCACTGAAGGCGGGTTTGACGGCTACCTTTCCAGCGAATATGAGGGCAACCGGCACGTGCAGGATGCGTTGCCGGTGGACAGCCGCGAGCAGGTCCGCCGCCAGCACGCCATGTTCGCGCGGCTCCTGGGCGAGATCGAGTAGCTATGTCCGCCCGGCTCCTCGGCGGGACCGAGGGCGCCGTGCTCCAACCGAGAAGGGATCATCGGCGTGTTCGAGAAGTACATCATCTGCGAGGACGGCTTCCGCACCACAAACGATACTGGGACACGGGGCGTGATGGAGATCCGGATGCCGTATTACCGCGGCCTGGGGCTGTCCATGGTGGAGGCGGCGGATCTGGAGATCGACGGGGTCACCGTCCCGCCGTCCCGGACGACGTTCACCGTGCACGGCAACTCCTATCGGATGAACGACCTGCCGTCGGTGCTGGACGACCGCTGGGAGATGGGCGAGCGTGCGGAGCTCGGGTTCGAACTCGACTCGCCGCTGGCCCCCGGGTCGCACGACGTCGCGGTCACGGTGCGGCTGCGCGTGTCGTACATGCCCGTGCCCAGCGGCGGCCGGGACCGGAAGTCACTGATCCTCCAGTCCTGAACCCGGCCCCTCGCGTACCGAATCTCCCAGGCATGTGTCTCCGAGTGACGCTTCCTTGCACGGGAGTGAGCGTCAGTAGATCATCATGGAAGCAGAACGGATGGAGCGCATCCGTGCCATGAATGGTCTTCAACGGAGTGGACGGCATGCCACGCAACGTCGATCTCAACCTCATCCGGCCATTACAGGCGCTGCTGGAGGAAAAGAGCGTAACTCGTGCGGCTGATCGACTCGGTCTCAGCCAGTCTGCGATGAGCACGTCGCTGGCCAAGCTGCGGCGGCATTTCGGTGACGAGTTGCTGGTACGCAACGGCAACGCCTACGAGCCCAGTCCACTGGCTCGTGAACTACTCGAGCCCGTCTACACCGCTCTGCGGGCGGTCGATCGAGTCTTCGACCGCGAGAGCGCCTTCGACCCGTCAACCAGCGCGCGCGAGTTCTCGGTGATCATGTCTGACTACTCGGCTGCCGTACTGGGCCCCGCGGTGAGTCGCATGGTTGCCGAGCAATCACCCGCATCACGGTTGTCGATCCACATGCTGAACCCCCTGCTGGCGGGGACCGCGGCCGAAACCATGCGGATCCACGATTTGATGCTGATCCCGCACGGCTTCGTCCACGGCCTGTCGCACCGCGATCTCCACGAGGACGAATGGGCGTGCATCGTATCGAGCGACCTTGACCTGCCACACGGCAGATTGACCGCCGAGGACCTGATTGAACTCCCCTGGGTAACGGTCTATTCAGGGCCCACGGCGTTCACCACGGCCGTTCAACAGCTGCGCATGCAGGGAATCGAGCCGCATGTCGAGGTTATCACTGAGAGTTACATGCTACTAGGACCCATCATCGCCGGCACCCGCCGAGTGGCCTTGGTGCAGGAGCGGCTGGGACGGCTACTGGAAACAACGGGGCTGGTGCGGTTGCTTGACTGCCCGTTCTCAGCGGACCCGCTGGTCGAGACCATGTGGTGGCATCCGATGTACGACTCCGACAAGGCGCATCTCTGGCTGCGAGGAATCTTTATCCAGGCCGGCATCGACATCACCTGACCACTTTCGGCTTCCGTGCACGCGAGTGACCCGGACCTGTCACCGCGGTCATGAGCGGTTGACGCCGGCACGCAGCCCAGCATCGCGCCGCGAAAACCCGGTTTCGGCTACGCAGCCGGGGAATATTCGTTGATCATTCTGTTGAAGACATTTCTACGTCGAATCCGCGCAGCGGTAAGCTCCGTGACCGGAGCTGGGGACGTCTCCAGGGCTGGTGGACGTTGCCCGCCGCCTTGATGTGGCCGGTGCTCGTTGTAGTGCCGGACGTATTCTTCCAGCGTGGCGCGCAGGTGCCGCGGGTTGTAGATCAGGATCCGGTCCAGGCATTCCCGGCGTACTGTGCGTACCCACCGTTCGGCATACGCGTTCGCGCGGGGAGCCCGCGGCGGCGTCCGCACGATCTCGATGCCCTCGGCAGTGAACACCTCGTCGAACAATCTCCGGCCACGAAAATCTTGCCAGAGCCAGTTCAGTGCAGAGCCGCGTACGCCAAATATGCAAAGGACCGGACGCAAAGCGCACACGATGCTGCGACGGCAATGACCCGGGTGGCCTACGTCCGTCGCTCACGATGAGCAGTCGGTAGGCGTGAGATGGCGCCCGGATCGCGGCAAATGAGTGTGGCCCCGTTGTCCAACTGACGTTGCTAGCCTTCCCGCCGCGAATGAAGGCGGAGAGGAATTGACGCAAAGGCCTTGTCGTACGTGGAACCCGCCTGGCGGTTGGCGGTGGTGCACGATCAGCCGCTGTCGTGCCTGAAGGTCCGTGCGGAGCATGATGAGATGGAGACCGAGCCCGTGGGCCGGCTCTCGGAGAACTTCTCGACTTTGCTTTCCGTCTGCCCGGTCCCCAACCTCGGCAGTTGCTCGATCGAGCCAGACCAGCGCCTCTTGCCCGGATCCGGACGGTCTCAACGAATGCCCGCCCATGTACCGCAGTTGGTCTCAGTACCTGCGGGATACGACTCCGGCTGATCGTCTGCGGTGGTGCGCGGCGGCAGGCGACGGCCGGCGCTCCGGCTCGATCCGCGACTGACTCCGGTGGCTTTCCGCCATCCGCCCTCCGGCGCACCCGGACGGGCTCAGGATTACGGCATGGTCATTGAACGTACGGCGAGAGCACTGGCCGTTGCCGGGACGAGTGCGGTGGTCGTCCTGGCGGGGGTGCCGGTGTCAGCGGCCGTCCCGCCGGTGCGGACCATCGCCGCTGAGCTGGACGGACCTATGGGCCTTGACGTGCTGCACGCACGGCGTGCCCTGGTTGCCGAGTCCGTCTCCGGCAAGGTCACCTCCATCGACCTGAGCACCGGTGTCAAGACGACCCTGATCTCGGGCCTGGCCCGTCCGGCCGGGGTCACCTCCTGGTTCGGCAAGATCTTCGTGGCGCAGGGGGCGCCCGGGCCCGGTGAGCCGGCCGGGCCGAAACCCACCTTCCCCCCCGGCCAGCATCCTCAAGGCCGACAAACACGGCAAATATGTACGCGTGCACGCCGACCTGATGGCGTACGAGTTGAAGCACAACCCGGACGGCCAGAAGCAGTTCGCGCCGGACGGCAAACCGTACGACGCGTTGTCCAACCCGTTCAGCATCCTCGGCACTCCCTGGGGCATCCTGGTCGCCGACGGCGGCGCCAACGCCGTCCTGAGCGTGGATCCGAAGTCCGGCAAGATCCGTACGTTCTTCGTGCCGCCGAACCCGAAGACGCCTGAGTGCCTGGCACCGGGCGCGCAGGCCAATCCCGGCACGGTCGGCTGCGACGCGGTGCCCACCGGCATCGCCGTCTTCGAGAACGACGTGTACGTGTCCACGCTCGGCGGCGAGAAGCCCGGCGCGGCGACGATCTACAAACTGGACGGCCGCACCGGCGAAATGGTGAAGAGCTGGACCGGGTTCACCTCCCTCACCGGCATCGCGGTCTCGCCGCAGGGCACCGTTTACGTCTCCGAGGTGTTGCACGGCGCCCCGGCCGGCAACGGCCCGCCGCCGCCTGGTTTCCCCGCGAACGTCGGCCGGCTGACCCGGATCGCCGGTGACACCGTCACCCACGCCCAGGTCACCATGCCGACCGGCGTCGAATTCCACCGCGGCCGCCTGTTCGCGACCACGTGGAGCATTGCGGCCGGTTTCAAGGTCGAGCATGCGGGGCGACTGGTCGAGGTGCCGGACGGCGCGTTCAGCTGACGGTCGAACCGGGCAAGAGGGTACCGGCAAGAGCCGGTACCCTCTTGCTGTCCCACGCGTTTCCGGCTCGGCCCGAAGTTACGACAGCCTGCGCGCGAGGCTCACGGCGACACCGCCGAACCCGAGCAGCTCGAACTCAACAGCGAGCTCAGCCTCGCCAGCGACGCAAACGCTGGCTTGACCGCACGTTCGAATCGCGGCAAATGCGGACGACGGTACTCTTCCGCCGTGCCGACTCGCTTCTATCGCCGTCCTTGGGCCGAGACCCGAGGCGATGAGTTCAACGATTGGGGCCACTCGGTCTGGTGCTTCGAGGTCGGTGATGACGGCTGGCCTATCCGCCAGGTCGAGGTGTACGAAGCCGGCCGCGTTCTGCGGTACGGCCCCGGCCGCCAAGAGGACAGCTACGGCGGACTCGGCGAAGCGAGCCTCTACGACTCGGGCGAAGAGTGGAGCTGCTTCGAGATCACCGAAGCCGAGTTTGAGCGGGCGTGGAAGTCGGACGGAGAGTGACAACCCTGCCCTCATCAGTTCCGGACCACGGCAGTTGAGTGCGTTCGAATCATGGATGCGTTGGGCCTGTTCTCGTTAGTCCGCCCTACTAAGCCCCTGGCAGGAACTGTTTCCCGTAACTCTGGGGTAGCCAGGGTGAGGTCCAGGGTGCGGCGGTGGTGAGGTTCTGGGCGTCGGTGCGGT
>NZ_JBFBAA010000056.1:0-773 GCF_040682035.1 Actinoplanes sp. NPDC051470
GGTCTCATTCCGAACCCGGAAGCTAAGCCTGCCAGCGCCGATGGTACTGCACTCGGGAGGGTGTGGGAGAGTAGGACGCCGCCGGACTAAACGTTGATCGAGGGTCACCCCGAGCCGGGGTGGCCCTCGATGCGTTTGTGGACGGTGTGCGACGAGAGGCGCGGCCGGCGCTGTGCGTTCCGTGCGGTGCTGTGCGATCGGTCGGTTCCGACCGGCGGTAACTTTGAACACTGAATGTTTGGAAGTCTCAGGCGACGGCCCTTGGTGGCGCGCGCCGGATCGGAAGGATTGACCCGTGACGACAGGACCGCAGGACGGCGGCTCCCAGCGCGACGACGAAGGCCAGGCAGGCCGCGGTCGCGACCGGGACGGTGACGCCAACCCTCGTGGGGACCGGGGCAATCGTTCCGCCGGCAACCGCAACGACCGAGACCGTGGTGGCGACCGTGGAGGGTTCCGTGGGGACTCGCGCGGTGGTGACCGTGGAGGATTCCGCGGTGGCTCCCAGGGTGGCGGCTCGACCGGTGGCGACCGGGGTGGATACCGCGGTGGCTCGCAGAGTGGTGGCTCGACCGGTGGCGACCGTGGTGGATATCGCGGTGGCTCGTCGAGTGGTGGCTCGACTGGTGGTGACCGGGGTGGATATCGCGGTGGCTCCCAGGGTGGCGGCGATCGTGGTGGTTACCGCGGTGGTTCGTCGAGTGGTGGCGACCGTGGTGGTTACCAGGGTGGCGGCGACCGGGGTGGTTACCGCGGTGGTTCGTCCAGTGGTG
>NZ_JBFBAA010000056.1:869-3047 GCF_040682035.1 Actinoplanes sp. NPDC051470
GGTGGTTACCAGGGTGGCGGCGACCGGGGTGGATATCGCGGTGGTTCGTCGAGTGGTGGCGACCGTGGTGGTTACCAGGGTGGCGGCGACCGGGGTGGATATCGCGGTGGTTCGTCGAGTGGTGGCGACCGTGGTGGTTACCAGGGTGGCGGCGACCGGGGTGGTTACCGCGGTGGTTCGTCCAGTGGCGGCGACCGGGGCGGCTACCAGGGCGGCGGCGATCGCGGTGGTTACCGCGGTGCCTCGTCGAGTGGTGGTTCGTCGAGTGGTGGCGACCGTGGTGGTTACCAAGGCGGCGGCGACCGGGGTGGATATCGCGGTGGCTCGTCCAGTGGCGGCGACCGGGGCGGCTATCAAGGTGGCGGCGACCGGGGCGGCTATCAAGGTGGCGGCGACCGTGGTGGATATCAGGGTGGCGGCTCCCAGGGCGGCGACCGGGGTGGGTACCGCGGTGGTGACCGTGACCGTGGTGGTTACCAGGGTGGCGGGTCTCAAGGTGGCGATCGCGGTGGATTCCGTGGTGGTGACCGGGACCGTGGCGGCTATCAGGGTCGTAGTGACCGGCCGCAGGGTGACCGCGGCGGCTACCAAGGACGCAGTGACCGGCCGCAAGGTGGCGGGTTCCGGGATCGGCCCCAGGGTGACCGTCCGCAGGGCGGGTTCCGGGGCGACCGCGATCGGCGTGATGACCGTGGTGGCGCCGGCCGTGATGATCGGGCCGGCGGTGGCTTCCGTGGCGGCGATCGGCCCAGCGGCGACCGTGGCGGCTTCCGTAGTGACCGGCCCACCGGTGACCGCGGTGGCTTCCGCAACGATCGGCCCAGTGGCGATCGCGGCGGGTTCCGTAGTGACCGGCCTCGTGATGATCGGGGTGGTTCTGGCGGCGACCGCGGCGGGTTCCGCAGTGACCGGCCTCGGGACGATCGGGGTGGCTCCGGTGGTGACCGGGGTGGCTTCGGTGGCGACCGTGGGGCTCGGCAGAGCTATCAAGGGCGGGGTGACCGGCCGCAGGGCGGCGGGTTCCGCAGTGACAAGCCCCGGGACGATCGGGGCGGCTACCAGGGTGGCGACCGGGACCGGGGCGCCGTTGGTGGCGACCGTGCGCCGCGCGACGACCGCGGTGGGTTCCGCAGCGATCGGCCGCGTGAGGACCGTGGGTTCCGCAGTGATCGGCCCGGTGGTGACCGGGGTGGGTTCCGTAGTGATCGGCCCAGTGGTGACCGGGGTGGGTTCGGCAGTGACCGCCCCAGTGGTGACCGGGGTGGGTTCCGCAGTGACCGGCCGCGGGAGGACCGCGGTGGGTTCCGGGGGGACCGGCCGCGGGACGATCGTGGTGGGTTCCGCGGGGACCAGGACCGGCGTGATGACCGGGGTGGCGCGCGGGAGGCGTACCAAGGGAATCGCGGACCGGACGACCGGGGTGACCACCGCGGGGTTGACGGCGACCAGCTGAACTTCCAGGCGCCGGAGATCCCGGAGGACATCCAGGCCAGCGACCTCGACAAGGAGGTGCGCTCGGAGCTGCTGACGCTGTCGCGTGACATGGCCGACCGCGTCTCGCGGCACCTGGTCGCGGCGGGGCAGATCATCGACGAGGACGCCGAGCTGGCGCTTCAGCACGCCATCGCGGCGCGGCGGATCGCCTCGCGGATCGCGGTGGTGCGTGAAGCGGTCGGGCTGGCGGCCTACGCGGCGGGGGACTGGGCGACCGCGATCGCGGAGCTGCGGACCTACCACCGGATGACCGGCAAGCAGACGCACCTGGCCGAGATCGCCGACAGTGAGCGTGCGCTGGGCCGGCCGGAGCGGGCGATCGACCTGTTCCGCGGGGCCGACCGTGAGTCGCTGGACAAGACGAGCACCATCGAGCTGCTGATCGTGGCGGCGGGCGCCCGTGGCGACCTGGGCCAGCACGACGCGGCCGTGGCGATGCTGCAGGTGCGCGAGCTCACGGCCGAGGAGGACGCCGAGTGGGCGGCGCGGCTGCGCTACGCCTACGCGGACGCTCTGCTCGCCGCGGGACGTCGCGAGGAGGCCCGCGAGTGGTTCTCCCGCGCGGCGGTCGCCGACACGGACGAGACGACCGACGCGGCCGAGCGCCTCCTCGAACTCGACGGTGTCACCCTCACCGGTGACGAGGAGGACGAGGACGACGACGCCGAGGGCGACGCCGAGGCG
>NZ_JBFBAA010000056.1:3144-30642 GCF_040682035.1 Actinoplanes sp. NPDC051470
GCGCGTGCCGACTCGGATGACGACGACGAAGACGACGAAGACGAGGGCGACGAACTCGCCGACGACGAGGCGCGTGCCGACTCGGATGACGACGACGAAGACGACGAAGACGAGGGCGACGAACTCGCCGACGACGAGGCGCGTGCCGACTCGGATGACGACGAAGACGATGAGGACGACGACCTCGACGGGGACGACGCCGTTGAGGCGCGTGCCGACTCCGACGAGGACGACGACCTTGACGACGCCGAGACGCGCGTTGACTCGGACGACGAGCTCGACGGTGCTGAGGCTCGGGTGGGTTCGGATGTCGACGAGGCCGACGGTGCTGAGGCGCGGGTTGGCTCGGACGAGAAGGAGGCCGGCTCTGAGCAGGGCGCGCCGGTGCTGACCGTCGACGAGGAGGATGACCTCGATGGTGAGGACGACCTCGACGACCAGACCCGGGTGAAGGACGCCGCCGATCAGGTGCCGGACTCGGCTCCCGGTGATGGGGGGCTGGCGGCTCCGGTCGTCCGGTTCTTGGATGCCGGGGAGGGCAAGCCGGATTCGGCTGCCGGTGACGCGGAGCAGAAGGCCGACGGGGACGAGTTCACCGCGGGTGGCTCGGACGTCGAAGGAGAGCGGCGGGCGTGAGTGGCGGGCTGGTCGATGCGTACGACATGGTTGTCTTTGATCTGGACGGCGTTGTCTATCTGATCGACCGGCCCATCCCGGGCGCGGCGGAAGCGATCGAGCGGCTGCGGGGCGATGGCGTGCCGGTGGCGTACGCGACGAACAACGCCTCGCGCCGCGCGGCCGACGTGGCCGCGCTGCTCACCGGCATGGGGGTCCCGGCGACGGCCGACGAGGTGCTGACCTCGGCCGGCGCCGCCGCGGCCCTGCTCGCCCAGCGGCTCGAGCCCGGTTCGCCGGTGCTGGTCGTGGGGGCGGACGCGTTGCGGGCCGAGGTCCGCGACGCGGGGCTGACCCCGGTGGAGACGTTCGAGGACAAGCCGGCCGCGGTGGTGCAGGGCTACGGGCCGGACGTCGGCTGGCGGATCCTGGCCGAGGCGGCGCTGTCCGTGCGGGCCGGCGCCACCTGGGTGGCCACCAACGCCGACCGCACCCTGCCCAGCCCGCGCGGCCCGCTGCCGGGCAACGGGTCGCTGGTGGCGGTCCTGCGTACCGCCTTGGACCGCGACCCCGACATCGTCGTCGGCAAGCCGGAGCCGGCCCTGTTCACCACGGCCGCGCGGCTCTCGGGCGCCAAGCATCCGCTGACCGTGGGCGACCGCCTCGACACCGACATCGAAGGCGCCACCAAGGCCGGCACCGACAGCCTCCTGGTCCTGACCGGGGTGAGCGGCCCGGCCGACCTGCTGGCCGCCGAGCCGGAACGCCGCCCGACCTACGTGGCGGCCGACCTGTCGGGGCTGTTCGCGCCGGCCGGCGACTCGAGCATCCCGGCCGCGGAGACGACGTCGCTCGGCGGGTGGCAGGTGACCGTCTCCGACGGCGCCGTGACCCTCGACGGGGCCGGTCGACCGGTCGATGCTCTGCGGCTGCTGTGCCCGCACACCTGGGCCGGCGCCACCGCGAAAGCCGCGTCGCCCGAGGCGCGCGACGTCTTCAGCGAGTGGGGCCTCTGAGGCTGCCGGCGAGGCGCTGCGGTTCGCACGATGCCATGCCACCGCACTTTGTCCGTCCGACGCGCGCATCCGACTCGGCCGAGGGGTTCGGCGGATGGCGGTTGGCGCTGGTCAGGCGTCGGATTGGTTGATCCACTCGACCACGGCGAAGTGGTAGGGGCGGGGGAACGGGGTGTGGATGCTGGCCAGGGCGGCGGTCCGGGCGGATTCCACCAGCTCGGGCCAAGGTGTGGCCGGGGCGAACGTGACGTTCGAGTCGCACCGGCTGCCCTTGTGGGTTCCGGTGTCGCGGACCGACCAGTGCTGGTAGTGAAGGACGACCTGGGCGTGGTCGGCCAAGTCGTTGATGACGTCTTTCAGGCGGGCCATCGGCCAGCAGCGGGCCAAGGTGCCGGCTGTGGTCTGCAACGAGGCGGTCAAGTCGGGGATCACCTCCTGGCGGGCGCCCAATGTGGTCAGGGCGTGCCTGATGGCGATGGCGTCGGGGGTCGCGGGGTGGTCGGCGTACCCGTAGATTTCTTGGAGTTTGGGCACTGCCGGCTGGATCCGTAAGGTGCCCAGGGCCTGGGCGGCGCGGGCTCTGACCCTGGTGTGTTCGCTGGTCAGCAGGGCGATCAGGGCGGGGGCGGCATCGGTGGCGGCCAGGCGCTCGAGGACCTCGACGGCGGCCAGCTGCGTTTCGGGGCGCATGGTGGGCACGGTGGCAGTCAAGGGGAGCACCACGTCGTGGCCCAATGCGACCAGGTCGTGCTTCGCGTGGCCGACGTTCTCCGTCCAGTCGTCGGCCAGCAGGCGGATGAGGCGTGGAATCTCGCTGCTCACGAGCGTGGAGGCTACGGTGCCGGGCGTTGAGGGTGGCGGGCCGGGGGAACGGGCCGGGAGGTTCGGCGGGACACTGTGGCCAGCAGGCGGCGGACGCTGCGGGCGTGGAAGCCGGAGCTGATCACGGCCAGGCGGTACAGGGCGCCGTGCGGGCCGGGGAAGTCGGCTCGGCTCTCCGCGGACAGGCGGGACCCGCCTTCCGGGCGGGCGGCGATGTGGAAGCTCAGGGCGTACACGGAGAACAGGTGTTGACCCTCCAAGGTCAAGGCGGCCGGCTCGACGGACTCGGTGATCCGGAAGCCGGCCAGGGTGTCGCGGGACGGTTGCCATGGGCGGCTGCGGATCGCCCGGGCGTAGGCGGTGGGCAGCGGGCCGGAGAAGGCGCCGCGGACCGTTCGCAGCAAAGCCGGCCAGATCGCCTCGGGCGTGGCGTCGATGGTGACCTCGTGCACATCGGTGGTGGGCAACATCAATCGACCAGACCTGATTGGTACGCGAAGACGACCAGCTGGGCCCGATCGCGGGCGGCCAGCTTGATCATGGCGCGGCTCACGTGGGTGCGGGCCGTCGCCGGGCTGACCACCAGGCGGGTGGCGATCTCCTCGTTGCTGAGGCCCTCGCCGACCAGGCCGGCGATCTCGCGTTCACGGTCGGTCAGGGACGCCAGCCGGGGGTGGGGCTTGAGGACCCGGGCCGGGCGGGCGGCGAACTCCCGGACCACCTTGCGGGTCACCGACGGGGAGAGGAGCGCCTCGCCGGCGGCGACCAGGTGGATGGCGCGTACCAGATCGGCGGGCTTGGTGTCCTTGGTCAGGAAACCGCTGGCGCCGTGGCGGAGGGCGTCGAACACGTAGGAGTCGACCTCGAACGTGGTCAGCACCACGACCCGGGTGCCGGAAAGCTCGGGGTCGGCGGCGATCCGGCGGGTGGCCTCGATGCCGTCGATGCCGGGCATGCGGATGTCCATCAGGACCACGTCGGGGCGCAGGGCGCGGGCCTGGTCGACGGCGGCCAGACCGTCGGCGGCCTCGCCCACCACGGTCAGGCCGTCCTCGCTGGCCAGGAGGGTGCGCAGACCGATGCGGACCAGGTCCTGGTCGTCGGCCACGAGTACGCGGATCTCAGACATCGGCGGCTCCGGGGTTCTCGGCTTTCGATCGGCCGGCGTCGGGTTGCGCGGCGGGGTCGGTCTGCGCTGTGTCGGGCTGGGCGGCGTTGGGCTGGGCGGCGTCGGGCTGCGCTGCGTCGGGCTGCGCTGTGTCGGGCTGGGCGGCGGGAGAGGGCGGCGGGGGGTCGGGTGATGCGGTGGAGTTGGAGTGAGGCATGGGAAGGGTTGCGGTTACGGCGAAGCCGCCGGAAGGGGCTGGGCCGGCCGCGAGGGTTCCGCCGAGGGCGGTCACCCGTTCGCGCATGCCGATCAGGCCGTGGCCGTCGGTGGCCGAGGAGCCGGTCGGTCCGTGACCCGTGTCGGTCACCGTGATGGTGAGCCGGCCGCCGGCCTGCTCGACGCGGACCTCGGCGGTGGCCGAGCCGGCGTGACGGAGGACGTTGGTCAGCGATTCCTGCACGACGCGGTAGGCGGTGAGATCCACGGCCGTCGGCAGCCCGGTCACCGGGCCTGACACGGTCAAGGAGACGGGGACGCCGGCTGAGCGGGTGCGGTCCAGGAGCGCGCCGAGGCGGGCGAGCCCCGGCGCGGGTGTCCGGTCGTCGACCTCCTCCGGCCCGCGACGCACCGCGCCCAGGGTGACCCGCAGCTCGTCGAGCGACTCCCGGCTGGTCCGGCTGATCGCCGAAAGCGCCGCCTCAGCCGTCGCCAGCGCCGCCTCGACCGCGGCATCGGACGCGGCGGAAACCGGCGCCGGCGGAGCGGGCGATGGGGTGGCCGATTGAGCGGGCGACGAGGTGGCTGGCGGAGCGGGCGAAGGGGTGGCCGCAGGAGCGGGCCGGCGTTTGGCCAGGATGTGCAGGGCGATGTCGGCCTGCATGGTGATCGCGGCGAGGCCGTGGCCGACCACGTCGTGGACCTCCTGGGCCACGTGCAGGCGTTCGGCGTCGGCGTGGCGGCGCAGCTCGTCGCGGCGGGTCTGCAGGCGTTGTTCGCGGGTCACCCGCACGGTCACGCCGATGGCCAGCGGGACCACCGCCCACGCCGAGACCGGCGCCGCCGCGACCAGGCCGAAGCCGGTGCCGACGGCGCCGCACACCACGATCAGGACCGACGCTGTCCCGGCCGCGGCCGCCGACACGCGCAGCGTCCGGTGGGCGGCGACCGTGTAGACCGCGCAGGCCACGCTGAACAGGATCGGGCCGTAGAGCAGACCCATCAGGGTGTACGCGCAGACGGCCGCGACCGTGACACCGAGCACCGGCAGCGGGAACCGCCGCCGCGCCACGATGGCGAGCGCCGCCACCACCACCGGCACGTAGGCCCACCAGCCGTCCGGGGCGAGGCCGACGTTGCGGGACGCCGGCGCCGTCCCGGCCACCCCGGCCAGGAGCAGCAGCAGCGCCAGCAACCCGTCGACCACCTTCACAGGATGTCACGCCGGCGGAGCAGCAGGCCGCCCAGCGCGGCGAACACCAGCAGGTACGCGGCCAGCACCCACGCCGCCTGCCCGCCGCCGACGACGGCCACGACACCGGGGGTGTCCGTGCCACCGCCGAGCGCCGCCACCAGCGAGCCGGCGTTCGGGCCGGGCAGGCCCTTCTGCGCCTGGGCCACCCAGTCGAGCAGCGGCGCCGCGATCAGCGTCAGCAGGTTCTGCACCGCGAGCATCCAGACCAGCCCGAGCCCGACCGGCAGCGCGACGCCGCGCAGGGCGATCGCCAGCAAGGCGCCGAGCACCGTCCACATCGCCGCGATCAGCCACCCGGCGCCGATCCCGACCAGCACGTCGGCCGCCGGCGGCCAGTTCATCGGCGCGCCTTCCCCGTACCCGATCAATGCACTGGCCGTGGCGCCGGCGGCGAACACCATGACCACCGCGGCCAGCGCCGCCAGCAGGGCCACGATCAGCTTGGCGGCGTAGACGCGCAGGCGCGACGGGTCCTGGGTGAGCACGGTCTTCCAGGTGCCCCAGGTGTACTCGCTGCCGACCGTGAGCACGCCGAGGATCAGCATCAGCGCCCCGAGGAAGACGGGCAGCCCGCCGATCGTGTTACCGACTAGTTGGTCGGGAAGCATCGCCGCCAGGCCGCGGTCCGCTGTGGGGCCGGCGGTGCCGCCGGCGTACCCGGCGTACGGGATGACGTAGGTGAAGATCAGCGAAACCGTGAGCGCGACCGCCAGGAGGGTCCAGATCGCGGGCCGGCGCAGCAGTTTGCGCGCCTCGGCGCGGATGTCGTCAAGCATGAGCGGGCACCTCCACGGGTGAATCGGCGGTCAGGTCGAAGAAGGCTTGTTCGAGGCTGCGTTCGTGGACGGTGAGCGAGTGCACGGCGATGCCGGCGTGCACCAGCGCGGCGTTGATCTCGGGCGCGCGGGCGGGGGAGACGGCGAGGTCGAGGCCGTCGTCGCGGACACCGACCGCCTCCGCGCCGAGCAGGGTGCGTGCGACGGCGGCGGCCGAGGGGAGGGGCGAGGCGACGATCCGGAGGGTACGGTCACCGCGCAGTTCTGCCACGGTGCTCTCGGCGACCAGCCGCCCTCGCGAGATGACGCCGACCCGGTCGCAGAGTTCCTGCACCTCGGTCATCAGGTGGCTGGACAGCAGCACCGTGCAGCCGGCCGCGCCGAGCCGCTTCACCAGCAGGCGCATGTCGGCCATGCCGGCCGGGTCGAGGCCGTTGGTGGGCTCGTCGAGCACCACCAGCCGCGGGTCCTTGAGCAGGGCGGCGGCCACGCCGAGCCGCTGTTTCATGCCGAGCGAGTAGGTGACGTAGCGGTCGCGCGCCCGGCCGGTCAGGTCGACCTGGTCGAGGACCAGCGCGATGCGGTCGTCACCCACCCGCGCGTGCCGCGCCATCGCCTTGAGGTTGTCCAGGCCGCTGAGGTACGGGTAGAAGGCCGGCCCTTCGACCAGGGAACCGACGCGGGCCAGGTGGCCGGGCTTCCCGGGCGGCACGCCGAACAGCCGCACGTCGCCGGAGGTGGGCCGGATCAGCCCGAGCAGCATGCGCAGCGTGGTGGTCTTGCCGGCGCCGTTCGGGCCGAGGAAGCCGTAGACCTCGCCGGCCCGTACTTCGAGGTCGAGCGCGTCCACGGCGGTCAGGGAGCCGTAGCGTTTGGTGAGCCGATGGGCGGCCACCGGGATCGGGGTTGTCATGTCCCGAGACTCGTCCGCCCGGTCGTCGATGACGTCCGACGAGGCGCGGCTTCCGGTGTACGTCAGGCTGCGTAGTCGCCGAACGGCGGTGTGCGCCTGCGGTTTGCGATTGCAGTTTTGCTACAGCAACTTGCTACAGCAAAACCGCTACCGCAAAACGGCTACAGCGAAACCGCTACAGCAGCTTGCGCAGCTTGAGCAGGTCGAACGGGTTGGCCTTGATCTTCACCTGGCCCGAGGCGACCGCGCGGGTGACGTCGAGGCGGCCGTTCACCAGGGCCACCAGGTCGTCGCCGGTCGCGATCAGGGCGATCTTGGCCTTCGGGTCGTCGCCGTCGGCGATGTCGACCAGGAGGCCGTCGGCGAGGCGGGCGTGGAACGCGGTCTCGAGGTCGGTGACGCGGGCGGCGAGCGTACGGTCGAAGTCGAGCTTGCCCCGGCTCTCGGCGTTGCGTTCTAGGCGGGCGGCGAGGTCGTGCAGAGCCTGCCGACAGTCGTCCACCGTGGCCATCGAGCTCTCCTTAGTTCAGGGCTTGATCTACGACACCGCTGTTGACGCACGGTACCGCACACGGTGGCGATCACCCGACCGGTAGCGTGGCACCTGACGCGAAGGAGGGCGATCATGCAGGACGCATGGCGGGCGTATCTGGAGATGGCGCTCGGACTGACCGAGGTGCCGCGCAAACGAGCGCAGAAGGTGGCCTCGGAACTGGTCAACCGGGGTGGCGCGACGGCCACCCAGCTGCAGGGCCTGGTCGAAGACCTGTTGACCACGGGTGTGCAGAACCGCGAGGCGCTGACCAACATCGTGCGCTTCGAGGTCGACCGCGCGCTGGGCATGGTCGGCCTGGCCACTGCGGACGAGGTGAAAGATCTGACCACGCGCGTCCGTGACCTCGAGAAGCAGCTGCGGGTGGCGCAGGCGCGAGCGACCGCGGCCGAGCACGTGACCGGCCCGGGCGCCGGTGGCGACGTGCTCGACAAGCCGGCGCCGCTCCCGGCGAAGAAGGTCGCCAAGAAGGCCGTGAAGAAGGTGGCTCCGACCCCGGACGGCGCGGTCAAGGCCGCTCCGGCGAAGGCCGCTCCGGTCAAGGCCGCTCCGGTCAAGGCCGCTCCGGTCAAGGCCGCTCCGGTCAAGGCCGCTCCGGTCAAGGCCGCTCCGGTCAAGGCCGCTCCGGCGAAGGCCGCTCCGGTCAAGGCCGCTCCGGTCAAGGCCGCTCCGGTCAAGGCCGCTCCGGAGAAGGCCGCTCCGGCGAAGAAGGCGACACCCAACCGGATGCCGTCCGCCGCGTCGCCGCCCGCGAAGAAGGCCCCCGCGCCGGAGAAGGCGACCTCGGCCCCGCCCGCGGGCACGGCCGAGGCGCCGGTGGCGAGCGTGGTCGACGCGGCCGCCGCGACCGAGCTGCCGCCGGTGAAGAAGGCCACGAAGGCGCCGGCCAAGAAGGCCGCGGCTAAGGCCACCCCGGCGAAGAAGAGCAGCCCGGCCAAGAAGACCAGTCCCGCGAAGAAGACGCAGCCGGAGGCCGGCCAGTGAGCTATCCGACGCCCGGGCCGCGGCCCGGTCCGGTTCCCGGCCCGCCGTCCGGTCTGGTTCCCGGCCCGCCGCCCGGCTTCAACCCGCTGCCCGGCCGGTCCGACGGCGAGACCGGTCACCCGGCCGTGGACGGGATGCTGGCCGCGCTCGAGAACGCCGCGCAGCTGCCCCCGGCCGAGCAGATCGCCGAGTACGAGGCGGCGCACGACGTCCTGCGTGAGACGCTCGCGAGCATCGACGGCTAGTCGATGGCCCGTCGTGCCCGGCTCGACGCCGAACTGGTCCGCCGCAAGCTGGCCCGGTCGCGGGAACAGGCCGCCACGCTCGTCGCCGAGGGCCGTGTGCGGGTGCGTGGCACCGTCGCGCACAAGGTCGCCGCGATGGTCGACCCGGCCGACCCGGTCGTGGTCACCGGTGAGGACCCCAAGGACGAGTACGTGTCCCGGGGCGGCCACAAGCTCGCCGGCGCCCTGAAGGCGTTCGGCGGCATCACCGTGAAGCAGAAGCGATGCCTGGACGCAGGCGCCTCCACCGGCGGCTTCACCGACGTGCTGCTGCGCGCGGGTGCTGCCCACGTGGCCGCGGTCGACGTCGGCTACGGGCAGCTCGCCTGGCCGATCCGCACCGACGACCGGGTGCTCGTGGTGGAGCGCACCAATGTCCGTACGCTTACCCCCGACCTGATCGGCGGACAGGTCGACCTGACCGTGGCCGACCTGTCGTTCATCTCGCTGCGGCTGGTGCTGCCCGCACTGGCCGCCTGCACCGCGCCCGACGGTGACCTGGCGCTGATGGTCAAGCCCCAGTTCGAGGTGGGCAAGGAACGGGTCGGCGCCGGTGGCGTGGTCCGCGACCCGGAACTGCGGGCCGAGGCGGTGCTCGACGTCTGTGCCGCCGCGGCCGGGCTGGGCCTGGGCGTGGCCGGGGTGACGGCCAGCCCGTTGCCGGGGCCGAGTGGCAATGTGGAGTTCTTCGTGTGGTTCCGCCGGGACGGGGTACCCGCCGACGCCGAGCGGATCCGCGCGGTGGTCGCCGCCGGCCCGTCGGGCCGGCCAGCTTCTGAGGTGGAGGACGTTTCATGACCCGTGCTGCCTTGCTGGTCGCCCACACGGGACGCCGGCAGAGCGCCGCGCACGCGCGGACCGTCGCCCAGGATCTGCTGGCCGCGGGCTTCGAGGTGCGTGTGCTGACCGAGGAGGCCGGCGACCTCGACTTCCCGGCCGGGGTGGTGCCGGTCAGCGACGACCCGGCCTCGGCCGAGGGCGTGGAGATCGCGGTCGCGATGGGCGGCGACGGCACCTTCCTGCGGGCGGCCGAGCTGGCCCGCCCGGCCAAGGTGCCGATGCTGGGCATCAACACCGGCCACGTCGGCTTCCTGGCCGAGGCCGAGACCGGCGACATCGACCGGGTGATCGAGGACGTGGTCGCCGGGTCGTACACGGTGCACGAACGGCTGACGCTGGACGTGCGGGCCGAGTACGACGGCCGGCTGATCGCCGAGTCGTTCGCGCTCAACGAGGTCAGCGTCGAGAAGGGACAGCGCGCCCAGATGCTCGAGTTGCTCGTCGACGTGGACGGACGGCCGCTGTCCCGCTACGGCTGCGACGGCGTGGTGTGTGCCACGCCGACCGGATCCACGGCGTACGCGTTCTCGGCCGGCGGCCCGGTGGTGTGGCCCGAGGTGGAGGCGCTGCTGCTGGTCCCGATCAGCGCGCACGCCCTGTTCAGCAAGCCTCTGGTGACCGCGCCCACCTCGATCTTCTCGATCACCGTCGACCCGTACACGTCGTTCGCGACCCTGTGTGCCGACGGCCGGCGCACCTGGGACCTCCCGCCCGGCGCGCAGATCACCGTGCAACGCGGTGACCTGCCCGTACGCCTGGTCCGGCTGGCCCCGCGCCCGTTCACCGACACCCTGGTGGCCAAGTTCGCCCTGCCGGTGGATGGTTGGCGCGGGAATCGACGCTGATCCACAGCCCTGGTGGGCATTCGTCACACGGTCCCACTACTGTCTGCCCTGTGCTGGAGGAACTGCGGATCACCGGGCTCGGTGTCATCGACGACACGACCCTGCACCTGACCCCGGGGATGAATGTCATCACGGGCGAGACCGGCGCCGGCAAGACCATGGTGGTGACCGGTCTGGGCCTGCTGTTCGGCGGCCGCGCCGACGCCGGGCGGGTACGCGCCGACCCGGGCCGGGCGGTCGTCGAGGGCCGGTTGCGGCTGAAGGGCTCGCTGGCCGGGGCGGTCGCGACGCGCATCGTCGAGGCGGGCGCCGAGGTCGACGACGACGGCAGCGTGCTGCTGAGCCGTACGGTCACGATCGAGGGCCGGTCGCGCGCCCACGTCGGCGGCCGGAGCATGCCGGTGTCCGTGCTGAGCGAGCTCGGTGAGAACGTGCTGGCCGTGCACGGGCAGTCCGACCAGCTGCGGCTGCTGCGCCCGGTCGAGCAGCGGGCGGCGCTCGACCGGTTCGCCGGGCCCGACCACGAGAAGCTGCTGGAGACCTATCGCCAGGCGTACGCGTCGTGGCGGACCGTGGTCGACGACCTGGCCGACCGCCGGGCCAACGCCCGCGCCCGCACCCAGGAGGCCGAGCTGCTCAAGCTCGGCCTCGACGAGATCACCCGGGTCGATCCACAGCCGAACGAGGACGACGACCTGCGGGCCGAGGTGCAGCGCCTGGAACACGCCGAGGGGCTGCGGGTGGCCGCCATGCAGGCCGCGGTGGCGCTGGCCGGCGGCGTCGAGGTGACCGAGGACGCGCCTGACGCGACCCAGCTGCTGGGCACCGCGCGCCGCACGCTCGAGGCGCAGGCCCAGGTGGACGCGTCGCTGGGCGACCTCGCGGCCCGCATCGAAGAGGCGGCGACGCTGGTCGGTGACGTCTCGGCCGAGCTGTCGACCTACCTGAGCTCGCTCGACGCCGACCCGGCCCGGCTGGAGGAGATCTACGAGCGGCGGGCCGCGCTGCGCGGGCTGATGCGCAAGTACGCCGACGACGTCGACGGCGTGATCGCCTGGGCCGACAACGCCCGCACCCGGCTGGCCGTGCTCGACTCCTCCGACGAGCTGCTCGAAGAGCTCGACAAGGAGCGCCTGCGTCAGGAGGCGCTGGTGCTCGACCTGTGCGGGCGGCTGACCGCGGCCCGTCAGGAGGCGGCCGGCCGGTTCTCCGAGGCGGTCAGCGTCGAGCTGGCCGGGCTGGCCATGCCGCACGCCCGGGTCGAGGTGGCCGTGGTCGAGCGGTCCGACGGCCCGGGACCGGATGGCGCCGACGAGGTGGAGCTGCGGTTGCTGGCCCACCCGGGCGCGCCGTCGCTGCCGCTGCAGAAGGGCGCGTCCGGTGGTGAGCTGTCCCGGGTGATGCTGGCCATCGAGGTGGTCTTCGCCGGGGCGGGTGGCCCGCCGACGCTGGTCTTCGACGAGGTGGACGCCGGGGTCGGCGGCACGGCGGCGGTCGAGATCGGCAAGCGGCTGGCGCGCCTCGCGCGTACCCATCAGGTGTTGGTCGTGACCCACCTGCCGCAGGTGGCCGCCTTCGCCGACACCCACCTGGTGGTCGCCAAGGACACCGGCGGGGCGATCACCACGAGCGGTGTGCGGGTCGTGCAGGAGACCGACCGGGCCCGCGAGCTGTCCCGGATGCTGGCCGGCCTGCCCGACTCCGACCTGGGCATCGCCCACGCCGAGGAACTGCTGGCCGTGGCGGGCAAGGAGAAGCGAGGCTAGGCAGCCGCCATTTGCCCCTTTTGGGGGTGAGTTCAGGCATGTCGCGGGTGAGCAGGGTGAACGCCCGTGACAGGATGGGCGGCGATGCGACTTCCCACCTTGCGCCGGACCCGGACGGTCGAACCGGGAGCCCTGGCCGGCACCGCCCGCGTCGACCGCCGGACCAAACGCCTGGTCGGGCGGCTTCGCCCTGGCGAGATCGCGGTCATCGACCACGTCGACATCGACCGGGTGGCCGCCGACTCGCTGGTCGCGGTCGGGGTGCTCGCGGTGCTCAACGCCAAGCCGTCGATCTCCGGGCGATACCCGAACCTGGGCCCCGAGGTGCTGATCCAGGCCGGCATCACGCTGATCGACGACCTCGGCGAGGAACTGCTCGAGAAGGTGCACGAGGGCGACCTGGTCAGCATCGAGGGCGACACCGTGCTGCTCGACGGCGAGGCGGTGGCGAGCGGGGTCCGGCAGGACGCCGAGATCGTGGCCAAGGCCATGAAAGACGCCCGCGAGGGCCTGTCCGTGCAGCTCGAGGCGTTCGCCGCGAACACCATGGACTACCTCAAGCAGGAACGTGACCTGCTTTTGGACGGCGTCGGCGTTCCCGAGGTCGAGACCAAGATCGCCGGGCGGCACGTGCTGATCGTGGTGCGCGGCTACGACTACAAGGCCGACCTCGACGTGCTGCGGCCGTACATCCGCGAGTTCAAGCCGGTGCTGATCGGCGTGGACGGCGGGGCGGACGCGCTGGTCGAGAACGGTTACAGCCCCGACCTGATCATCGGGGACATGGACTCGGTCACCGACGACGTGCTGCGGTGCGGCGCCGAGGTGGTCGTCCACGCGTACCCCGACGGTCGCGCTCCGGGCCTCGACCGGGTCCGCGGCCTCGACGTGCCGGCCCTGACCTTCCCGGCCGCGGCCACCAGCGAAGACCTGGCGATGCTGCTGGCCGACGAGAAGGGCGCGTCGCTGATCGTCGCCGTGGGCACCCACGCCAACCTGGTCGAGTTCCTGGACAAGGGGCGCGGCGGCATGGCGTCCACCTTCCTCACCCGGCTCAAGGTCGGCGGCAAGCTGGTCGACGCCAAGGGTGTGAGCCGGCTCTACCGGCAGAACATCTCCGGCTCGTCGCTGCTGCTGCTGGTGCTGTCCGCGGTCGCGGCGATGGCCTCCGCGGTGGCCGTCTCGACGGTCGGCAAGGCGTACCTCGCCGTGGTCTCCGAGTGGTGGGACAATCTCCTGTTCCAGCTCGGCCACCTCTTCTAGCTGTAGGGACCGTTTCCCGTGATCAACTTCCGGTACCACGTGGTGTCGCTGACGGCGGTCTTCCTCGCCCTGGCCATCGGGTTGGTGGTGGGCACCGCGGCCCTCAACGGCCCGGTCGCCGACAGCCTCAAGGAACAGGTGCAGTCGGTCAGCAAGGACAACAGCAACCTGCGCGACCAGCAGAACCAGTACCGCGACGAGCTGCGCCGGGCGCAGGTGTTCTCCACCGAGGTGGCGCCGGCGCTGCTGAACGGCAAGCTGACCGGCCGCAAGATCCTGGTGCTGGCCCTGCCCAACACCCAGAAGTACGCCGACCAGGTGATCGCCATGCTCCAGGTGGCCGGGGCGACGATCACCGCGAAGGTCTCGGTGCAGGAGAAGTTCTTCGAGCCGGTGAACGGCGTCGAGCTGCTCGACCTGGCCGAGCAGGCGTCCCAGCCGACCGTGCCGGCGGCCGGGCTGCCGATGAACAGCGACGGGGTGGAGACCTCGAGCGCGCTGCTGGCCCGGGCGCTGCAGCAGCAGCCGGCCCCGGTCAGCGCGGCCGACCTGACCTCGGTGCTCGCCGCGTACGCCGAGCCCGGCTACATCGCCGCCGACGAGGTGGACGGCAAGGCCCCGGCCGGCGGCGCCGAGGCCACCGTGATCGTCTCGGCGCTCCCGCCGACCGACACCGACGCGGCCAAGAAGAGCCAGAACGCGGTCATGCTGACCACCCAGTTCGCGGGCGACGACCGGCCGCTGGTGGTGGCCGGCGACGGCGCGGTCGACGGCAACCTGGTGGCCGAGGTCCGCGCCGACCCGATCCTGGTCAAGCAGATCTCCACGGTGGACAACGCCAGCTCGGCCCAGGGCCAGCTGGCCACCGCGCTGTGCGTGGTCGAGCGGGTGGTGCAGGCCAAGGTCGGTCAGTACGGCCTGGCCGCCGGTGCCACCTCGCTGGTGCCGAAGGCCGCTGCCTAGACTCGTTCGTCATGGCTCTCCTCCGTCCGACCGGCATCGGCGCGCTCGTGGCCCGCGGCGTGCTCACCTGGATCCGCCGCGACCCGCGCGCGGCCGCACTGGAGCGCACCAACTTCCGGGGCAACACGGTCACGCTGGCCGGTGGCCCGGCCCTGGCCGCCGGCGCGACTGTCGGGGCCGCGCTGGGCGCCGGCTCGGCCCGGGTGGCGGCCGCGGCGGTGACGGCGGGCGCGGTGTCGGGTGCGGTCGGCTTCTACGACGACCTGGTCGGCAACCGGCCCGAGCAGAAGGCCGCGAAGGGCTTCGCCGGACACCTCGGCGCGCTGCGTGAGGGTCACGTGACCAGCGGCCTGGTCAAGATCGCCGGCGTCGGCGCGGCCGCGCTGGCCGCGTCCGCGCTGCTCGGCGGGCGCAAGCGGGACGTGCTGCTCGGCGCCGGCGTGATTGCCGGCACCGCCAACCTGATCAACCTGCTCGACCTGCGGCCCGGCCGGGCGCTCAAGGCCGGCATCATCGCCGGCACCCCGCTGTCCACCGGCCCGAACGGCGGGCTGGCCACCGGCGCGCTGGCCGCGGGCGCGGCGCTGCTGCCCGACGACCTCGGCGAGGAGATCATGCTGGGCGACGCCGGGGCCAACGCGTTCGGGGCGCTGCTCGGGCTGGCGCTGACCGCGCGGACCGGGACGGCCGGGCGGGCGATCGCGCTGACCGCGCTGGCCGGGCTGACCGCGGCCAGCGAGAAGGTCAGCTTCACCAAGGTCATCCACGACACCCCGTGGCTGCGCAGGCTGGACGAGCTAGGCCGTTCATGACGCGAGGGCGGGTCGCCGGGGCCGCGCTGGTCATCACCGTTCTCACGATCGTCGCCCGGCTCGCCGGGTTCGGGCGGACGGTGGTCTTCCTGCAGACCGTCGGCGACGGCGCGCTGGGCAACATCTACAACGCCGCGAACACCATCCCGAACATCGTCTTCGAGCTGGTCGCCGGGGGCGCGCTGGCCTCGCTGGTGGTGCCGCTGCTGGCCGGCGACGTGGCGGCCGGGCGGCCCGGACGGGTCGGCGAGGTCGCGTCGGCGCTGCTGACCTGGGTGCTGGCGGTGCTGGCGCCGCTCGCCGTGCTGGTGGCGCTGCTGGCCGGGCCGATCAGCGGCCTGCTGCCGGGCGTCCCGGACGTGCACCGGGAGGTGGCGGCGAGCATGCTGCGGGTGTTCGCGCCGCAACTGCCGCTCTACGGCGCCGGGATCGTGCTGACCGGCGTGCTCCAGGCCCACCACCGGTTCGCCTGGCCGGTGATCGCGCCGCTGCTGTCCAGCGTGACGGTGATGGGGGCGTATCTGACGTACGCGGCGGTGGACGGGCCGCGGACCGGATTCGGCGGGCTCACCCGTACCGGTGAGCTGATCCTCTCGGCCGGGACCACGCTCGGTGTGGTCGTGCTGGCCCTGTGCCTGCTGATCCCGTTGCGGAGGCTGCGGCTGCGGTGGCGGCCGAGCTTCCGGTTCCCGGGCGACGAGGGGCGCCGGGCGGTGCGGCTGGGCTGGGCCGGCGCGGTCACCGTCGGGTCCCAGCAGGTGATGATCGGCGTGGTCATCCTGCTCGCGGTGAGCGGCGGGCTGACCGCCTACAGCGCCGCCCAGACGGTGTTCCTGCTGCCCTGGGCGGTGCTGGCCGTGCCGCTGGCCACCGCGGTGTACCCGACGCTGTCGGCGGCCGACCTCGATGGCTTTCGCGCGGCGCTGGCGCCGGTGGCCCGGTCGGTGGTGCTGCTCGCCGGGCTGGGCGCGGCCGCGCTGTACGCGCTGGCCGACCCGGTCGCCTACCTGGTCGGCACGACGTCGGCCGCGCCCGGGATCCGCGGGTTCGCCGCCGGGTTGTTCGGGTACGCCCTGTTCGCCCTGCTGTCCCGCGCGCTCTACGCCCGGGGCGCCACCCGCGCGGCGGCCGCCTCGACCGCAGCCGGGTGGGGGGTCGCGGCGGTGGCCGCCGTGGTCCTGTCCGCGCTGTCGGGGGAGGGGCGTCAGGTCCTCGTGCTCGGGCTGGCCAACGCGATCGGGATGTCGGTGATCGGCCTGCTCCTGGTGCTCGCGGTCCGCCGCCACGCCGGTCCGGCGTCGCTGAGCGGGCTGGGCCGGGCGATGGCGGCCGGTATCGTGGCGGCGGTCGTCGCGGCGCTCGCGGGCTGGGCGGTGGCCCGGGCCGTCGCCGGCGCGATGGGGCCGGGCGTGGGCAGCAGCCTCGTGCAAGGCTTGGCCGGCGGCGTGGCGGTGCTCGCCGCCTACGCGGCCGTGGTCGTCGCGCTGGACGGGCCGGACGTCCGCGCCATCTCGATCAGACGGAGGGGAAGAACGTGAGCGGCACGGTGGCCCTGGTGCTGGGCTCGAGCACCGGTGGGGTGGGCAACCATGTCGCCTCGCTGGCCCGTGGCCTGGTCGCGGCCGGGCGGCCGGTCCTGGTGTGCGGGCCGTCGGCCACCGACGAGCTGTTCGGCTTCACGGCCGCCGGCGCCACGTTCGCCGCCGTCGAGATCCCGCCCAGCCCCGGCCCGCAGGACTCCGGCGCGGTCCGCGCGCTGCGGCGCGAGCTGGCCGGCCAGGACGTGACCGTGATCCACGCCCACGGGCTGCGCGCCGGCCTGGTCGCGGCCCTGGCGCGGATGTCCCGGCCGCTGATCGTCACGCTGCACAACGCGGTGCTCGGCAAGGGTTTCCGGGCCAGCGCCTCGTCGCTGGTCGAGCGGATCGTGGTCCGCAACGCCACGCTGGTCCTGGGCGCCTCGGAAGACCTGGTCGAGCGGGCCACCGCCCTGGGCGGCACGGCCCGGCTGAGCCCGGTGGCGGCGCCCGCCCTGGCCCCGCCGAAACGGTCGCGGGCCGCGGTGCGCGCCGAGTTCCGGTTGCCGCCCGAGGTCCCGATGATCCTGTCGGTCGGCCGGCTGCACCCGCAGAAACGCTACGACGTGCTGATCGGCGCGGCCGCCCGGTGGCGCTCGCTGACCCCGTCCCCGGTCACCGTGGTCGCCGGGTCCGGGCCCAGCTACATGCCGCTGGCCCAGCAGGCCAGCGAGACCCACGCCCGGTTCTTCCTGCTCGGCCGGCGCGACGACGTGCCCGACCTGCTCACCGGGGCCGACCTGGCCGTGGTGACCAGCGACTGGGAGGCCCGGCAGCTGTTCACGCAGGAGGCGCTGCGGGCCGGGGTGCCGCTGATCTGCACCGCGGTGGGCGGGCTGCCCGGGCTGGTCGGCGACGCGGCCGTGCAGATCCCGCCCGGCGACGTGGACGCGCTGGACGCCGCGGTCCGCCGCCTGCTCGACGACCCCGCCCTGCGGGCCGACTACGCCGCGCGGGGTCCGAAGCGGGCCGCCACCTGGCCGGACGAGGCCGACACGGTGGCCGACGTGATCGCCGCGTACGACGAGGTGGGTGGGTGAGGTTCCGGCCGTTCCGGACGCTGCCGCGGCGCGGGGTCAACCGGCTGCGGCGGCTGCGCCGGCGCGGGCTCCCGGTGCGGCGGATCCGGGGCTGGCTGCCGTACGTGCTGGTGCTGCTCGCGGCCGCCGCCGGGGTGGGCGCGCTGGCCGTACGCCCGGCGCCCGGCCCGGCCAAGCAGCCCCTGGACTACGTGGTGGTGGCCGGCGCCGCCGGCCTGCGCTGGGACGACCTCGACCCGCGGCTGACCCCGACGCTCTGGGCCGAGGCGAGCAAGGGCTCGGTGGGCTGGCTGTCGGTGCGATCCGGGCACCGGGTGACCTGCCCGGCCGACGGCTGGCTGACCCTGGGCGCCGGCAACTACGCCGCCTGGAGCACCGACCGCGTGCCGGGCCAGTGCCCGCCGCTGGCCCCCGCCCTGACCGAGCCGGACAACCTGGGCGCGAACCTCGAGCAGCAACGCGGGATCGTGCAGAACAACCAGACGATGCCGTACGGCGCGGTGCCCGGCGCGCTGGCCGAGTCGGTGCGCTGCACGGTCGCGGTCGGCCCGGGCGCGGCGATCGCGGCGGCCCGCCCGTTCGGCCGGGTGGACCGGTACGAGGCCGAGCTGCCCGCCGACGCCAAGGCCCTGCTGTCCTCGTGTGTGCTCAGCATCGTCGACCTCGGCACCGTGGCCGGGGCCGGTGAACAGCGCCGGGCCGCCGTGGCCCGGGCCGACGCCCTGCTGGCCCGGGTGGTCGCCGGCCGGCCCGATCGGTCGCTGATCGTGGTGGCCGGCGTGGGCGGCACGTCCAGCACGTCCCGCCTGCACGTGGCGATGGCCGAGGGCGAGGGCTGGGACGGCGGCTGGCTCACCTCGGCCGGCACCGGCCGCGAGGGTTACCTGCAACTGGTCGACCTGGCGCCGACCGTGCTGACCGCCCTCGGCCGTCAGGAGCCGCACGGCCTGTTCACCGGCCGGTCGGCGACGACCGTGCCGGGCCGCCCGGCCGGGCTCGAGGACGCGGTGCGTGGCGACCACGACGCCGACCGCCGCGCGACCGCCCAGCGCGGGGTGGCCGACGAGTTCTTCACCGCCCTGGCCGCGGCCGACCTGCTGCTGTTCCTGGCCGCTGTGCCGCTGATGGTGCGCGCCCGCCGGCACGCCGGTCCGCGCGGCCCGGCGGCGCCGTCCCGGATCCTGCTCGGCGCGCTGGAGGTGGCGCTGATCGCGGTGGCCCTGGCGGTGCCGGCCGCGCTGCTCGCCGACGCGGCGCCGTGGTGGCGGGCGGGCCGGCCCAGCCTGGTCTTCGCCGCCGTCACGCTGCTGCTGACCGCCGTCGGCACGGTCGCGGTGCGGGTGGCGCCGCGCTATCCCCGTACCCTCTGGCCGATCGGCGCGGTCGCCCTGATCGGCGCCGTGGTGGTCGGCGCCGACCTGCTGACCGGCGCGCAGCTCCAGCTCAACGGCGTGGCCGGCTATTCGGCGGCGGCGGGCGGCCGGTACGCCGGCGTCGGCAGCGTCGGCCTCGGCGTGTTCGTCACCGGCATGCTGGTGGTGGCCGGCTGCCTGGCCCAGTACATCCGCAAGCCGTGGCGGCCGGTGGTGATGGTGCTGATCGGCGGGATCGCGGTGGTCATGGTCGGCAGCCCGTACCTGGGCGCGGACCCGGCCGGCGCGATCGCGGTGACGGCCGGGGTGTGCGTGGCCGCGGCGGTCAGCGCCGGCGGCTGGCTGACCTTCCCGCGCTTCGCCTGGGCGGCCATGGCCGGGCTGGGCGTCACGATCGGGTTCGCCGTGCTCGACCTGCGCCGGCCGCCGGCCGAGCAGGGCAGCCTGGGCCGGGTGCTGACCGCGCTGGCCGACGGCACGGCCGGCCCGTCGCTGCAGCGGGCGGCCTCGGCCAACGGCCTGTCCCTGGTGGACAGTCCGCTGACCGTGCTCGCCATCATCGGCGTGCTGATGCTCGCGTTCTGCCAGTTCTCCCCGTGGGGCGGGCTCAACCGGCTGTTCGGGCTGCACCCGGCGTTGCGGGCGGCGGGCGCGGGCACGACCGTGGCGGCGCTGATCGCCGGGCCGCTGGGCGGGACGGCGCTCACCGTGGCCGGGGCGGCCGCGGCGGTGGCCGTACCCGTCGCGGTGTTGACCGCTCTGCGAGTGCTCGATCACGCAGCGGATCGGACCCGGCCCGAGGGTGAGAGCGATGGCCCAGGTGGGCCGGGTATTGCCCGAGATGTCGGGGACACGCGGGAGGACCAGCCGGAACGTGCGTCCGACGGCGAAGGTGTTACCGTGGAGTCCCGTGGATGGCGCCCATAGCGCCGGTTCGCAAGACCCTGTAGGACCGACCACGGGAGCTGGCTTTGGCCGTCACAGCGCGCGACACCCGACACATCTTCGTCACCGGGGGCGTCGCCTCCTCGCTGGGTAAGGGCCTCACCGCCTCCAGCCTCGGCAACCTTCTGACCGCGCGCGGGCTCCGGGTCGTGATGCAGAAGCTTGACCCCTACCTGAACGTCGACCCGGGCACGATGAACCCGTTCCAGCACGGTGAGGTGTTCGTCACCGAGGACGGCGCCGAGACCGACCTGGACGTCGGGCATTACGAACGGTTCCTCGACCGGTCGCTGTCGCAGAAGGCGAACGTCACGACCGGCCAGATCTACTCGGCCGTCATCGCCAAGGAGCGGCGCGGCGAATACCTGGGCGACACGGTGCAGGTCATCCCGCACGTGACGAACGAGATCAAAGAGCGCATCTTCGCGATGGCCGACCCGGATGAGTTCGGGCGTACCCCCGACGTGGTCATCACCGAGGTCGGCGGGACCGTCGGCGACATGGAGTCGCTGCCGTTCCTCGAGGCGATCCGCCAGGTGCGCCACGAGATCGGCCGCGACCACGTCTTCTACCTGCACGTCTCGCTGGTGCCCTACCTGGCGCCGTCGGGCGAGCTGAAGACCAAGCCGACCCAACACTCGGTGGCCACCCTGCGCAACATCGGTATCCAGCCGGACGCGCTGGTCTGCCGCAGCGACCGCGAGATCCCCGAGAAGCTCAAGCACAAGCTGTCGCTGTACTGCGACGTCGACCGCGAGGCCGTGGTGGCCTGCCCGGACGCGCCGAGCATCTACGACATCCCCAAGGTGTTGCACCGCGAGGGCCTCGACGCGTACGTTGTCCGCCGGCTCGGCCTGTCGTTCCGCGACGTCGACTGGTCCAGCTGGGACGACCTGCTCCAGCGCGTGCACCACCCGCGCCGCACGATCACCGTCGCCCTGGTCGGCAAGTACGTCGACCTGCCCGACGCCTACCTGTCGGTGAGCGAGGCGATCCGCGCGGCCGGCTTCGCCAACATGGCCAAGGTGCAGCTGCGCTGGGTGCCCAGCGACGACTGCGACACCCAGGCCGGCGCCGCCGCCGCGCTCAAGGGCGTGGACGGCATCGTGATCCCCGGCGGCTTCGGCATCCGCGGCATCGAGGGCAAGATCAACACTTCGCGGTACGCCCGGGAGAACCGCATCCCGATCCTGGGCCTGTGCCTCGGCCTGCAGTGCATGACCATCGACGCCGCCCGCAACCTGGCCGGGCTGGCCGGCGCCAACTCGCTGGAGTTCGACGAGTCCACCCCGAACCCGGTGATCTCGACGATGGCCGACCAGCAGGACATCGTGGCCGGCAAGGGCGACCTGGGCGGCACGATGCGGCTGGGGGCGTACCCGGCGGCCCTGACCGAGGGTTCGATCGTCGCCGAGGCGTACGAGAGCACCGAGATCTCCGAGCGCCACCGGCACCGCTACGAGGTCAACAACGACTTCCGCGACCAGCTCGGTAAGGCCGGCCTGCGGTTCTCGGGCACCTCGCCGGACGGGCGCCTGGTCGAGTTCATCGAGCTCGACCGCGAGACCCACCCGTTCTTCGTGGCCACCCAGGCCCACCCCGAGCTGAAGAGCCGGCCGACCCGGGCCCACCCGCTGTTCGCCGCGTTCGTCAAGGCGTCGGTGGAGTACGCGGCGGCCGACGAACTGCCGGTCGGCCCGCTGGCCGAGGCCGGGGCCGTGCCGGCCGCGTCCGAGCCGGTCGCCGCCTCGTGACCACCTTCGAGCACAGGACGCTGGACCGCACCGAGCGGTACGCCGGCCCGATCTTCACCGTCTTCTCCGACCGGATCACCATGTCCAGCGGCGAGACGGCCACCCGCGACGTGGTGCAGAACAAGGGCGCGGTCGGGGTGGTGGCCCTCGACGACGTCGACCGGGTCGTGCTGATCCGGCAATACCGTCATCCGGTCCAGGAGCGGCTCTGGGAGATCCCGGCCGGGCTGCGCGACGTGCCGGGCGAAGACCCGCTGCCGACCGCCCGGCGCGAGCTGGCCGAGGAGACCGACTACACGGCCGCCCGCTACGACCTGCTGCTCGACCTGCAGACGTCGCCCGGGTTCAGCAACGAGACGATCCGGATCTACCTGGCCCGCGAGCTGACCCCGGTGCCGCTGGCCGAGCGGCACGAGCGGCAGGACGAGGAAGCCGATCTGGAGATCGCCTGGTTCGACCTGGACGAGGCGGTGGCGATGATTCTGCGGGGCGAGATCACCAACGCGTCAACCGTCGCGGGTCTGCTCGCGGCCGCACGGACACGGGATGAGGGCTGGGCGACCCTTCGTCCGGCCTGATAAGTCGGTTTTCTGAACCGGGACCTGCCGCTGCCCGTTGTCGCTTGTGATCGACGACCCGCAGCGGCGGGTTCGCGGGCGGTTCAGGAGGCACAACCGATGACGACACCGTGGACTGAGACCTATCTGGACGGTTCACCCGAGGCCGAGCACGCGCTGTTCGAACAGATCGTTCGGAAGATCTTGCGGGTTCAGGTGAAGAACGCGGCCGGCGGCCCGATCCTGCGAGGATTTCAGGCCAAGGGCACGTTCGTCACCGAGGAGGCCTCACTACGGTTCGCCGACGATCTGGCCCCCGACCTGCGCGTCGGATTTGCCCAGCCGGGCGCGACCTACCCGGCCATGGTCCGGTTCAGTAACTCCGAGGGCCGGCTTCGCGACGACCGCTCCGCCGACATGCGTGGCGTCGCCATGCGCATCACGGTCTCTTCGGACGAGCAGCACGACCTCACGATGACCAGCGGGCGGGTCGGCGCCCGCAACGCCAAGGAATTCGCACCCTTCGCTGCCTTCACCGCGGGCACCGGATTGTCACGCGTGCTGAGCACACTTCGGCTCCCGTTCGTCGTCGGACCCCGCGCGGCCATCCATATGCTCAGGAGCATCCTGCGATCCCGGGTAAAGATTTCCAGCGTGACAGCTCTGACATATGCGACCCCCACGCCGATCCGCTGGGGTGACAACGCCGTGCTGTATCTGCTGCGGCCGGTCGCGGACACAGCGCCGGCGCCCGCTCCGCCCTCTGACGACCCCGACTTCCTCACCGCCGAAATGGTGCGCCGCCTCGCCGGTGGGAACGTTCGCTTCGAACTGTGCGTGCAACGGTTCCGCGACCCGAAATCCACGCCCATCGAGGACGGATCGGTCGACTGGAGCGCTCCGTCGGCGCCGCCCGAGGTTGTCGCGGTGCTGACCATCCCGCGGGGTACGCGACCATCGGCGGTGAACCCAAGTTTCAATCCCTGGAACACGACCGAGGAGTTCCGGCCGCTCGGCAACCTCAACCGGCTGCGCCGGTTCGTCTACGACGCGAGCGCCGCGCACCGCAACCGGGAACGGTTCGTCACCGACGTGCCGCTCCGTAACACCGTCTTCGCCGGCCTGTTCGGGCGGATCTTCGGCGTCGTCAACCGGTTCGTCCCCTGGCACCGGGTGCCGGGGCCACTGGCGCTGCTCAACCTGTCGGCGTTCCGGGACGTGCTGCGCCGGGACAACCTGATCGACACCGAGGCACCTGAGGCGCCTCCGCGCGTACGCAAGGTGCCGCCCGGGCCGACCGACGCCGAGCGCGCCTTCCGCACCCACGACGGCAGCTCGAACGACCTGTCGGACCCGCGGATGGGCGCGGTCGGCGCCGCCTTCGGGCGCAACATGCCGGCCGACCCGCGCACCGACCGGCACGACACGCCCAACCCGATCACGGTCAGCCGCGAGCTGCTGCGGCGCGAGGAGTTCATCCCCGCGACGTCGCTGAACATCCTGGCCGCCACGTGGATCCAGTTCCAGGTGCACGACTGGGTGGTGCACCGGCGGCACAAGCTCGGCGTGGACGACGTACACGTGCCGTTGCCCTCTTCTCTTCCTGGCTGGGCCAACACGCCGGGCGGGCCGCTCGAACCGACGATGCGGATCGGCGGGAACATCGCGCTGCCCAACGGGGCGTTCGCCAACGTCGCCTCACACTGGTGGGACGGCTCCGAGGTGTACGGCACCTCCATCGCGGCGGCCCAGGCTCTGCGGGACGGGGCGAAGCTGCGGCTCACGTCCGCCGGCTACCTGCCGACGGACGTCAGCGGCGCCGAGGTGACCGGGTTCAACGAGGCGTGGTGGACGGGCCTGGGCAGCCTGCACACCCTGTTCGCGCGGGAGCACAACGTGCTGTGCGACGAACTGCTGGCCCGCAACCCCGGCTGGGACGAGGAGCGGATCTACCAGACCGCGCGCCTGATCGTGGCCGCCCTGATCGCCAAGATCCACACGGTGGAGTGGACGCCGGCCATCCTGGCCACCGACACCCTGTACAAGGGCATGAACATCAACTGGAGCGGCGTCCCGTCCTCCTCCTCCGAATGGCTGACCCGGTTCGGGGTATGGCTCACCGATGTGCACGCCCTGCACGGGATCCCGCACACCACACCCGACCATCACGCGGCGCCGTACTCGCTGACCGAGGACTTCGTCACCGTCTACCGCATGCACCCGCTGCTGCCGGACGACTTCTCGTTCGGGGCGGCCGGCCCCCGTGGCCTCGCCGACCTGCTGGGCGCCAAGGCCGACGACGAGCTGCGGGCCATCGGCCTGACGAACGTGCTGCACTCGTTCGGCACCGCCCACCCCGGCGCGATCACCTTGCACAACTATCCGCGTACGCTGATGAACCTCGAACGCGAGGGCGAGCTGATCGACCTGTCGGTGGTCGACCTGGTCCGCTCCCGGCGCCGCGGGGTCCCGCGCTACAACGACTTCCGGGCCGGCCTGCACATGCCGCGCATCACCCGCTGGGAAGACCTCAGCGCCAACCCGGACACGGTTCGTCGCCTGCGCGGCGTCTACCGCACCATCGACGAGGTCGACACGATGGTCGGCATGTTCGCGGAGACCCCGCCGGCCGGTTTCGGCTTCTCCGACACGGCGTTCCGGGTCTTCATCCTGATGGCGTCCCGCCGCCTCCAGAGCGACCGCTTCCTCACGGTCGACTACCGTCCCGAGATCTACACCCAGTTCGGCCTGGACTGGGTCGAGCAGAACACGATGAGCACGGTGATCAAGCGCCATTGCCCGACCCTTGCGCCGCCGGCGGCCAACGCCTTCGCGCCCTGGTAGGGGCTTTCGCCGCTGCGCGTATGGCGGTTGTGCCGGGCTCACCTGCCGGTGGACAGCCGCCCGAATGTGTCGTACCCGGCCGCTACTTTTGCGCCCACCCAGTGCCTGGGTGGGGGAGGTGGCGGTGCGCGGGGGACGCCCCGGCGGGAGTCAAGGTCGACTCGGCTGGGCTGGGGGAAATCGGTGGGTGCGGCGGGGCGAGGCGCTTAGAGTGCTGCCGTGGATGCGGGGCGTTGGCGGGATGCGGCATGGCTGGGGCGGGCTCAGGACTGGATCGACGAGCGGGTCGAGCGCACCGGCGAGATCGAGCAACCGCACGTCCGGCCCTGGTCGACCGTCATGCGGGTGCCGACCTCCGGTGGGGATGTCTGGTTCAAGGCCAACGACGAGTCGCTGCGACATGAGGTGGTCATTGTCGAGCGGGTCAGCTCGCGCCGGCCCGATGTGGTTCCGCCGCTGATCGGGGCGGATGTCGCGGCCGGGTGGATGCTGATGGCGGACGCGGGGGAGTCGTTGCGGAGCGTCAGCGGCCGGGAGGGCAGTCTCGATCGGTGGCTGGATGTGTTGTCACGGTACGCGTCGGTGCAGCTTGATCTGACCGGTGAGGTCGACGATCTGCTCGCCGCCGGTGTGCCGGACATGCGCCTCGCGACGTTGCCGGCCGCCTACGTGAAGCTGGTCGACGAGGTGGGTGCGGAGCCGCGGTTCCACGATGCGCTGCCGGTGGTGGAGGCGCTTTGTGCCGAGCTCGACGCGTACGGGATCCCGGAACTGTTGCAACACGATGACCTGCACGACGGTCAGGTGTTCGTGCGGGACGGCCGCCACCTCGTGCTGGACTGGGGTGACGCGTGCGTGTCCCACCCGTTCTTCTCGATGGCGGTGACCATCCAGGGTGGCCTGGCGTGGGGGCTCGACGACATGGAGAACTCGGTCGACACCGCGCCGTTCCTGGCCGCCTACCTGAAGCCGTTCGGCGGCGATGACCTGGTCCCGGCGGCCGATATCGCGATGCGCCTGGGCTGGGTGTGCCGGGCGATCAACGGCCGGGTGCCGGGCGACGACGCGTCCACCATGACCAGGTTGCGGATGTTCCTCGATGGACGGCCATAGGCGACTTTCGTCCCCGCGCGCGGCTACCCCTTCCTCGCCACCGACGTCGACCTGGCCCGGGCCGGCTACGTCGAGCAGGAGTTCTTCCTCGCCGGCGAGGCGACCCGCTACGCCGCGGACGGGACCGTGATCGACACCGGCAACCCGTACGCCATGCGGCTCGTCGTCCGCCGCCCGGTCGCGCCGAACAGGTTCAACGGCACGGTGATCGCCGAGTGGAACAACGTCTCCAACCAGTGGGACCAGGAGGTCGACTGGCTCCAGACGCACGAGCATCTGATCCGCGAGGGCTACGTCCGGGTGGGCGTCTCCGCGCAGCGCAGCGCCGCCCGCATAACCCAGCCCGTGGCCACAGCCCTCACCGCCCGGGTAACCGCCGCACGACGGGCCGGCCGCACAGGCGCGATCCTCCACCTGACCCTGCTGACCGCCGAGGCCCAGCGAATCACCGACCGCCCGGCTCGCGTCGCGACAGCCCTGATCGGCGTCCTCGGCACAGCCCACCCCTGACCCCGGCCGCCGTGGTGGCCGCGTTTCGGCTCACGGGCGCCGCTGACCCGAGTCACGACAGCTTTTGATCGTTGCCCTTTCGGGCAAGGTCGAATGCCCTCAGATTGGTTCGGTTGGCAGTGATTCTTCACCCTGGCGCGGGCCACGATCGGTGTTCGTCCAGCTCACGGGGGGACGGATGGCGAAGGCATCGACCGAGGACCGGGACCCGGAACGCCGCACGCCGCTCACACCGGTTCCGAGCGAGGAGCGAGCGCCCGAGGCGCCGGCCGCCGCGCGCCGCGCGCCGGCAGCGCGGCCCTTCACCGTGGGTACGGCCCAACGTATCCAGTCCGCCGCGGGTAACCGGGCGCTGGCGGGCATGATCGCTCAGCGGCGCGCGACCGCTCAGGCGCCGGCTGCCCCGGTGATCGAGTCCGAGGGCCTGGTCCATCCCGCCGATCCGGCCGGGGAGCACGACGCCGTCGCACCGGTCCAGCGTCTGGTCGGGCCCGAAGCCGCCGCCCCACCTGAGGACTCTGCCACGACAACGGCTCCGGCCGGCGTTCACCAGCCCGCTCCGGTCACCGCGGCCGCGCCGCCGGCTCCGGTGCAACGCCTGTCACGGCCGCCCGCGTCCGCGTCCGCGCCCGCCGTGCCGGCGACGGACGCCGGGCCGCCGGTGCCGGTGCAGCGGTTGTCGCGGCCGCCGGCGGCGGCGTCGCCGAAGTTCGGGGCGTTGAAGTCGGAGGTGAAAGGTAAGCAGAACACCCTG
>NZ_JBFBAA010000057.1:0-27939 GCF_040682035.1 Actinoplanes sp. NPDC051470
CCACGCTCGACGAGTACGTCCGTCACTACAACGAGCACCGGCCGCATCAAAGCCGTGAACAACGCCCGCCCACTCAGGACGCGTGCCCCGTGCCGGTCACGGATCTTGCCACCGTGCGAGTACGCCGCCGGCGCGTCCTCAACGGGCTGATCAACGAGTATTCCCAGGCTGCGTAACCGAAGCCGGATTTTCGAACGGTACAGGGACGGCCGCGTCCAGGGCGGGCAGCGGCAGCGGCCCGCGAGCTACCTGGGCCGGGGCGTCCTTCGGACGCACGGCCGGATCACTCGCCGGGATGACAGGTGCGACCACGGGGGTGCTCACATGGACCACCCCCGCCGGATGGCCGCGGGACGCGGCACTGTGCGAAGGGAAGAAGGGTGTTCAGATATCTCTGAACACGAACACGGGTTTCTACGCACCCGTGCGGATTTTGAGTGTCCGAGGCCCGACACGAGTGATATTCACGCCGCGATATGTGTGCGTGAGCTGCCGATCTGATCGTAAGCCCCGCCCAATGTGCCAGTGCAGCTCGTCACCCCATCGTGTTGACGAGCGGGTCTCTCATGGACACGAGGTGCGGCCAGCTCTGTTACCTCGATGCCGGGGACGTCGAGATGCCGCAAGACGTCCGGATGGAAGGGGTGTTCGTCGGGAAACCTGCGCTGAACGCTCGTCCTCATGGGTTGTGCGACGAGAGGGGATCCGCATGTTGCGAGAGGAACTACTGGCGCTGATCGTGGGACTGCCGGCAGGCATCGACGTGGGCATCCGACTCGGTGGGGAGCTTTTCGGAATCGAGATGGTCGACCTGTTGCCAGCAGACGGTGAGACCTTCGCGATGTTGACGTGCACATCTGCGGATGTTCGCTCGATGCTGCATGACTGGGGATATGGACCAGATCAGGTCAGGCTGATCATGGCTGGGAGGTGGTCGAGCAGCGTGCCCGTACCCGAGCCGAGAGGCGTCTGCGCTCCCGATGACGCCGTCCGATCTGCGGCATAACATCGGCCCCCACCAAGTTCACTCAAGCGTGAATGACCTTGGTGGGGGTTAACGTATCCGAGCCCAACGCGGGCGATATTCACACCGCGATCGCGGTGCGGGAGCTGCTGATCGTGAGCCCCGCCCAACGTGTCAGTGCATTTGCGTTCACGATGAAAAATAAAATTTGCTTGGACTCATCCGATCATCTGGGCGAAAATTGGCCGTCAATATTCTGCGCTCTGGCCAGTCGCTAAGGGACTCATAGAGTCTACTCAAGGAGCGATTGGCGTTGTCGCAGTCGTTGGCGAGCAGATAGAAACGATGAACGATCAGAGAGTTGACAGTTACGCCGAGATCGTACAGGTCAGGGTGACTGACTTCAGCGTGATGACAGAGGCGTTGCACGAGGTGATCGATAAGCTTGCGGTCCACCTTTCGCGGCCGTTCAGGAAGGACGTTCACGGCGCCGTCCGTGCTGTAGATAACCGTGATCGCGCGGGGAAGAAGACCGCCTGCCCGCGCTGTTCCCAGATAGCGCACCGGATTGTTGTAGCGACTTCCCCGTCCCGGGTTCCCTGCGCCGGCGGCCACGCCATCCAAGATTACGCCGATCGCGTGACACCTGCCCGCCATGTCGACCAGGATCGCGCCGTCCATCGCCGTGAGTTGCTCGGTCAGCTCATTGTCTAGAACTGCGGGCACGGTCCTCCACGCCTGAGGCATCAGCCGCTGAGCTTCCTGCTCCGCATCCGCAGCAATCACCAGCATCGCTCCGTGCCTATTTCTCGCGGCCGCGCGGGCCAGCCGCTGCAACTCGACGGTGTCGGCTTCGGGCATCAGCCAGTCGATCACCTCGGGCAGTTCCGTATCGATTGGAGAATCTGCCAAGGATCCCTGCTGGACCAAGCCGTCCTTGACTCTCAACAGCATCCGGTCACCCTGCCAGAGTTGCCATGTTCCACGTCCCGTGAATCTGATGGTCGTGTGCTCGACGCTGGTGGCCTTCGACTCCTCCGAGCGAAGGCCGCCCAGACCAAAAATCCTCTGCTGGTGCATCAGCAGTCCAATTGAAGGTGATGTAGCCTCCATCAACTTCCGGACGGCTTGTAGATCAGTCACCGGCACCGCTGGTTCGATCGTGATCCTGGGTTCAACGAAGGGATCCTCCGGATCTGCAATGGTGATCGATCCTTGACCTTCCCTGCCTTCATACGGAAGGGCGGAAATGCGACTGAGAAGGATGTCGCCATCGCGTTCGTACTTGAAGCCGGTTGGATCCAGAGCCGCGGCCACGAATCGCGCTGCCGCCGTTCGGAGTATCTCGAATTTGCGAACGGCAAGCCCAGAAGCGGAATAGCCTTGATAATCTGCTGCCAAGTACAGAGCGGACTGCTCCAGCACGTGCTGAACAACGCATTGCGCAAGCGTCATTTCATGCCCCTTGCCGTCGGAGCCGAACCTGTAATGGGCGGGGGCATTGTACAGCTCATCCTCGGCAACGCCCAGGACGCCGTAGACGTAACGGTCTGCTATCCGCGCCGACTGGGGAGCCACGAAATAATGCCAGCCCAGTCCGGAATGCAAATAGTTGAGGTGCTGTTCCAGGGCTAAGCTATATCGGCGGTCGGCCCGATCTTGCGGTTCTGAGCCACCGAGATCCTGCACAATAGCCTCGATCGCGTCGAGCCTCAGCCGACTAGTGATATTTTTCGGATCGTCACGGTTGCTCGAAGTGCGTCGTTCGACTGTGGCGATATCTTGGTCGTCAACAGGCAGTCCGACGAGATAGGCATTGATGCGGCCGGCGAAACCAGCGGCGTCTAGCGCCGAGCGCGCACCCGTCTCTAGAAGATGCCGAAAGGTCCAATCCTTCTCCCACAACTGTATCGACAAAGGCGCTCCAATTCTAGGCTGTTGTTGCTGCTTCTATCTTTCGTAGGCGTGCACCAAACGAGCTGGGCCGCTCGACAACGCTGTCGAAGTCGTACAGGGAATGCAGGACTTTCCTACAGACGGGCTGACATGGCGACGCGCAAGCGAGAGAGTGGCTGACTCAGATCAATGACCTACGCACTCACTGCTTTGCTTGAGTCGATATCCGTCTTGATGCAGTATTAGCTCTCGAAATAGCTGGAGGCCTCTAGGTAGTCGTCTGCAATCTTTTCGCTACGCAATGCAAACTCTAACTCGCCCTTGCTGTCACGATCTGTCCAGTAGCGTCCTTTAAGGCGCTGAGCTGGTCGACCGGAGACGTCGAGCACAGTGGATCCGTGGTGGATCCTGCTGCGATGTTCGACACTCAAATCTGGCTTACTCAGGTACAAGTATCTGACGGACACTTGCCCGTCAATTTCGGCAAGCTCCGCCAATGCTGATACTGAGCGGGACTCGTCAGTCAGCAGCCGGATGGTAATAGCAGATCCAGTTTGGCGCACTGTCAGGTAAACAACCTTTTGGCCCGGTCTTTCGCCGGTCTGAGGGTCAACCCAGAAAGATGTGAGGGTACCCTTCCAGGTACCCCTTACGCTTCGCGGGACTTTTGGGATCTTTTGGATGAGCTTTAGTTGCCAAAGCCAGAAATCCCAAAGTAAAAAGATGCCGGTGCTGACCAACACTGCGGCAGAGAAGAATTTGAACGGCGTGAGATCCGGCTTGCCGTCTTGAACCCATGCACCGATAGACAAAACGGCCACAACCGTCGAGGCAACGACGCGGATCGTGATTGAGCGATTCATGAGGATAGCCCAAGATAATTCCAGGCTGCCTTCGCGAAGTCGCGTCCGTCTCCCGGGTTCCAAGCCTGGCCACTATGGAAGAGATACTTACATTCGCTCACCTCCAACCATCTTTCCGACTCAACCTCTGGTTCTGCCCCATCTAATCCTTCCCAAATATGGTAGATTGCCCGGCGTACAGTTTCGGTCCAAGTAGGTGCAAGAAAAATCTTGTCTGGGCAGTTATAAACAAGACATTCTACGAAGAAGGACGGCACCTCTCTGTGGTCCCCTTTTATAGCCATTGCATTCTCGACGCGCTTCATAATTCGAACGGCTTTCTTGTAGTACTGCCTCGTCCTACCATTCTTAGACTTTCCGTTTGCGAGTTGTTGGACAGGATAGTTGATTAGGGGGCTTCCATCCTTCTTGAAAACTTTGGAGCCGTCCCGGTAATTGGTGTTAGAAAAGTAGTAGCGATAGTCGAAGCATGGAACGACATCGGCGTCTACGCGCGCCGTATTGGAGTTTATGCGAAATGCTGTAGAACCGGCAGAGTCTACTTGTCCGGGAAATTTATTCTCTAAAGCTTGTTGAAGTTCGGATCTAAGCTTTTTGGGCGTCCAGATTCCGTGGTATGAGTCGGCGGGCGGGTGAGCTCCCTTTTCAGCTTCTCCCCAGTACCGGACCTCGTTGCATTGGACAGCGACATCAACGTCACTATCCGCTTTTACGTTGGTGTTATTCGCATAAGAGCCTTTGGTGTACACGGAAATATCGCATCCTGCGAAGCCAGCATGTGCCCTCACCGCTTCCCTAATCATGCGTTCAGTACGTTCCTGCTTATTCTTCTCGGTCTCGCTTGACGGTCCTGTCCAGCTGGCCAGCTGATCTTCTAATGCCATGTTATGTATCCCCCTGTGGCGCTGGCCCAGATACTATCGGTACGAATGCGCGTCGCCTACGGAATGCGCGCCTGTTGATTCAGAGCCTTGCTCTGGCGGTACGCACGCCTCCTGCGCTCCACGGTCTGTGCAGCCTCCGGCTACTTCCTCACGTGGTCATCAATCGGCCCGAGGCTTCGACCGGCGTTGGTTCGCCAAAGAGAAGACCCGGGGCTGAGCTGGCCTGCTCGGCCGGATCAACGAAATGCATGATCAAGAAGCGGCGAGGCCCGGTCTCTGCGCGGCGGTCAGGGCGTCGAAGCTGACCGTCCTCCAGCACCGCGAGGCGGGACGTCAAGACGCCCGTTGGACGTCCTTTCAGATGTGGTTGGGCACCTAGCTGCATGGCGGAGATGCTACGAACCACGCCGAGGCAGCCATGCTTCATGGGTCACCACGCACCCTTAGCAACACGGGGGCAGGTGGCAACGGTGATCGAGGTCCGGCTATGTGGGCTCATCCCATGCGGCCGGACCTTTTTGCCCAACCCAATGCGGAGGAAGCTAATGCTGTACGTCTACATATGTAGAGGGCGCGGCGGCTCAGGCGTCGTGACGCTGCGGGTTCGGTGCCTCTTCGTGCGTCTGTTCATGGCTCGTAAGGGCGTCCGCCGGCAAGTGGATGTTGAGCACGGCCCGGCCCGGCCGTCCTGGCTATGTCGGTCGTGCGGCAACCCGTGGCCCTGCCTTTCGACTAAGGACGACTTGAGTGCGACGACGGATCGGCTTGGGAAAGTGATCTACATGAACCTGTACCTGGCAGATCTGTTGGACGATCAACCAGGGATGACCATCGAGGCAGCCTACGATCGGCTGATTTGGTGGGCTCGCGGCTCGTGAGCGGCGGACCAGACCCGCTCGAAGGATGCGGCGTAGGTCGCTGCCATGCCTTCTCGGCTGGCTCTCCGTAGGTGGATCACAGGCGTCCGCGAAGCGGCGCAGGCGAAGATGTGGGTGTTGACCATTAGGTCGTTGTCGGAGCGGTAGATCGAGTTGTAGAGCACAGTGTCGTGGAGCCTCAGCGAGACCCCTGGCTCACTGGCCAGAGACTCGAAGAGGACTAAGGCGTTGGCGATGCGGGCGGACATCATCCCGTCGATGCCCTCGTCGTTGCTTCGCCGGGCGATGTGGGCTCCGTTCGGGTCGCCCAGGGCGATGCGGATGCGTACGCCGGCACGGGCCTTGGCTCGGAGGATTGCTTGGGCGCCTGCGTCCTCTGCCAGAAAGAGGCTGCTGTAGGCCAGGATGTCGATCTCTTGTCCGGCTCGGAACAGGAGCCGGCGCCACGTGTCTGGTGGGACTGAGCAGCGTTGGGAGTAGACGGCTAGGACCTCGTTGGTGTTGGGCACTGCCTGGGCGCGGGCGTCTATGCCTGGCCATAGGTCGCGTTCGGGCCAACCGGTTAGGGCGGCCAGGGCGGCTCGGTGGCGGGGGTAGGGCAGGCGGCCGGTTAGCCAGCGGTTCACTGTCTTCGGGTCAACGCTCAGCTGGGCGGCTACGTCGATGACGGTTAGGCCGGCGGCGAGCAATGCTCGGGACAGGGGACCTTTCATTGCGTCCTCCCGGTGGTGGGGTTCGGGTCAGCATAGCCAAGAAGTCCCTAGACGTCCCTACGCCGTGGTTCACACTCCGTTACCTCCGGTTGAGACTCATGGGCAAGCGAGCAGGACTTGAGCGATCGGTGGTTGGTGATGAGCGAAGAGGACGCCAGGGGCGAAGATGCGGCGCGAGCGGCTGCGGATCGCCTGGCGCTTGCGCTTGAAGATGCCGGCTTTGACGTGGGGCAGGAGCTTCCGTCGTTGCGGGACGCTTTGGGTCGGCAGGGCAGCGCGGTGGTGCACATCGGAGACGTCGTGCCGGCTGTTGCTGATCGTCTTGCTGCTGCGCTTGTAGGCGGTGCTCGTCCGCGGGGATCGCAGGCTGAGCGGGACAACGACAGGTAGCGACTATCGCGCCGTCTTTCGGGACGTTCGTTAATCTGCCCATGTGGATCAGATCGAACGTGCCCGTGACCTTGCGCGTCGGTTGCTGGGCGAGTCGATCCCGCGGCGGTGGTCGCATAGTCAGGGTGTTGGGCGTAAGGCTGAGTCGGTTGCGCACCTGGTTGGCGAGAATGCGGTCGAGCTGGTTGCCGCCGCCTGGCTGCATGACGTGGGGTATGCGCCTGACCTGGTCGTGACTGGGATGCACCAGCTTGACGGTGCTCGGTTTCTGCGAGACGTCGCCCAGGTTGATCAACTCGTGTGCCGGCTGGTCGCCCATCACTCTTGCGCGACGATCGAGGCGCGGAACAGGGGACTGGCCGATGATTTTCTGTCGGAGTTTCCGCCGGTAGGCGGGGTGTTGGTGGATGCGATCACGTATGCCGACATGACTACTACTCCGGATGGCGAGCCTGTCGACGTTGAGCAACGGCTTTCTGAGATCTTCACCCGTTACGGGGACGAGCATCTCGTCACGAAGACGATGCGCGAGGCTAGTCCGCTGATCATCGGGTCGGTTCAGATGATCACTGCCGCCCTTGACGGGGATTGAACTCACTCGGCGCGGGACAGCGCTCCCTGCTCGTCGCGGCTCCATCTGCGGCCAGCGCTGTCCAAGAACTCGATCTGTACGGGTTCTGGCTCGACGTACGAGCGCAGCCATTCTGTTGGCGCTGGTCGCTGGATGGTCTGGCCTGGTGGGACGAGGCCGATGAACTCTGAGCTGGGCTGCTGGTCGCCGTGGGAGGGGAGGGGCAGCTCGACCTCGTAGATCGGCATTGCGCTCGCGTTGTGGATGTGGAAGGCCAGGTCGCGGGTGCCGTCGAGCTTCCGCTTCAGCTCGATCCAGGCGCTGATCCGCTCCGCCTGGGCGCGGCGGTCGTCCTCGGCGCGTTCGGCCTCTCGGCGGTGCTCTCGGCGTAGGAGCAGGAAGCCGACCAGGAAGGCGCCGACGGTGCCTACCGCGCCGAACGAGTCGGCGAGCGCGCTGATCGCGTCGCTATCCAAGATGAACGTTTCCTGGCGCCATAAAGTAGTGGTCTACCCGCATCCGCATCGAACGGTCCATCGGCAGGGCCCCGACCTCGGCTGGAGGCACCCAGCGGACCTCGGTTGACTCGTCGCTCGGCGTCGGCCTGCCTCCGATTGGCCGTGCGGTGAAGACGGCCGAGAACTCTTGTCGTACCTCGTTGTTGCTGGTGTAGAGGATGACGTGGCGCGGGTCGGTGTAGATGCCGACCATGCCGGTGACCTCTACCTTGATGCCGGTCTCCTCGGCTGTCTCGCGTACCGCCGTCTCCGGTAACGACTCACCAAGATCCATGCCGCCGCCGGGGAGTGCCCAGTTGTCGTTGTCGGAGCGGCGGATCAGCAGGATGGCGCCCTCGTCGTTGACCACGACCACGTTGGCTGAGGGGACGATACTGTTCGCCTTTGGGGCCTTGGGGTCGTTGTAGAAGTCGATGCGTCGTCCCACGTCTGCCTCATTCCAGCGGTGTGGCGCCGTCCCATGCGTTGTCGAAGCTGTTCATGTATGTCGTCACCATGTTGCCGCCGGCTACGCGACGTAGGTGGAGGACGGGGGCTTCGGACGCTGGGAAGCTGTAGATGTGGGTGTTGACCAGGAGTTGTTCGTCGGCGCGGTAGATCGAGTTGTAGAGCACGGTGCGGTGTAGGCGGCACTCGACGTTGTCGAGGCTGAGCAGCGGGCGGTACATCACGATCGCGTTCTTGATCTTCGCTGAGAGGCTTTCGATGCCCTCTTCGGCGTTGCGTTGCTCGACTACCTCGGAGGTGGGGTCTCCGAGCAGGATGCGGACGCGCGCTCCGGCGTCGGCCTTCTCGCGGAAGATTCGGCGTACGCCGGCATCCTCGGACAGGAAAAGGCCGCTGTAGACCAGGACTCCGATCTCTCGCTGGGCGTTGTCGAAGAAGTTGCGCCAGAGGTCGCCGGGGACTGTCCAGCGGTGCGGGTAGATGTTGATGATCTCGCTCTCGCTGACGCCGGCCACCTGGTCGGGGCTCAGCGCGTCGGGCCAGAGGTATACCTCGTCGACGCCCAGGTGGGCCGCTACGGCGTAGCGGTGGCGTCGGTAGGGCGTACGGCCGCTGATCCAGCGCTCGACGCTTTTGGGGTCGACCTTGAGCGTGTCCGCCAGGACGGACGGGGTGATGCCTCGTTCCAACATTGCGGTGCGTAGTCGCTCGTTCGGCATCGTCTTCCCGTCAGGACGTCCATGCGGCCTGTCCACATTAGGCGAGATGTCTTGGACACGTCCAGCTGTGACCTGATCACGTCCCGTCCTCTGATCGCACTCTCAATGGCGTCGATGCGGCACTCGCCTCGACGGACTGAGAGGAGATCTCGCCATGGACACCCAGAACTTCACCAGCGAAGTCCCGACCTGCCCCTGCGGCGCGCAGCTCGGCGGGGGACACCCGGCCCTGTGCCGGAAGTGCGTCGCCCGGATCCGCTACAACCGCAGGCATCAGGCTCGCGGCACGCACGGCGGGGCGGACCGCGGTTTCCGTAGTCGCCGGGGCCGGCGCTCGCGGCGCCAGGACGGCAGTGACGCATGACGGTCGCCGTCTCCGCTGTCGTCCTGCTCGGCATCTTCGTCTACCTGCTCTGGCTGTACGCACGTCTGCCGCTGTGGCAGGCCGCCATCTGCGCAGCGTTCGGCTACTTCCTCGCCTCGTCCTCGATCGGTCCGGCGATCGGCGACGGCCTGAGGGCCTTCGCCCGGTTCGTCGCCGGACTGGATCTCTGACGCATGGGACGTCCTCAAGAAGTCCGCGACGGCTGGGTGATGGCGGGCATGGCGGTGGCCGCCGCTTCGTCGGCGATCGCCAGCTTCGCTGGACTCCGCGGCCTGGCCGAGGTCGCTGGGTGGCCGGCGCGGCTCGCCTGGCTGCTTCCCATCACGATCGACGCATACGCGATGACGTCGGCTCGCGTCTGGCTGGCCGGGACACCGGCCGCTGGCCGAGCGCGACGGTTCGCCCGCGCCAACGCCATTGGCGCCATCGCTACGAAGCATCGTCGGCAACGCTGGCTATCACCTCGTCGCGAGCGGCCTGCTCACGATTTCTTGGCCGATCATCGTGCTCGTCGGTGCAGTCCCGGCGGCCGTACTCGGCCTGACTGCCCATTTGCACGCGCTCCGGACCGCTCCGATCGCGGAGGCCGCTACCGCGCCGGCCGCTCAGAACGGGACCCGGTCCCGTCCCAAGTCCCGGACCCGCCGCGTGAGGCCGCGCTCGGACTTCGATCTCTTGAAGGCCGCACGCGAGGCCGACACCAAGTACCGGACCGCTCACCGCGGGCAACCCATCACACGAGACGCGTTGCGCGAGGCGCTGCGCATCGCCGGACCGAAGGCGACCGAGCTCCGGCGACAACTTGCCACCGAATCCACCGATCGGAAGGAGGCCCAACCCCCTCATGACTAAGCCACACACAACCATCGACCTGGAGGTCATCGCCAACCATCTTCACGCGGCCTACGATAGGCCTACCCGCGTGGCCGTCTCGACTGCCCTGGCCGACATCCCAGTGATGCTCGCCGAGATCCAACGGTCTGCGGCCCTGTTGGCTCGCTTCCGGCTCGACTTCGCCAACCTGCTCGCCGCTGCCCGTGCTTCGCTCGCGGCCGAGCGCGACGGAGAGTCCGACCCAAACGGCTACCTCCGGGACGAGGTCGCCCAACACCGCCCTTGGACGCCCTACGGCGAGCAGGGACACCGGTGAGGGCGTACGGGCGGCGACACCGACGCTGGAGCCGGCGCAATCCGCAGCCGCTCATGCTCGTCCCGGACGAACCGCTTCTCCTCGTTGCCATCACAGCGATCGGGCGGGCACTGTTCCGCTACCGCTCCGAACTCGCGCCGCTCACAACCGCCTGTGCGCATTTCGTGGCCGCGTTGCTTCTGCACCACAACCATCCCGGCGCCTGGCCTTGGATCGGCGGCGTCGCTGCCGCTGTGGCGATCGCTGCCGGACTGTGGGGCATCCCTTGGCGGCTCGGCCGGACGAGCGAGCGCATCTACGCCTCAACCGTCATCGCTGCGATCGGTGCGTGGCTTGCCGCCGGGACCGCATTCGGTCCGGCGCGGTCGCCATTGCCGACGATGCTCGTCGTGAGCACGCTCGTACTTGCGGTGCCCTGGTGGGCGCACAGAAGGCGCCGCGCTCGGGTGAAGGTTGATCGGGTCATCAATGCCTGGCCCGACGTCGCAGAGGCGACTGGCCTTGCTGGGTCGCGCATCATGTCCGCTGCTGTGGACACATGGGGGTGGCGTGCCCGCATGGCGTTGCGCCCAGGGCAGAGCGTCGCGGACGCTATCTCGCACGTGCCAGCCATCGAATCCGCCTTGGGAACCCGACCCGGTGCGGTCCGAGTCGAGCAGGACCCGTCCCATGCCGGCCGGCTGACGATGCGCGTCCTGGCCTCGGATCCCCACGCCGGTGCCATCGGCTGGAAAAGCCAGCGTGCTCGGTCGATCGCTGATCCGATCGACCTCGGGGTCTTCGAGGACGCGACGTCGGTTCGCGTCTCGGTGCTGCGGCGGCACGTGCTGATCGGTGGCACCACGGACTCTGGGAAGAGCGGCGTCCTCAACGTCTTCTTGGGCAACCTGGTCGCCTGCTCCGATGTCGTGCTGTGGGGGATCGACCTGAAGGGCGGCATGGAGCTGCGGCCCTGGGCGTCGTGCCTCGATCGGCTCGCTACGACACCGGAGGAAGCGGCACGACTGCTGGCCGACGCCGTTGCCATTCTCGACGCTCGTGCAGACGGATCGGGCCGTGACAACAGCCGTGTTTGGAAACCAACGTCAGCCGCGCCGGCGCTGGTGATTGTCATCGACGAGTACGCGGAACTCGTCGACACCGCACCGGACGCTGCTGGGCACGCAGAGTCGATTGCCAGACGAGGCCGTGCGGTGGCTGTAGACCTGCTCGCGGCGACCCAACGTCCAACGCAGAAGGCAATGGGAGGTGGGGCCCTGCGTTCACAGATGAGCGTCCGCGTGTGCCTCAGGGTCCGGGAACGCCGCGACGTCGACCTCATCTTGGACAAGGGCATGTTGGCCGCCGGCTGGCACGCGCACACGCTCGATGCACCAGGGAAGTTCTATCTACTGGCTGACGGGCACAACCAGCCTCGCCGCGCCCGTGCTTACCTCGTCACGGACGAGGACGTTCGGACAACGGTCGCGCGGTATGCCGACCAGCGGCCCGAACTCGATGCGCTCTCTCAGGCCGCCATCGACTCGCCGAAGAGCAGACCGGCGGACCTTCCGGCCGGATCCGACCCTGAACAGGCGCTCACCTTGGCGCTGGCCGGCGCACCTGAGGAAGGGATGACGGTTCCCGACCTCATGCAGGTCACGGGAATGGGGCGCACCTGGATCTACGAGCGACTCCAGGCGCTCGCGGCGGGCGGGCAAGCGCGGCAGGTTGCCCGTGGACGTTGGCGGGCCTGACATGAACGTCCGCGCGGACGTCCGTCCGCTCGCGCGCGTCTGCGCCGATCAGCGCGGACGGACGACGGACGGACGTCCGCGCGGACACCGCTTCGAGGAGAAGGGAGGCCAGATGATCACCACGGACGAGACCAACGACGAAGGGAGAAATCGCAGTATACGAAGGACGAAAACGCTGGTCATCGAAGATGCGCAGGTCAAGACGTCCCTAGAAGTCCCGCTCTCGGAAGCGGCGGCAGATGTCCTGTGGCGCATCATCGACCGGGCTCGGAAGAATCGATCGACATGACGAGGTTCGCGTTCTACGGACGTGTGTCGACCGAGGATCAGCAGGATCCGCAGGCGTCGAAAGGCTGGCAGCTATCCCGCGCTCGCAGCCTCATCGAGCCGGCCGGCGGAGAGGTAGTGGCCGAGTTCTTCGACATCGGCTCGTCCCGCTCGCTGCCATGGAAGCGTCGACCCGAGGCGCTGCGGCTGCTCGACGCGACCAAGAGCGCCGGCCGTGACTTCGACGCGGTGGTCATTGGTGAGCCGCAGCGCGCTTTCTACGGCAGCCAGTTCGGCATGACGTTCCCTGTGTTCGTGCACTACGGCGTCGGGCTCTGGGTGCCCGAGGTCGGTGGCGCCATTGATCCGGGCTCGGACGCGCACGATCTCGTCATGGCGCTCTATGGCGGCATGAGCAAGGGGGAGCGCAACCGGATCAAGATCCGCGTTCGGTCCGCGATGAAGTCGCAGACCGAGTTGGAAGGTCGGTTCCTCGGTGGGCGACCGCCTTACGGATACGAGCTGGCCGACGCCGGCCCGCACCCCAACCCCGGCAAGGCCGCCGAGGGCAAGCGCCTGCACCGCCTCGAAAAGGACCCCGTTACCGCGCCGGTCGTCCGCCGGATCTTCGAGGAGTACGCCGCCGGCCGAGGCATGACCTCGATCGCCCGCGGACTCACACAGGACGGCATCCCGTGCCCGTCCGCCTACGACCGGGCGCGTAACCCTCATCGCAATACCGAGGTCTGGGAGACGACCGCCATCCGCGCGATTCTTCGGAACCCGCGCTACACGGGTCGGCAGGTCTGGAACAAGCAACGTACCGACGAGGACTTGATCGATGTCGAGGACATCGCGCTCGGCCACGAGAACAAGCACCGGTGGAACGACGAGAGCGAGTGGGTCTGGTCGAAGAGCGAGGCCCATACCCCGCTGATCACGACCGACCTCTACCAGCGAGCGCAGGCGACGATTAAGGTCCGCGGCACGAACGGCGAGCAGGGCAGGGCGCCGCGACGGAGCACCCGTCCTTACCTGTTCCGCGGCCTGATCGACTGCGGGCTCTGCGGACGTCACATGGTCGGCAACCTCAACCACGGACGCCTCTACTACCGCTGCAAGGCGTCGCGGGACTTCGTGCGCCAACACGAGGTCGCGCATCCGCCCATGCTGTATCTGCGTGAGGACGCCATCACCGACCCCGTCGACAGGTTCCTCAGCACGGAACTCGACGGCCGGACGCTGGGAGCGAACCTGCGCGCCCTGGCCGACGCGCACCACCGGGCCGAGATGGTCGCCCACCGGGCGAACGACGAGAGCGAGCGTCTGCGCCAGACGATCACGGACTGCGACACCAAGATCGAGCGCTACCGGGCGACGCTGGACGCCGGAGGCGACCCGACGCTCATCGCCGGCTGGATCCGCGAGGCGTCGACCGTTAGGGGAACCGCCGAGGCCGCTCTCCGGGTGAGCGCGACACCGCCGCAGCGACTCAACGATGATCAAATCGCGGCGATAGTCAACGGCCTAGGAAGCTTACTGGGCGTCCTCAGGGAGGCTGATCCGCGCGATAAGGCGGAGCTTTACAGCCGGCTTGGGCTGCGGATGACCTACAAACCTGGCCCGAAGACAGTGGTGGCCGAGATCGTGTCTACCGATCTCGGCCGTGTGCTTAATGTGTGTCCGAGGGGGGACTTGAACCCCCACAATCCGCACCGGTGCGCACTCTGAGTGCGCATACGGCGATCGTAGCCAGCGGATCGGCCGTCGCCGAACGGATCGTCTGCTGTGTTGTTTCGTCCCTGGGGAGCCGAGCAATCGGCCGCATCACCGCGCCCAGAACTGCCCGCCCAGACAATAGGTGCCGCATCCTCAATCCGGACAGCAGCACGCGGAGCAGAGACATCACTGGCACCTGCGCGCCCAGGGCACTGCCGACGTTCAGCCGATCGGCGCCCGTGTCCAGTGCCGACGGGGGCGGGCGATCTGTCCATGCCGTGACGCGTCCGCCGAATCGAGGGTGTACCGCTCGGAAATACGGTTCGGGCTACGCTGCCTGCGAGTATTCGCTGATCGGTCCGTTGAGGACCTTCCTGCGGCGGATCCGCGCGGAGGCGAGGTCGACGACGGCAGGCAAGGTGTCCACGGCGTCGGGTGGGCGTTGGTCCCGGCTCTGGTGCGGCCGGTGCTCGTTATAGTGCTCGACGAACTCGGCCAGGACGGCCAGCAGGTGCCGGGGGTGGTAGATCAGCATCCGGTCCAAACACTCGCGACGGACCGTGCGCACCCAGCGTTCAGCGTATGCGTTCGCCCGCGGTGCCTGCGGTGGACTGCGCAGGACTTCGATGCCTTCGCTGGTGAACGTCTCGTCGAAGACACTGGTGTACTTGGTGTCCCGGTCGCGGATCAGGAACCGGAACTGCGCGGCCCGCTCCCCAGGTCCTGCATCAGGTTGCGGGCCTGCTGAGCCACCCACTGTCCACTCGGATGGGTCGTCGCGCCGAGGATGTGCACTCGGCGGGTGCCGATCTCGATCAGGAACAGCACGTAGATGCGGGTCAACCCAATCGTGTCGACGTGCAGGAAATCGCAGGCCAGGATCCCCTTGGCCTGCACGCTCAGGACCTGCGTCCAGGTCGCACCGGTGCGCCGCGGTGCCGGATCCACGCCGGCGTTGGTCAGGATGGACCACACGGTGCTGGCCGCCACCCGGTAACCCAGGCCGACCAATTCACCCTGGATGCGGCGATGGCCCCAGCTCGGATTCTCCTTCGCCAGGCGCAGCATCAGCGCCCGGATCTCCGTCCGTACCGGCGGGCGACCCGGCCGGCGCCGGGGTGATTCTGACGGTCTCCGGCGGCCCCACCCGGACGGCTTGAACTGGCCCCACCGGTCGAGTGAATCGGATTTTGTGACGGCTTGATTTGGCCCCACCGCGCGCGGAGCTGGCAGTATCAACTCTCCGTAGTGGGAGGCCGTCGGATGGCCCGGTCGCGTGTGGAGCTGTTCGAGGCGATTCGCCGGGACTACCGGCGGGGCGTCTCGCTTCGTGGCCTCTCGGAGCGGTATGGGGTGCACCGGCGGGTAGTGCGGCAGGCGGTTGATTCGGCGGAGCCGCCACCGGCGCGGAAGACGCCGGTGCGGGCGGCGCCGAGGCTGGAGCCGTTCAAAGCGGCGATCGACGCGATGTTGACGGCGGATCTGACCGCGCCCCGCAAGCAGCGCCACACGGTGCGCCGGGTGCTGGCGCGGTTGGTCGCGGAGAACGCGGCCGGGGACTTGTCGTACTCGACGGTGCGCGATTACGTCGCGGTGCGGCGGCGGAACTGGCGGCGGAGGCCGGCCGTGGCCGGCAGGAGGCGTTCATCGTGCAGACACACCGGCCGGGTGAGGAAGCCGAGGTGGACTTTGGCGAGTTGTGGATCCGGCTGGCTGGTGTCCCGACGAAGGTCTACCTGTTCGCGCTGCGGCTGTCGTATTCGGGCAAGGCAGTGCACCGAGCGTTCGCCTCGCAGGGGCAGGAGGCGTTCATAGAGGGCCACCTGCACGCGTTCGACGTGCTGGGCGGCATGCCGACGGTGAAGATCCGCTACGACAATCTGCGTTCGGCGGTGTCACGCGTTCTGTTCGGCCGGGCCCGCGCCGAGAGCCAGCGGTGGGTGCTGTTCCGCTCGACCATGGGCTTCGAGGCGTTCTACTGCATGCCGGGCATCGCCGGGCTCACGAGAAGGGCGGCGTCGAAGGCGACATCGGCCGATTCCGCAGAAATCATTTGGTCCCGGTCCCGGAGGTCACTTCCCTCGCAGAGCTCAACGCGATGATCGAGGACTCGGACCGGGCCGACGACGACCGGCGCCTTGAGCACCGGGTGCGGACGATTGGGCAGGACTTCGGCGTCGAGCAGCCACTGCTGGCCACGCTGCCCGTCGACCGATTCGAGCCGGGTCGGGTGCTGACGCCGAAGGTGAACCGCTATGGGCTGGTCGGGATCCGCCAGTCGCACTACTCGGTGCCGGCCCGGTTCATTGGCCTGACCGTCCGGGTGGTGCTGCGCGCGTCCGAGGTCGTCGTCTTCGACGGCCGCACCGAGATCGCCCGGCATGAACGGTCGGTGGTCAAGAAGTCCCAGACGTTCGTCCTGGACCACTACCTGGAGGTGCTGCTGCGAAAGCCGGACGCGCTGCCCGGGTCGACCGCGCTGGCGCAGGCCCGCGAGTCCGGGGATTCACAATGGCGCACGAGGCGTTCTGGGCGGCCGCGGTGAAGGCCCACGGTGACGCCGACGGCACGCGGGCGCTGATTGATGTTCTGCTGCTGCACCGCCGGTTGCCGGCTGCGGACGTGATCGCCGGGATCACGATCGCCTTGCATGCCGGGGCCACCAGCGCGGACGTTGTCGCGATGGAGGCACGCCGGGCGCAGCAGGTCAGCCGGCCCGACCCGGGCAGCACCGGCGCTGAACCGGTGACCACCGCCCGGGACCAGCGGCGGGTGGTGAGCCTGACCGAGCGCCGGCTGGCCGCGCTGCCACCGGACTCCAGGCCGTTGCCCTCGGTCGCGCAATACGACCAACTGCTACGCCGCCGCGCGGCAGGACCCGCACCACCACAGCAAGGAGAAGTGTCGTGAACCGTCCCCGCCGCGTCCTGACCGAACCCGCCGCCGAAGCCGCCGTCGACCAGGCCTGCCGCATGCTGCGGCTGCCCACCATGCGCAACCGGGTCGGTGAGCTGATCACCGTCGCCGAGAAGGAGCAGCTCACCTACCGTGGGTTCCTTGCCGAACTGCTCCTGGCCGAGTGCGAAGACCGCGACCGGCGCCGCTCCGAACGCCGCATCAAGGGCGCCGGGTTCCCGCGGGAGAAGTGGCTCACCGACTTCGACTTCGACGCGAACCCAAGCATCAACCCGGCCACCATCAACACCCTCGCCGGCTGCGGCTGGGTCCGTTCCGGTGAGCCGTTCTGCCTGATCGGCGACTCCGGCACCGGCAAGTCCCACCTGCTCATCGGCCTCGGCACCGCCGCTGCGATGGAAGGCTTCCGAGTCCGCTACGTCCTCGCAGCGAAACTGGTCAACGAACTCGTCGAGGCCGCCGACGAGAAGGTGCTCAACAAGACCATCGCCCGTTACGGCCGGGTCGATTTGCTCTGCATCGATGAGCTCGGCTATATGGAACTGGACCGGCGCGGCGCCGAACTGCTGTTCCAGGTCTTGACCGAACGCGAGGAGAAGAACAGCGTCGCGATCGCGTCGAACGAGTCGTTCTCGGGCTGGACCAAGACGTTCACCGACCCGCGGCTCTGCGCGGCGATCGTCGACCGGCTCACCTTCGGAGGCAACATCATCGAGACCGGCACCGACTCCTACCGTCTGGCCCACGCCCGCCAGAAGACCCTCGCCACGGCCACGGACTGACTCGCTTCATGAGCGATCCCGCCATCCCCACACCAGCCGAACGCGAAGCACTCAACGCGGCCCTGCTCGCCGCCGGCACCGAGACCGGCTTCTGGGACGACGACGGCCGGCCCGCACCCTGGCCCGAAGACATCGACCAATGGCAACCCGCGACCCAGCGAACCCACCACCGGCCAACCCCAGCGAACAGCCCTTCTGACCAGGGAACCCTGGAAGGTCCGCCGTCACACCACGTCCTCCGGGCTGGACCTCACGCGTTGTTCGGTGTCATCTGCGCAGGCTGATACCGTGCGCGGCCGGAGATCGAACCAGTCTCCGGTGACAATGGGGGAGATTGCGGTGCTCGCAGACGGCAACACTTCAGGGCCAGGCGAAAGGACAGACGGCTGGATTGTCGACACCCGGACGTCATACGACACCGTCGCCGGCAGTTACGCCGACTTCGTCCGCAATTCCTTGGCGAGGGAACCATATCTGCGTGCTGCACTGGCGCTGTTCGCAGACCTGGTCCACGCCGCTGGCGGCGGGCCGGTGGCCGATCTCGGCTGCGGCCCTGGACACGTCACCGCCCACCTCCACGACCTCGGTGTCGAGGCATTCGGCGCGGACCTGTCGCCCGCGATGGTCGACATCGCCCGGCAGGACCACCCCGGCTTACGGTTCGAGGTGGGCTCGATGACGGATCTTCAGCTTGCCGACGGATCGGTCGCCGCTCTGCTGGCTTTCTGGTCGCTGATCCACATCCCGGACGATGTAATCCCCACAGTCCTCGAACATTTCCGGCGTGTGCTGCGACCGGGCGGGCCAGTGTTGATCGGCTTCCATGTCGGCGACCAGTCCCGGCTGAAGACTGAGGGCTATGGCGGCCATCCGATGAAGGTCCACGTCCATCGCCGTCGGCCCGAGCAAATGTCCGCCTGGTTGCGCGACGCCGGTTTCACGGTCAATGCGCAGATGGTCTTCGGTCCAGATGAGAGCTCTCCGGGAGCAGTCCTCATCGCACACCTAACACCCGGTAACTGATCTGAGGCACCGCCGGACGCCGACGTGGGGCCAAATCAAGCCGTCACACCACCGCACGCCTCAACCCCGGCGGGGCCACAGCAGACCGTCCGGGTGGGGCCGCCGGAGACCGTCAGAATCAGTTGAATTCACCGCCGACTCACCCTCGCATGTTTCGACCTATCGGATCCCGCTGCGGGGCTGACTCGACATCGATCCGGCGCACTGACATCGGCTACTGCGTGTTGGCTGATCATGCACCAGATGCCATGTAGGCGGCGACGTTGTAGTTGTTGTAGTTAGGGTGCTGGTCGAGGTTCTTGCGGGCCCCGGTCGTAGCGCATGGTTGTGCGGGAGTCGGCGTGGCGGGCCGCGATCTGCACGTCGCGGAGGCTGACGCCGGCGTCGAGCATGGTCGTAACGAATGTGTGCCTGAGCATGTGCGGGCGCATCCTCGCGATCCGGATTCCTGCCCCTTCGGCCAAGGCCTTCAGACGGCAGGTCGTGGCGTGCCGGTCCACCCTGTCGCCGTAGACGTCGCGGAGGATCGGCCCGTGGTCACGGCCATCGACGGCTTGGTTGATTGCCCGGGCCACCGCCGGTGGTAGTGGGATGAGGACGGTCTTATCGCCCTTGCCGCGAATCTTCAGAACGCGATGGCCGTGTCCCCCCGCCTAGGTTGTCGCAGAGTGCGGTTCTTGAGCGGGCAGAGTGGCTGCCGTCGCTCCGGCGATGAGTACCACTGCGCTGAAGACGTTCATTGCCGTAGTAAGTGAGAGTGCAGCTACTGCTGATGCGGCGGCGAGGGCGCCGGTGACTGCGGCGATGGCGTCGCTGGTGTGGAAGGTGGCTGCGACTCGGCCGAGCATGGCGTTGGGCGTCGCGGTTTGGAGGCGGTGTCCGACGGTGATCAGCGCTACGACTCCGGGGACGCCGGCGGCAGTCACGGCAGCCACAGCGACCGGCAACGTGGTGGCATTGACCATCACCAGGAAGCAGAGTCCCACCGAGGTGTAGGTGACAGTCAGGATGGTGCGAGTGGTGTACCGCAGGATCAAGGGTCGGCTGATCGCGGATCCGGCGAGGTAGCCGACGCCGAGGCCGGTGATCAGGTAGCCCAGAGCGACCCCGCTGGCGTTCAGCCGGTGTGCGGTGAAGGGGACCAGTAATGCGGTCAGCGCGGCGTTGCCGGTCCAGTAGATCCAGCTGCTGGCAAGCAGCCCGCGCAGCAAGGGCTGGCACGAGACCTGGCGTAGACCGTCGCGCAGGTCGTGGGCGACGGGTGCGGCTCGCTCTGCGGGGGAGGCGGTGGCCTCGATCGTGATCCGGTTGAGGACCGCGGCGGCGACAACGTAGGAGAGGGCGTCGGTGATCACCACGGCTTCGAACCAGCCTTGGGCGACCAGGAAGGTTCCGAGCAGCGGCCCGATCATCCGCAGGGAGCTGTCGCTGAAGGCGGACAGCGAGTTGGCCGAGGCGAGGTCTCGCTCGTTGTCCATCAGGGTCGGGGTGACTGCCCGCAGGGCGGGTTGCAGGAAGCACACGGCGGTGCTCTCGACGAACAGCCCGACGAAGATGAGCTCGACGTGAGCCGGGGTATTGGCTGCCAGCATGAGGGTGACCCCGGCCGCGCTGGTGAGGTTCGCCCACACGAGGACCTTCTTGCGGTTCCAACGGTCGATGACGGCGCCCGCCCAGGGGCCGATCAACACTGCAGGCGCGGCTTGCACAGCGAGGGCCATGCCCGAGGAGATCGCCGAGCCCGTCAGCATGAAGACCTGCAACGGCACCGCCATGACCAGCAGCCATGACCCGAACGAGTCGATCGTCGTGGCTGTCCACATCCGGCGGAAGTCGCGTTGGCGCAGGACGGCAGTCATCACGTCCGGAGACTATTTCCTGGAGATAGTCCATGGCAAGATATATTCTATGGAGATAAACGAACTCGGGAGTCTGCTCCGCGATCAGCGAGTGAGCTCCGGACGCACGATTGCCTCCGTCGCGGCAGAGGCCGGTCTGTCGGTGCCGTACATAGCGAATCTTGAGAACGGCCGGGGCAACCCGACGCTGTCCGCCGTCAACCGTCTCACGGCCGTGCTCGGTGTGCGTCTTACCGTGCAGCGCCACCAGGAAGTGGAGTCAGCGGTACTGACCCTGCCCGACACGCTGGTGCACTTCTCGAAATCGCCACAGTTCCTGGCTGAGACGACGCGGTTGGCCCAAGCCGCAAAGGCACCCGCGACAGATACTCGACGGCGGCTGCTGCGCGCCATGGCCGCCATGGGCAAGCTGGCCGACAAGCCACTGCGGGAGCTCGATTGGCAGAGGATCCTCGACACCGTCGTCCTGATTACCCGACACTGATTGCCTTTCCGGAGCCGTAAAGCTCAGTCCAGGCACAGCCGCGATCGATCGCCACGGCGCACTGTTCTCGGCATGAGCGCGCACGGGACCGACGCAGCCAACGGTCACTCCGCGTGACAGCCGCGTCAGGGCTGGCACGCGCGCTCGGCGGCAGAAGAGGACGTCGCATGACTGTTGTTGACGGCCTGCCTACAGGATGGTCGCACGATAGGTTGGCCGTCATGACTCCTCGCACGCCGTGCCCCACGTGCGGCCAAGATTGGATTCGCCCGTACCGATTCAGGGACGACGGCTCGCGCTTCTTCGTCTGTACGGAGTGCGACTCTTTGTGGTGGTCCGAGCAATCGGTCGGGGTCGAACGCCCGGACTTCGTTGATGAGGTCGTGGCCGGACGTCTGGGTATCGTTGGCAACCCGTGGGGAGACCGCGTCTGGAGAGACGTGATGGAGCCTGTACCGGAAAGCGACTGAGCTGCGGACGAGGCCAGCACCCCCGTACCTCCCCTCGTTCGAGGTCCGGGCCGGACTGCCGCCGGCACTAATCGTGACCCGCCGTCGAGAATCCTCAGCGCACCGGATTGCGGCATGAGCGTGCGTTTCCCACCGAGCAGCGGTCGAGCAGAGCATTGGATCCGTACTGGGTCAGCTACGACGCCGTCTGGCAGGAGGCCTGCGAGACCGTCGCCGGTGAGCTCGGGCGCCGATCCTGACCACGACCGGGGCGGCTGGCATCGTGCGCTCTGGGGCGTCGGTACTACGGCCTTGCTGGTCGCTCAAACCTGGACAATTTCGTGTCCCAGGGCGATGTGGAGCTGTGCCTGATCCAGATGGTGCAGTACGCGCACGAAGACGAGTTCCCGGATCCCGAGAGCATCATCGACCGGCGCTGAACGCCGCATCAGCCCGTCGTCCAGAGCCGGAGTTTCTCCGGGTTGCGGACTACCCAGATGCACCTGATCCGGTCGTCGGCGACGGCGAACGCGAACACAGTCAGGGTGCGGCCGTTCTGTTGGGCGACCAGGCCGGGCCGGCCGTTGACAGTGCGTTCCAGGAACGTCATGTCCCTTGGGGCCCGGCGAGCGATCTCGACCCAGGCGCGGGCGATCTGCGCAGCGCCTTCGATCGAATGCAGGAAGGTCGTGGCTAGGCCGCCGCCGTCGGCGATCGCCGTGGCGTCGGAGTCGAGCAGACCGATGAGAACATCGACGTCCTTGGCCTCCCAGGCCGCCTTAAAGGCCCGGACAACGGCGGCCTGCCGGACCGCCGGGGTCGCGGGAGCCTGAGCGGCGCGGATGCGGCGGCGGGCCGAGGACGCCAGCTGGCGGCACGCCGCCGGGGTACGGCCGACGATCTCGGCGATTTCGGCGAACGGGTAGCGGAAGACGTCGTGGAGGATGAACGCGACGCGTTCGGCCGGGGTCATCAACTCGAGCATGACGAGAAACGCCATGTTGACCGACTCGTCGAGCGTGACCCGGTCGGATGGGTCGGCCGGGGTACCGCCGGTCCACTCCGTGCGGTCGGGCAGCGGCTCCGGGAGCCACTCGCCCACGTAGCGCTCCCGGCGGGCCCGGGCCGAGCCCAGCAGGTTGAAGCAGATGCGGCTGGTGACCGTAGTCAGCCAGGCACTGGGAAACTCGATGGCCTCCTGCTGGTCGCGGGGCAGGGCATACCAGCGGGCATACGTCTCCTGCACGGCGTCTTCGGCCTCGGCCAGCGAGCCCAGCAGCCGGTAGGCCAGATTGATCAACTGACGTCGCTCGCTGATGATCGCTCGGGTGGTCATGACCCAGCGGCTCCCACGAACCCATCATCCAATGAGCAGGGGACACCGATGACGGACTTTCAGGCGATCGCGGACCGCGTCGAGATCGAGGCGTTGCGCGGCGAGTTCACCGACGCGGCGATGATGCGCGACCGCGCCCGCCTCGCGGCGCTGTTCACCGACGACGGCACGCTGCGGATGCCGAACATCCCCGCCGAACTCGTCGGCCGGGAGGAGATCCGCGCCGGGGGCGAGCGGCTGCAGGCCCAGTGGGAGTTCTTTGTGCAGAACACCCACCCCGGCACGATCCAGCTCGACGGCGACACCGCGGCCGGCCGCGCCTACATCCAGGAGCTCGTCGCCCGTGCTTCAGCAACCTCATCTGCCGCGAGTTGCTCACTGCCGCGCTGAAGTGGCGGTTACGCATGGTGAGGCGTTGTGTGGATGCCGGGCCACGGCACCGTCAGCTGGCTGATGGAATGGTGTCGTGCAGCCGGACATTGAGTGGTTTGACGATCAGGTCGTCGACGGTGTTGTCGAGCGGCCCTTTCATACGACCCGTTCGGGCCGCTGTGTTCCCGGCGTGTTGTGGCTGCCGCCGTCAATATCGGTCCCGGTACCGCTGGTGCTGGTGGGCCATGGTGGCAGCGGGCACAAGCGCGGCGGCCGGGTGGTCGAGCATGCCCGCTGGTTCGTCGGCCATGCCGGATGCGCCGAGGTCGCGATCGACGGTCCCTACCACGGCGAGCGGGTGCCGGTCGCGATGCCGGCCGCGCAGTATCAGGCCAGGATCGCCGAGGTCGGGATCGAGGTGGCCCTGGACCGGATGGTTGAAGACTGGAGGGCAGCCGTCGATACTGTCACGGCGTGTGGTCAGACCGACCTCGGCAGGCTCGCCTATCTCGGCATGTCCATGGCAGCGCGGTTCGGCCTCGCCCTGGCAGCCGACATGAACGACCGGATGCGCGCCGTGGTCATCGGGAAGTTCGGTCTACAGCAGTGCGCCGCCATGAATCCCGCCATGGCGGCGCCGGACCGGGTCACCGCAGACGCCGGACGCATCACCGCGCCGCTGCTGTTCCACGTCCAGCACGACGACGAGATCTTCCCCCGCGACGGCCAACGGGACCTGTTCGACCTGATCGGATCCCCGATCAAGCGCCTGGTCACCGAGCCCGGCCAGCACGCCCACACCACACCCGCAACGATCGCCGGGTGGCGAACCTTCATCGCCGAGCGCCTGGCCGACGGCACTCCAGAAATCCAGGCTCACCATCACGGATGATCACGTTCCCGGACATGCCGAGATGAGGGCATCCGATTGAGCCGGCTGGTAAGCCATCAAGACGCAATGAGCGACCATGGACAGATGCCTGACGGATGGGGTCGGCGCCCGATCGCCGGATGGTGACCTCAGCGTCTCCGATACTGCCTTGATAACGCCGTGCGATGCGGATACACAGAGCCGCATGTCCACTCTGCTTGTCATCGCCGGGCCACCCGGAGCCGGGAAGTCGACCGTCAGCTCCATCGCTTCTTCCCGTCTCTCGCCTAGCGTCCTGATCCGCGGAGACGCCTTCTTCCGCTTCCTGGACCAGGGTGCGCAGAAGCCGTGGCGGCCAGAGGCGAAGGATCAGAACCAAACGGTCATCCGCGCCTCGGGTGCGGCAGCTGGGAAGTTCGCGCAGGGGGGATACCAGTCCGTCTTCGACGGAGTCATGGGGCCATGGTTCCTGCCGACCTTCTTCGAAGCCACAGGACTGGACGAGTTGCATTACGCCGTTCTGCTGCCCTCGGTAGAACGCTGCGTGCAGAACGTCACCACCCGGGAGGGCCACCGTGACGACGAGCCCGGTACACGGTACATGCACGAACAGTTCGAGCAAGCCCGCATCGACGCCCGGCACCTGATCATCGAGCCAAGGGGGACTCCGGAGGAAGTGGCGACAAGCATCTTGTCTCGCTACCGTCAGGGCGCCTTCGCCTACGGTTCTCGAGACGTCACATAGTCCTGGCGGCCCATCGTGCTGGCGCTGCGCCTAATGCTCGGTCATGCCGCCGACGGCGCGTGCCGGCCAACGACGAGCGTGACGCTCAGTGGTTGGTACGCGCGGCGGTCCGACGTGCTGAACTGCCGATGAGCGTGCATTCGCGGGGCGGGCTCTGTGGGACGAAGCCTCATGTTGGTCGTGGAGTAGGTGGCTGGTGCCGAGACCGGGGGTCCGGGACCAGGTGATCAGGGCCAGCCGACGTGTGGGGCGGGTGCCTCGGTAGCGAGTACCTGTCCTGTTCTTGGGCCGCCGAAGGGATTCTCCGGGTTCCACACCGCGGCCATGATGAACAGCGTTTGTCCGTCCGGGCCGCCGAGCATGCAGGCGAACGGGTCGCGGTCCAGTTCGACGCGGTCGAGGATCTTGCCGCCTTCGGCCACCCGTACGCAGTCCCGTTGCCCTTGGGAGGTCCAGACCGCGCCCTCTGCGTCGATGCAGATTCCGTCCGGGCCAAGGCCGTCGGCGAACACCCGCCGGTTCGACAGCTGCCCGTCCTCGGCGATGTCGAACGCGGTGAGAGTGCCGGTGAAGGATTCCGAGATGATCAGGGTGCGGTTGTCCGGGGTGACCACCATCCCGTTGGGGAAGGCGATGTCGTTGGCCACCTGCCGCGCTTTGCCGTCCGGTGTGATCAATGCGATGTAGCCGGGCACGAAGTCCGGGCGCTGGTGCAGCGGAGTCTGGTCACCCGCGGCCATGTCTTTCATCGCCCGGTCGAGGAACGCCAGGAAGTCGAAGTCGGCGCCGTTGACGTAGACGTTGCCGCGACCGTCGACGGTGATCTCGTTGAACCCGCTCGGCAGCCCGTCGAGGTGTCCATACGGGGTGAGGGATCCGTCCGCATCCTGCACCAGCAGCCGCACCCCGCAGTTGGCCGTGCCCGGAACGATCAGCAGCCTGCCGTCGGGCAGCCAGTCGATGGAGTGCGGGGACACCGTGGCGTCGTCCATCACCACCTCGCTGTTGCCCTCGACGTCGACCGCGACGATCTGGTTGGCGCCCCAGTTGCAGAACCACAACCTGTCGTCGTGCCAGCGCGGGCACTCCCCGATACCGAGCCCGTCGAGCAGTACACGGGTGACCCTTCGCGGTGCCGACACGATCCCTCCCAAAGTAAACTGACCAGTACTCGCAAAACTAGACGGTATAGTACTGACCGTGGCAGGTGCAGCGCCGGGTCGAGGCCAGTGAGCCCACCGGAGACCCGCTCGGCCCGCAAGCGCCGCGCAATCCTGTCAGCGGCGACGGTCGTATTCCTGCGCGAGGGCTACGCCAGCACAACCATGGACCAGGTCGCGGCACTCGCCGAGGTATCAAAGCTGACGATCTACCGGCACTTCGCCGACAAATCAACCCTGTTCACCGAGGTCGTAACGAGCACCGTCGACCACGCCAGCAATGTGGTCCAGCAAGAAGTCCTCGCGCTCGGCCGCACCGATGACCTGGAAGCCGATCTGCGCGCCCTGGCCCGCTGCCAGCTGGGCCTGGTGATGCAGCCGCACCTGCTACGGCTGCGCCGGCTCGTCATCGCCGAACTGGCGCGGTTCCCCGCGCTCGGAAGAATCTTCTACGACCGCGGCCCCGGACGCACGATCGTCACCCTCGCGTCGATCTTCGACAAACTCACCGCCGACGGCATGCTCAGCGCCGAAGACCCACACCTGGCAGCGACCCAATTCAACTGGCTCGTGATGGCCGAACCACTGAACCGGGCCATGCTCCTCGGCGTCGAGGAAACCCCGGCCACAGTGGACCTCGACCGCCACGCCGACCATGCCGTACGGACCTTCCTCGCCGCCTACCGGCCTTGACAAGCAACGGACCTCTGTTCACCGCACGTCGCCGGAGCACCCCACCCGAACCCCCAACCCAGGACCAAGGAGAGTCAGAGTCGAACGATGCGGCCCTGTCCAAATCGCGACGATCTTGGCGTCCTCATCTGCCGCCGAGAGCGCGCCGTGGTCGGCGACGTGCTGTCACGCTCCGTGGCTGACGAGCATGCCTGGCCGACGTCCTGAACCGCCGATGATCGGATGCCTCATCACTGGCCCCGACCGGTCGCATCACGGAGATGGTGGAGGCCACGGCAGCGTGCAACACTCCTCGACGGCCGCTACAGGTTGCGCTCTCGAGCCCGCCGCCAACGGGAGTTTTATAGCCTGGGCCTCGTGGCTGTGATGCGAGCGTTCGAAACTGACGACTACCATCCGGACTACGGGATCTTGATCCTCGCGGACACGAACCAGGCGTGGGACCCGAACGAGGACCCACAAATGCCGCATCACCGCGATCGCGGAGACATGCCGACCGGGGCATTCGCCGGATCGGGCGCCGGCTGGGTCGCTGCTCAGGCCCCTGACCTGTCCGACCACACAGTGCGTATTGAGCTGCACGACGTGCCGCCTGCGGCGGAGCGCGCACACTTCGATGAGATCCTGGAAACACCGTTCCGATCAAGCTCGGGCGAATTGACCCTGACGGACCTGACCGGCGGCTACGGTGAGGCCGACCTTCACCTCGGCGACACGGAGTGGTTCCGTGTACGAGTCGCACGCCGACCGGCTGACGGCGACGGGTACTACTGGCTGATCCAATTCTGGCCGGATCCAACCAGAGAACTGCCCGCCTGGTTCGCCCGAAGCTCCCAGATGGGAGATCGGACCTCGGGTGTGGCCAGCGACATCGAAGCGCTACTGAGATGGACTCCTCAGCTGCCGCTGGAGACCAGCGTCGACGATCTGGCCCAGCGACTTCTCGTCAGCGGCACAGCCGTACGCAAAGCGCTGGCAGTCGCTGAAAAAGACGGCTTACTGCATATCGACGGTGACGATCCGCTACGGCTATCACTGGAGCGCAAAACCGACTCCTAAGCGGGTAGGCAAAGGTTCGGTACATAACTGGTGATGGGCTGTCAGCGAACACGCTCAGCGAGAGGGACATACCAACGAAAAGACCCCGTC